>DAIRFC010000080.1:0-2239 GCA_036795215.1 Actinomycetota bacterium | reverse complement strand
CATGGTACCTCGCGCCTTGCCGACCCCTTGACAGATTTCTTCGGCCGACCTATGCTGTACTCATGTACTATAAGCGTACATGCGTACATACCGAGAGGACACGCGGATGCCCGCCACCAGAGACCAGATAGCAGCCACGTTCGGCGAACTGGCCATGCGGTACGGCTACCGGCGCGCCTCGGTCGACGACGTGGCGCGCAGCCTGCACATCTCCAAGCAGACCATCTACGAGCATTTCCCCACCAAAGAGGACCTCTACCGCGCCTCGGTGGAGCTGTGGGCCACCCAGCAGCGGCAGAGGGTGGAAGCGCGACTGACCGAGACCAGTGCGCTGGGCCGCATCGTGGAGGTGACCAAGATCGCCTTCGACGACGCCCGTCGCGGATTCGAAGCCAACCCCTACCAAGAGGCCACCGAGCCGCCCGAGATCGTGAACGAGGTCAATGCGCGGGTGTTCGGGCCGATGGTGCAGGCGCTCATCGAGCAGGGGAATGAATCCGGCGAATTCCACGTTGAAGACCCCGCGACGACGACGGTCTTCGCCATGGCCATCGGCACGGAGGCCATCCGCTTGCTGCGCAACGATCCATCCAGCCGTGCCCCGGAGGCCGCGCTCGACGCGATCCGGCGGCTCATTGCCGGAGGGTCGAAATGAAGAAAGCCTCGCGTATCGTCACGATAGTCTTTGGAGCACTTTCCGCGATGGCCGGACTGGAGCACGGTATCCGGCATAGGGGGGCAGGCCTGGTTATGGTCACGATAATGTGTGCGTTCGCCACGCTTGCCCCGTCGATCATCACCGGGTTCGCCCGGGACGCACGTCCGATTATTCCTGTGTCGCCGGCTGCGTGATCGCGAAGAAGGGAGTGAGGCTGATGACCTCCATGAAGATTCTCGTCGTCTACGCAACGCGCTACGGTTCCACGCGCGAGGTGGCGGATCGGGTGGGCGCCACCCTACGCGATGACGGGTTGACCGTCGACGTACTGCCCGTCGAGAGCGTGCGCGACCTCTCGCAGTATGCCGGAGTGGTGTTCGGCACTGCGTACTACTTCGGCAAGATGCTGAAGACCGGCACCGCCTTTCTGGAACGGCACCGCGGGGCTCTCGAGAAGATGCCGGTGGCGTTCTTCGCGCTGGGTCCCACCACCACCGCCGACGACCTCGCGGAAGCGCGCGGGCAGATGGATAAGACCCTCGCGGAACTCAGCTGGCTGAAACCTGTGGCCTCCGAGATGTTCGTGGGCAAGTACGACCCGGCGGTCCTACACGGTCTCGACAAGTTGGTCACGAAACTGAAAGCAAGCCCGTTGTACGGACTGGGCGCGCACGACGACCGCGACTGGCAGGCAATCGAGAGTTGGGCGCGGTCACTGGGCGCCGTCATTCAGGTGATCGAGTGATGGTGCGGGCCGCGGAGCCACCGGGACTGGCCGCCCCCGCCGGGCTCACGCGCAACGGGCTGCCTTACAACCGCATGGGAGACGGTCTCCGGCCGGTCGTGGTGTTCGCCGGTCTGAGCTTCGAGAACAAGGCGATCGGCGCACTCAGCGCCCGCTTCATGATGGGGATCTACCGGCCGCTCCTGCCCGAGTGTACGGTCTACCTGGTCAACCGGCGCAAGGGTCTTTCGCAAGGATGCACCATGGCCGATCTGGCCGCCGACTACGCCGAGATGATCGTCCAGGAGTTCTCGGGACCCGTGGACATCCTGGGGACCTCCACGGGGGGATCGATCGCCCTGCAGTTCGCGGCCGACCACGGCGAGTTAGTGCGCAACCTGGTGGTCCACTCCGCCGCCTACAAGCTGGGACCGGCGGGGAGAGACGTGCAACTGCAGCTCCGGGACTTCGCGCGCGCGAGGAAGTGGCGACAGGCGAACGCCATCCTGACCGAGTTCGTCATGCATCGTCGCTGGTATGGCGGCGCCCTCAGCGCCATGGTGGGGTGTCTGCGACCTCTGGGCGCTCCGGAAGATCCCTCCGACTTGGTGGCGACCATCGAAGCCGAGGATGCTTTCGATCTGCGGGACCGCCTAGCCGAGATCAGTGCACCGACCCTGGTGATCGCCGGCGCCGCAGACCCCTTCTACACCGAAGAGCTCTTCCGCGAGACCGCCCGGGGGATACCGGGGGCGAAGCTGGTACTCTATCCGGGGATGGGCCATCCGGCCCAAGGAAAGCCGTTCGGACGCGAAGTGCGCCAGTTCCTATTGGGGGGATCATGACAGGCAAGAGGG
>DAIRFC010000079.1:0-11688 GCA_036795215.1 Actinomycetota bacterium | reverse complement strand
GTCCACTATCTGGAGGGCCTCCTTTTCTTTCATGTTGGCCATGGCTTCGACTAGTGGATGAGACACCGCGGCTCCTTTCGTAACCAAAGCACTACGCTCCCGAGGGTAGTCTGATCCCCAGGCACGAAGTCCCTACCCGGCTGACTATACAAGACGCCGTCGGTGAGCGCAAGAAACTTGTATAGAGGGTGTGATATCGTCTCAGACAGCGAATCACTAGACAGGTTCAAGAGTGGTTGTGGCTGTCACGTGTATGGAACGCGGTGATCCGTCGCGACGAATCACCTTTGTCGGGATGGAACCTAATCCATTCTCTGCTGCGGGAGAATTCTCAGGTTGAGTATGGTACGAGCGGAGCACCTTGGGATAAGCGATGGGCCGGAGGAGACACAAACGGCCACGGATGATTTGCCTGCATATCAGCGCATAACCGCGGTGCTGGCCGATCGCATATCCTCCGGCGTCTACCCGCCTGGAAGCCGCCTGCCCTCTCAGTCGGAATTGAGCCGGGAGTTCGAGGTGAGTCCCATGACGCTACGGAGGGCGCTCACCATCCTCGAGCATCGAGGATTCATCGCCGGTGAGAAGGGACGCGGTATGTACGCCCGCTCGCCTAATCTGAGCGAATCGACGTTCAGACTCGATTCTCCCGTGGGCGAGTGGTTGGACGAGTCGGCGGAGATCCGGCTCCTGTCGGCCGAGATGACGAGGGCCGACGAGAAGGTCGCCGAGATGCTTCATGTACCGCTCGGCGAGCGCGTGATCTACTTGCGACGACTCGTCCTCTACAGTGACAGCCCAGCCATGTATCACAGGGAATACATAACCTACGATCCAAGGCGTCCTTTTGTCGAGTCGCAATTGCAGCTCACCTCGCTGCACGCCTTTCTGGATTCCGGCAGGGCGCAGCGCTTTCCGCGGGGGGAACTGACGTTGACGGCAGTGAAGCTGGACACAGAGAGCGCGGAGGTGCTCATGCAACCTGAGGGGGCCTTGGCTCTCTGTCTCGAGCACGTCTTCAAAGACGACGACCGCACGCCGGTCAGCTGGGGCTGGTTTCTTCTGCGTGCCGAGCTGTTTCGGTTGCGAGCACGATTGGGACCCGAGTAGAACGGAACTCGAATGACACGACCAGCCACTCTTGACGGACTACGCCTGGCCATGATCGAGCTGGATGAGCGGCGCGCGCTCGAGCTCACGACTCAGCTTCTCGAGACTGGTGTAAGTCCACAGTCCATTCTCAACACCTGCCAGCAGGCGCTGCGGGTGGTGGGCGAGCGCTACGAGCGCCAGGAGTACTTCATCTCCGGCCTCATCATGGCGGGTGAGCTGTTCACGGAGGTGCTCGATCTGGCCCAGCCGGCCTACCCGCAGTCTTCTGACAGGACTTCCGCAGGCACGATCATCCTGGGGACGGTCGCCAAAGACATCCATGACATCGGTAAGAACCTTTTTGCCATGACGCTCAAGGGCTTCGGCTTCGAGGTCATCGACCTGGGCGTGGACGTTTCCCCGGAGCGGTTCTTGGAGCAGACCCTCCGTTCACAGCCTGATGTGATCTGCCTATCGGGCCTGATCATCGCCGCGATCGACAGCATGAGAGACACCGTCCGGCTCATCCGTGCAGCGGAGAAGGAGTTGGGGTATCGACCCCCCGTAGTGCTCGGTGGCGTGATCGTCGACGGCAGGGCCTGCGAGCACGCCGGAGCGGACTCGTGGAGCACAGACGCCATGGAGGGCATGCGCCTCTGCCAGAAACTGGTAGCCCGCGCCAAGGGCTGACCCTCAGCGCGGGCTCCATGTCCCGCGTCAGACGCCGCTCACCGCGGCGCCGAGGAATCGCTACATCAAGACGACGGGCTTGACGACCGTCCCGTCGTGCGATGAGGCGAAGGCTTCGTTGATCTGCGCGAACGGGAAAGTCCCAACGATCTTGTCCACCGGCAGTCTGCCCTGCTTGTACCATTCGATGAGCTTGGGAATGAAGACCCGGGGCACAACGTTGCCGCCCATGACGAACTGGATCCGGTTGCCCTTGGAGAGCATGATGTGCGGGCTGCCACCGAGCGTCTCCTTGTCGGCCGCCGCGCAGACTCCGAACACACCACCGGGCAGAAGGGCCGGTGCAGCCACTTCCCACATGGCGCTCGCACCCGAGCTGTCGAACGCATAACGGACTCCGCCCCCGCTGATCTCCATGACACGGGCCACCACGTCTTCAGTCTTGGCGTTCACCGTGTGGGTGGCTCCAAGCTCCAGGGCCAGTTCCAGACGTTTGGGGTTGCGGGCAACGGCGATGATCGGGTAGGCTCCGGCCAACTTCGCGGCCATCACCGCAGCCTGACCGACTCCACCCACGCCGAGGATGAGTATGCCGTCGGCCGGGCCTGTCTGCAGCGCGCTGATCACACCCCCGGCGCCTGTCATGACCCCGCACGGGAGTGCGGCGAGGATCTCAGCGGGCAGCTCGTTGTCGACCTTGACGAGGCAGTTCTGATGAACGAGGGAGTGGTTGGCGAACGATGACTGCTGGAACCACGACCCCGAGATCCATTCGCCATTGAGCTTGATGGTCGGCGAACCGTCGAGCCGCTTTCCGCCGAAGAGCAGCTGGAACGCGTTGTCGCAGACATACCGGTGGCCCGAGAGGCAGGTGGGACACACCATGCAGGCCGGCCAGGAGAGGATGACCCTATCGCCGGGTTTGACATAGTCAACGGCCGAGCCGACTTCCTCCACGATCCCGACTCCCTCATGACCGACCACGGCCGGCATGGGCACCATGACCTGCATGTTGGCGTCGGTGTGGCAGACACCCGTCGCCTCCAAACGTACGTATACCTCATCGGGGCGGAGGTCGTCGAGTTCGACCTCCTCGAGGGCATACGGGCCGCCGACCTCACGGACGACCGCAGCGGTTGTCTTCATACCCATTCTTAGCTCCTTTCTTTTGATCACCCTCCGGCCATGAGAAGAAAGACCAGTATCTCATCACCATCAGCGAGACAAGTGGACTCTTCGCGCAGGTCGGTTTCGAGGTTGCGGGAGACGGTGACGCTTCGCGAGAATGACTGCTGCGAGGCATCCCATACCCAGTCGGGCAGCTTCTCTTCCATGGTGGGGCCGACCTCAACGAGAAGATCTCTGTAGGTCGCTCCGGCCGGTAGGTCCACGGTCAGCGACGGCTGACCCATGCGGTCTCGAAGCAGACCCAGAAAGCTCATGGTCACACGCATGTCACAGGAGTCTCCCACTCTGTGCGGACTCGCCGCCCTCACTTCCGGCCCCTGTACCGGCGTACAGGCACACATCAGATGTCGGACACGGCTCTGCTCAAGTTGTATCAGATTTGCCCGGGCGCGTCTATGAAAGGTATGCGGCCGGGGGCGTGGGCGGAGGCTGGGCGGCCAGCCGTTCCACGGCCTCCGTGTACCTGGTGAGCCTGTCGGTGAGATCCGTCCGTCCGGAGTACGCCCCCTCCACGGCGAGAAACAAGAAGAGGGCAGTCCATAACACGTCCTTGGTCGAGTAGCGATCGTCCCACGACACACGCATGACCATGTTCTCAACAGCGCCCAACAGTCCGAAAGCAACGAGTTCGTCCGGGACCGGCAGAGCTGTCTGCCCCTGCTCCCTGAGGCGTAGGAGGTCCTCCAACGTGGCACGGGTCATGCCCCCATACGACTTCTCCACCACCTTCTGCATGTCGCACTCTTCCTGCAGCGCCTCGGAACGCACCAGACAGAGCAGATCGGGGCTCAGATTGCGCATGCCAAGATAGCCATGGGTCCGGGCCAGCTCCCGGGCGGCCGGGTCGGGTTCGTCGACCAACCCACCCGCGAGAAAACTGTGCATCCACTCGACGAACAACCCATAGGATTCCACAAAGAGGTCAAGCTTGGAGGCAAAATGTCCGTAAAAGACCTGCGGGGTGACCTCCGCCTCTTTGATGATGTCGGTGACCCGGGTGCGCTTGTAACCCCTGCGGGCGAACAGTCGCGCGGCCACCACCAAGATGGAGTGCCGCACGTGCTCGTTCTGCTCGGCCACGAGATCCACATCGGTGGCGCCGGCGGAGGCTATCTGGGCCGCCATCCGCTCCTTGATGGCCGTCAGGGGAAGACCTTCCGCCTTGAGCCGCACGATCTCCTGCAGCAACGCAAGATGGCGGTCGGTGTAGATGGCCCGGCTCGCCGCGGCCTTCTGCGCCTCAGGGAGCATCCCCTCACGCACGTAGAAGTAGATGGTGCTGCGAGGAACCCCACTCGCTCTTTCGAGCTCGCTGATGGTCAGGGCCTGCATAATCAGCGATGATGACAGCACACGGACCCACTCGCAAGCGAGGAAGCCCATGGATTGCAAGAAAGAAACGAATCTGCAGCGGTGTAACTGCAGCTATTCGCCCTGCTCACGCAAAGGCGTCTGCTGCGATTGCATCGCCTACCATCTCAAGAGCAGGGAGCTGCCGGCCTGCGCGTTTCCGGCCGATGCCGAACGCACCTACGACCGCACTTTCGAGCATTTCGCCCGCTTGGTCGAGAAGGGGGAGGTCTAGGAAGCCGCCCCCGTGCAGCGGGGCGAGGCACCGTCAGTCGACCGGCCCCTCGCCCTTTCTGTCGCGCCCGGTGGGGCGTCTCGAAGCCGCCGTCCAGCTGGCCCCCGCCGCCGCCACGACTATGGCGGCGATCGCCGCGATCTCCCGGTAGGCCAGGCGTTGCGACAGTATCAAGAACCCCATCAGCGCCGCGATGGCCGGCTCTATGCTGAGAAGCACGCCGTAGGTGGATGCCCGCACCCGCTTGATGGCGGCCAACTCCAGGAAGTAGGGGAGGGCAGAGGAGAGCAGGGCGACCACCAGACCCAGCAACAATGCGCGGCCGTACCCGACGACCTTGACACCCGTCGCCAGCCAGATGGGAGTGATGATGACCGAGGCTCCCAGGAGCATGAGCACAGTCACACGCAGCGGCTCCATGCGGCTGACGGTCCGCTTGGCGATCAGGATGAATGCGGCCCAGCAGAGAGCGGCACAGAGCGCAAAGACCAGTCCCACGGTTCCGACGGAGCCTTCCGGCCTCGCCAGCAGACCGATGCCCAACGCAGCCAGGACCACCCAGAGGACATCCATCCATCTGCGAGACCCAACCACGGCCACGCCCAACGGGCCAAGGAACTCAACCGCCACCACGAGCCCCACCGGAGCACGGCTGATGGCCTCGTAAAAGCAGAAGTTCATGGCCACCAGACTTATCACGAGCGCTGCCATGAAAAGCCGGTCGCCCTTTGCCGGCAATCGCACCAGACGTGGGCGCGCCGCCGCCAGCAGCAGAGCCGCCAGTACGGTGCGCAACCAAAGCGCTTCGACCACCCCGACCGAGTCGATGACCATCACAGCCACGGCAGACCCGGCCTGCATCAGCAGGCCCACCACCACTACAAGCAGTACGGCGGTCGCGGAATCGCGGCGGGTGACTATGGACGTTGACGACTCTGTAGTACTGTGCATCACATGAAGTTACCTCACGGACGGTCCCATGACCTCGTGCAGGCATAGCCCCGAGACCAAACGGGTAGATGGATTCAGGCGCCGCCCGTGGGCGCCCGTAGACTAGAACGGACCTGGGCACAAGGATGACGGGGATGGCTTTCTCGGCCGACCAGGATCGTGACGACCATAGCAGCAAGGCACACGAGGACACCTCGGGGCGCTGCGCGCCGAAAACCCCTTCCGACATCCCCGATGGTCACGCAAGCTTTCTAGCGAACATCACCGAACCCTACGCCTATTGCCGGCTCGTGCGCGACGACAACGGGACGCCCTGCAATTGGGTCGTTCTTGATGCCAATGAGCCTCTCATGGACCTCCTCGACGTCCCCGACCTGGCCGGCAAGACATTCTCGGAGGGGGATCCCCGGCTGGGCGAAAGCATGGCCGATGCGCTCGAGACATGCGCGCGGGTCGTGACTTCCGGCAGAGCAGAACGGGTCGAGAGATACCTCCCTCACCTGAAGAAGTGGCTGCTCATGAGGATCATGAGCCCTGCTCCCGACCGTTTTCTGACCGTCTTCGAAGACATCACAGAACTCAAGCAGATCGAAGAAGCTCTCCGAGTGACCCAGACGACGGTGGATTGGGCGCCGGACCTCGTGCAGTGGATCGATTCGAACGGCAAGATCGTATATGCGAACGAAGCCAACTCCCGACTGCTCGGCTACTCGCGCGAAGAGCTGCTCGGTATGCACATCTGGGACCTCGATCCGGACTACTCACCCGAGAGGTTCTATAAGGACTGGGGCAGCGTCCTGGCTCGAGGTACCCGGCTGAAAGAGACCACCCTGAGGGGCAAGGACGGCCGTGAGCACCCGGTGGAGGTAGCGTCCACCAACATCGACATCGGGGGGGAGAGGCACGGGGTAACGTTCATCCGCGACATCGCGGAGCGCAAGGAAACCGAAGAGGCGCTCACACGCATGCGGTTTTCGCTGGACCACATCGGAGATTATCTGGTCTGGCTGGACAGGACCGGGCGGATAGTCGAAGTGAACGAGTCGACATGCCGCGCGCTTGAATACACGCGCGAAGAGCTCCTCGGTATGACCATCTTCGACATCGACCCCCTCAGCAACGCCTACGGCAGCACCCGCGAACAGGGCCTGGAGGCCTATGTCGGCGCGTGGGAGCGATACAAAACGCTCGGTGGCGGCCTATACCCGACCGTACACCGCGCAAAGAGTGGTCGGCAGATACCGATCGAGGCCAACATCACTTTCGAGTCCTTCGGCGGCGAGGAATACCAGTGCTCGTTCTGTCGGGATATCTCCGAGCGCAAGGCTCTCGAGCAGTCGCTTCGTGCGACCCAGATCTCGGTGGATCGGTCACCCGACCTGATCTATTGGACCGATGAGACCGGACGTATCGTCTACGCCAACGAGGCCACCCGCCGGCTGCTCGGCTATTCCGCGAAAGAACTCGAAAGCTGTTATCTGTGGGATTTCGACCCGGATCTCTCGCCCGAGGTATACCAGGCTGCCTGGAAAGAGGCTGCCGAGATACACGAGGCGATCTACCAAGAGGCAGTGCTCGTCGCGAATGACGTGAGCCGGCACGCAGTCGAGATCACGTACAGCCTGATCGAGTTGCAGGACAGGCGTTTGGCGGTCACGTTCGCTCGAGATGTGACCGATCGCAAGAAGACTGAGGAGAAGCTCCGGCGCAGCCAGCACGCGCTCGACCGCATCCGCGACTATCCCATGTGGGTGGGCCCCGGCGGAGCGATCGTAGAAGTGAGCGAGTCGACCTGCCGGGCTCTTGAGTACCCGCGCGAAGAGCTCATCGGCATGACCATCTTCGACATCGACCCGAACGTCTATCGAGACGCCACAGACGAGTCGGGACGTGAGATCTCGTCGACCTGGGGGAAGTACAAGGTCGGCGACTCCGTACTTTTCGAGACACAGCACCGCACCAAGAGCGGCAGGCTGGTCCCGGTGGAAGTGGGCGTCAGTTTCGTGGAATTCGGCGGCGTGGAGTACCAGGCCTCTTTCTGCCGTGACATCTCCGAGCGCAAGCGCCTGGAGGAGTCGCTTCGGGCCACCCAGGTCTCCGTGGACCGGGCGCCCGACCTTGTCTATTGGGTCGACGAAGCGGGCTGTTTCGCGTACGTGAACGAGGCTGCCTGCGAGTTGCTCGGATACTCCAACAAGGAACTGGAGTCGCTCCGCCTCTGGGATATCGCTCCCGACCTCTCACCCACGTTGTTCCGTGACAGCTGGAGTGAGATGACCGTCGATGGCGAAGCCGCCTACACCGAAGCCACCCTCCTGTCACGAGACGGCCAACGGCACGAGGTCGAGATCACTCGCACCTTCGTGGAGTTGGAAGGCAGGCGCCTAGCAGTGATGTTCGCCCGCGATGTGACCGAACGGAAGAAGACAGAGGAGCGGCTCCGACTCACTCAATACGCCCTCGACCGCATCAGTGACTACCCCATCTGGGTGGCGCCCGGCGGGCGCATAGCAGAGGTGAGCGAGTCTACCTGCCGTCAGTTGGGTTACACCCGCGAAGAGATCCTCGGCATGACCATCTTCGACATCGACCCGGCCGCGCCACGAAGCGAGCAACACATACCAGGGCAAGAGCTGGCCAAAGCGTGGGAAGACCGCAGAGAAGGTGATTCGTTCGTTTTCGAGACGACGCACCTCACCAAGAGCGGCGTGGCCATCCCGGTCGAGGTGAGCATAAGTTTTGTGGACTTCGGCGGCGTCGAATACCAGTGCTCGTTCTGCCGCGACATCACCGAACGCAGGCGTATCCAGGAATCCATCCGCTTGACTCACTACTCGGTCGATAATGCGTCCGATCTCATCCACTGGCTGGACCCCACCGGAAAAGTCGTGTTCGCGAACACCGCGGCCTGCGAAAAAAATGGCTATTCACTGGAGGAGTTCCAGAAGTTACACATCTGGGCTCTCGACTCCAACGTGACCGCCGACGACTGGCCCGGCATCTGGGAGCGTCTGCGGGGCAAGGAACCACACACGATAGAAACCATGGGCAGGTCGCGGGACGGCACCACGTATCCAGTGGAAGTCTCCTCTCAACGCATCGAATTCGAAGGTAAAGAGTACGCGGTCTCGTTCAGCCGCGACATCACCGAGCGCAGGCAGGCGGAGCAAACGCTGCGCGAGAGCGAGGAGCGCTACCGGCGGCTGTTCGAAGTCGAGTCGGACGCGCATCTTCTCGTGGACGACGAGGACTACACGGTGCTCGAAGCCAACAAGGCGGCCGTCGCTCTCTACGGCTACAGTCGCGATGAGTTGCTCGGCATGAGCCTGCTCGACCTCTCCAACGAGCCGGAAGCCAGCAGATCGGCAACGAAGCACCCCTCGCTGGAGATACCCCTCCGCTGGCATCGCAAGAAGGACGGCTTCGTGTTCCCGGTCGAGGCGCGCAGCCACCAGTTCGAGTGGAAAGGCCGCCCGGTGCACGTCATAGCCATCCGCGACATCACCGAACGCAAGCGGACTGAAGAATCACTCTTGCTGATACAGCACGCGGTGGAGCAGGCCAACGAGATGATGTACTGGCTGCGCCCGGACGGCAGCTTCGTGTTCGGCAACAAGTCGCTCTGCTCACTACTCGGCTATACCCTCGAGGAGTTGCAGCAGCTCCATGTCTGGGATGTCGTCCCCGGTGGCGAGCCGGAGCCGTTCAGCCGAAGATGGCAGAGGATCCAGCAGATGGGCTCGCTCCTTGAAGAAGACACCCTGGTCGACAGGAGCGGCCGCGGGCACGCGGTGGAGATCTCATCCAATATCTACGAGCACGAAGGCAAGCAATATGGTGTCAGCTTCGTCCGCGACATCGAGGAGCGCAAGCTTGCCGAGCAGTCGCTTCGCGACAGCGAAGAGCGGTATCGGCAGCTTTTCGAGCTGGAATCGGACGCTCTGGTGCTGGCAAGCGACGACTCGAGACAGATCTTGGAGGTCAACGCGGCCGCCGTCTCGCTGTACGGCTACAGCCGGGCGGAACTCCTCTCCATGAAAGACACTGACCTCTCCGCCGGCCCTCAGAACGTACAAGCGACCGGCGACCCTACCGATGGCGGTGTGCCACCCATCTATCACCGCAAGAAAGACGGATCGGTCTTCCCCGTCGAGGAACGTGTGGGGCACTTCGAATGGAAGGGCGGCACGGTGCACGTAGCCGCGATACGGGATATCACACAACGCGTGCGGAGCGAGACCGAGCTCAAAGAGTCGCGGCAGATGCTGCGCCAAGTGCTCGATACCGTGCCGCTGCGGATCAGCTGGAGAGACCGGGATCTGCGCTACATGGGCTGCAATATCGCGGTGGCTCTGGATGCCCGTCTCCCAGACACCACGGCCATCGTCGGCTTGACCGACTACGACCTCCCCTGGGCCGCCTTGGCCGACCGGAGCCGGGAGGAAGACCTCGAGGTCATCACATCGGGCGCAGCCAAACTGGCGTACTCAGAGACGGTGAACGAGTCCCCTGATGAAATGACCGTCATACGCACCAGCAAGGTCCCGCTACGCGACACCTCCGACCAGATCATCGGCGTGCTCAGCGTCCATGAAGACATAACCGATCGAGTGAAGACGCTGGAGACGTTGCGCGACCGCGAGGATCAACTGCGCCAGGCGCAGAAGATGGAAGCCGTGGGGCGGCTTGCCGGGGGTATAGCGCACGACTTCAACAACGTGCTTACCACGATCATCGGATATAGCGACCTTCTCCTATCGGCGGAGGAATACGAACCCGAGTCTCTGAGAGAAGACCTGACCGAGATCAAGACGGCGGCCGAGCGGGCGGGCAATCTCACCCGGCAGATCCTGGCCTTCTCGCGACGGCAGGCCCTCCAGCCCCAGGTGCTGTCGCTCAACACCATCGTCTCGCAGACCGAGCGCTTGCTCACACGCACTTTGGGCGCCGACATCGAGCTGAAGACGGACCTGAGCTCCGATCTGGGCTTGGTGGAGGTCGATGAGTACCAGTTCGTGCAGATCCTGCTCAATCTGGCAGTGAACGCCCGTGACGCCATGCCCAACGGCGGCACCCTCGCAGTGAAGACCGAGAACGTCGATCTGGACGAAGACTTCTGTCAGACGTACACCGACTGCCATCCCGGCAAACACATCCTCCTCTCGGTCTCCGACACGGGAATCGGCATGGACGCCGATACGTTGGCCCACGTGTTCGAACCCTTCTATACAACCAAGGCCCCGGGCCAGGGGACCGGGCTCGGGTTGTCGACGGTATACGGTGTCGTCGCTCAAAGTGGTGGGACCATCACGATCCAGAGTAAGCCGGGGCGGGGTTCGACCTTCCGCATCTACCTCCCGCGTTTTGATCATCCGGCCATGGAGCCCGAGGGGCAGACGATCCACACACCCACAGCCGACCGGCCGACCGTGCTCGTCGTGGACGACGATGCCACTTTCAGAGCTCTGACTACACGGATCCTCGAGAAGCGTGGCTACCGAGTGCTGCCGGTGGACGACGGCGACCGGGCCGTGGAACTGCTCAAGAACCAGGATACGGCCATACATCTCCTGCTGAGTGATGTGGTGCTGCCCGGCTCTCTGCAGGGAGGCCAGATAGGCCAGATGGCCAAGTCGCTGCGCCCGGGACTCCCGGTGCTGTATATGTCGTCCTATACCCGCGAGACTATCGTGCAGGCGGGGCGCATTGAAGGGAGCGCGCCCTTCTTGGAGAAGCCCTTCACAGCGGAGAGCCTCGCGAATCTGGTCAAAGAACTCCTGGACTCCCGTTAGAGTGGTCTATCTGGATGGTAACGGCACGCGACAGATCTGAGGCGATCACATGACCGAACCGGCTCACGCGGATGCAAGCATTCTGATAGTCGATGACGAACCCAGCATCGTGCGCCTGCTCACCCGCGCGCTCCAGGGCGCCGGCTACACCGCCATCCACGGCTACACGGATTCCATGGAGGCCTTGGCTTGGTTGAACGGAGCTATGCCTGATCTCATAGTGCTCGATATCAACATGCCCGGCATGAGCGGATACGACTTCCTGAACGACCTCAGCCAGCGCCTGACCGAAGACACCTTCTTACCGGTCCTCATGGTGAGCGGCATGTCGGAGGCCGAGACACGGATACAGGCCCTTCAGGCCGGCGCTCAGAATTTCCTCACCAAGCC
>DAIRFC010000078.1:0-11709 GCA_036795215.1 Actinomycetota bacterium | reverse complement strand
CCGGCGCCGACTGGCAGCCTCGACTCTCTCGCAGGGGTCCGGGCGCCTGGATCGGGTATCTCAAGCGCAGCTACTCCATCTGGAGCAAGCTCTAAAGGACTCAGGTCTTGACAAGTCGATTGTCTCTCCATAAGATATAACAAGATATATCGAGATACATCGCAATGGAGGACATCATGCGACCGATAAGACCAGACTCACACCACCATATGCATCGCCCGCCGGAGACCATGGGCGCACCCGGCCACAGACCGCCGGGGCGTCTCTTTGGCAGGGGAGGCATCAAGTTCGCCATCCTGGCGCACTTGAAAGAGAGGCCCAGCCACGGTTACGACATAATCCGTCAGATGGAGGAGCGTTCGGGGGGCTTCTACAGCCCGAGCCCCGGCACCATCTACCCGAACCTGCAGGCACTCGAAGACCAAGGCTTCGTCAGCGTGGCCGCTGAGGAGGGCAAGAAGATCTATTCCATCACGGAGGCCGGTCTGGCCTTCCTCGACGAGCATAAGGAGCGGGCCAAGAGCCATCGGGAACGCTGGGAGGCCAGTTGGGGCCCGGGCCCGGACGGCGAGGGATGGGCCGCCATGAAAGACATCCGCAACGTAAGCGGGGATATCAGGCGTGCAGTCCGCACGATCGCGGGCGATTCTGGCAAACTGAAGGAGATCGGCGCGGTGCTGCGCGAAGCAGCGGTGCAGATCAAGGAGATCGTCGAGCGGTAGCCGCCGGTCGTCGGCGGCGGCCGCGGCGCAACGCCGGGGAAGCGAGGTTCTCATGAGGGTTCCCGCGGGTCTGTCCAAGACCGTGCGAGTGCGAGGCGCCGGGCACGTCCTGGTGGCCGCCGCCGCCATCATCGCCATGGCGGCGCTCTCGCTCCTGCTTGCCGGTTGTGCCGTCGAGGTGGGTCTCACGACGACGGTGGAGAAGGATGGTTCGGGGACCACAGGCGTCCGGTTCGCCGCCGACAAGGCTCTTCAGGACGCGCTTTCGCAGGCGGCCTCAGGCCTTGGCGGCCTCGGCGATCTGGGCTCGCTCTTCGGGGACATCGACAGCGACTTGCCGCTGAGCATAGACACGATCTTCGCTCTGATCTTCGGGACCATCCCCACCGACTGGTCGATGGACCAAGGTGTCGACGATAACGGCGCCACGTGGATCAGCCTGTCGCATCGGTTCGACGACCTGCAGCAACTCGAGGAGCTGTCGACGGGCCGGGTCATGTCGCTGTTCATGGACCCCGAAAGATTCTCGCTCACGCAAGACAGAGGGTTCTTCAGAACAACGACCGCCTTCACAGCTAAGACCGACATCAGCGGAGCACTGCGAGCGGCCGGCGATGCCTCCGGCCTGCCACTCGACATGCTGGGCGACCTGCTGACGTTGGAGAACCGGGTGACGCTCCCGGGCTCCGTGGGCGACAACAACGCCGATCACGTCGTCGGCGATACGCTCGTCTGGGACATGAGCGCTTCGGGTGACCGGGAGATGCGCGGAGAAAGCGTCATGTACGACTGGGTGCACATAGGGCTGGTGGCCTTTGCGGCCTTGATCGGGTTCCTCATTCTGCTCTTCCTGTTGCTGTGGCTCATTCGGAGGAGCCGGCGCCGCAGGCGGGCGGAGAAAGCGCAGATCCCACCTCCGCCGCCCCCGCCCGACGGAGGGCAAGTGCCGCCTCCGCCTCCGGCGCCGCCCGTGCAACTCGCACAGCCCGCACAGCCTGCGCAGCCCGCGCAGCCCGCGCAGCCCAGGCAGCCTGCCGGTGCGTCGCCGGTGCGCGAGTACACACTCACCTCGGTCGAGGACAAGGGTGAGCAGGCGGACGTGTGATCGCTGCCACAGAAGGGGATGGCCGGACGACGAAATCGGGTATTCTGGTCTAGGGGGCAGCCGGCGAGATCACAGCTCCCACGGGTCGGTATCGACGGCGGAGGCGGAGTCTTGAGAACGGTGTCCTCAGTTGGACTCATCGGGGCGGGGAACATGGGGTCGGCCCTGGCGAAGGGCTGGCTGCGTTCGCCGGATCGACAGGTCCGCTTGGTCGTCTGGGACAAGATCGAGGCCGCCACGTCGCGGCTTGCGGCCGCGGGGCCCATCGAAGTCGCCGGTTCGCTCGAAGACCTGGTGGCGGCCGTGGACGCCGTACTCGTAGTCGTGAAGCCCAAAGACGCCAAGGAGCTCCTTGAAACGCTGAGGGGCCTACTCACGTCCGAGCAGACCGTGCTCTCGTCCATGGCGGGAGTCGCGCTGGGGTGGATGAGGGAAGTCCTGGGACCCGGACCGGCTCTCTTCCGCATCATGCCCAACTTAGGGGTAGAGCGAGGCCTCGGCGTGGTTGCGCTCGCTCACGAACCGGGGGTCGCCGCCACCGACGTGCAGGCTGTCGCAAGGCTGCTCGAGCCCTTGGGCTTGGTCGAGCTGTTGCCCGAAGACCAGTTCGACGCGGTGACCGGAGTCTCAGGTTCGGGTCCGGCGTTTCTCGCTCTCGCCATGGAAGGACTCGAAGACGGGGCCGTGGCGGCGGGTCTCAGCCGGGAACTCGCGCGCAAGCTCGTCCGCAAGTCGGCGCTCGCCGCCGCCACGACCGGCGGCGCCGGGACAGAGGCTGTGGAAGACGCCGAGGGGAAGAACGTTCGCTCTGCCTTCGAACGGGCGGTGGAGGCCGCGGTGCAGCGGAGCCGGCGACTGCAGTAGGTTCGACGGAAGCGGCCTGTGGGTATGCGTTGTTGTAGCGAGTCAAGACGGTAGTCAGGAGGAGAACATGCTAGTTCGCGATCGGATGTCGAAGAATCCCATCACCACGAGGCCGGAGGCGTCCGTGCCCGACGCTCTCAAGGTGATGCAGGGTAGCAAGATCCGCCAGTTGCCCGTATTGAACGAGAAGAGCGAACTGGTGGGGATCGTCTCTTTGGTCGACCTTTTCCGCGTCTCTCCGTCTCCCGCGACCTCTCTCAGCGTGTGGGAAGTCGACTACCTGCTCGAGAAGATCACCGTGGAAAAGGTCATGACTCGCGAAGTGATCACCGTCGATGAGGACGCCCCGGTGGAGCAGGCCGGACGCATCATGGCCGACAACAAGGTCAGCGGCCTGCCGGTCATGCGCGACGGCGAGCTGGTGGGCATCATCACCGAGTCGCATCTCTTCCAGGTCATGCTCGAGCTGTTCGGGGCCCGGACGGCCGGTGTGCGGGTCATGGCGCGGATCCCTCATGAAGCGGGGGTCTTGGCGAAGATCACCAGCGCCATAGCGGGTGTGGGCGGTCAGATCGAGGCCCTGGGCCTGCACGGCGATTCGCAGACGGTCACCTTCAAGGTCGTGAACGCCGAGAAAGAGTACATCGTGACCGCCGTACAGCCCTTCGTGACCGAGATCGTGGACGTACGCGTCTCGTCGGGCGCACCAAAGAAGGACTGACAAGCCGCCGGCGGTCGCCATACTGAAGAGAGCTTCGTGGGGGTGTCTCGGTGCGGCCGGGACCCCCCCCGCGGTCATAGGCGCGGGCGCGCCGCGACCTCGGGTCACCTTCTTCTGTTCTCGAGCTCCTGCTTGCACAGCCGGACACCCACCATGGCGTCGCTGGTCCAGAGGTCGGCTCCCACGTAGTCGGCGACCCGTTTGTCGATGGTGCTACCGCCGATGACCAGGATCGGCGGCTTCTCCAGTTCGTTCGCCCGCTCCCGGAAGAGCACTACCGTGTCGTGCATGGACGTGAAGGCTATGGACAAAAGGCCGGAGAGTCCCACTATGTCGGGCTTGAGACGCTTGGCGGCTTCAAAGAAGTCTTGGGGCGGCACGTTCTCGCCCAGATCTTCCACCGTGAACCCGAAGGTCTGGAAGGCAAGCGCGGCCATGTTCTTCCCGATGTCGTGTATGTCGTGGGCGACGGTGCCCAGCAATACCAGACCCGAAGCGTCGCCCCGCATCTCGTTCTCCAGGCCCGGCTGGGCGAACTCCATGACGCCCCGGAAGATCTCACCGGCCATTATCAGCCCGGCGAGATAGATGTCGCGTTGTTCGTATCGCTCGCCAACCGTTCGTAATCCGGCCTCCACGGCCCGGACCACGTTGACGGAACTCTCACCGGCGGCCAAGGCCTCCTTGGCAAGGCGGATGACCTCCTTTTCGTCCAGCTCGGCGACCGCGGTGGTTATCGCCTCGAGTCTTTGCGAGTTCGGACTTGATGCTTCGTTCACGTGGATGCCCCCATCGCTTGGCCGAGAGCGGCCCCGAAGTGAGTGGTCAGCTGGAACTGGTCGGCACGGCAGAGGAACCGGCCCCAGCTGAGCGGTTGGCCGTCGAAATCTTGAAACAGGCTCTCCAGGCAGAAGGCGGGAGAGCCCTCCACCACTTTGAGAAGTTGGGAGGCCGTGGCATCCAGACTGACGGCCCGGATGGTCAACCGGCCGCCGGGCAACCCGTCCACCTGGGGAGAGTGGAGAAGGCCCTCGAGGGATGTGACCTGCAGCTCCGCCTCGACGAGCGGGCGGTGCTCGTCGTAGACCACATGCTCCATCTGATAGATGAGGGGTTCTCCTTGACGGTGGATGAGCCGCCGCATGTACACGATGGGGTCCTCCGCCGAGAGGCTGAGGACGCAAGCAACTTCGTCACCCGCCGGGATGATGCGCGCTTCGAGCAGGAGGACGTCCACCGAAGCGTCGTCGGTCCAGAGATCGGTGATCTCCTGAAGCCGGAACACAGCTTCGCCCATGCCGAGCGGACGCACGAACGTCCCCTTGCCCTGGGTAGTGGTCACCAACCCTCGATCGAGCAGTATGGTGATGGCTCGTCGCACCGTCATGGGGCTGACCCCGTACTGAGAGCGAAGCTGGGGCTCGGTGGGGAGTTGATCCCCGGCGCGGTAGACCCCGGCGGCTATCTGATCGGAGAGAGTGTTGGCGATACGAAGGTAGGCCGGTTCGTGGGAACGGCGGGTCCGAGTGCGTGCACCCTTACGGACCTGCCTGTCGACTGTCTCTGCCACTCCCGCCATGGCTCCTTTCGGTCGCATGCATCACAAAGCATATAGCACAGCAAGCAAAAAAGTCTATATAAGGTCTATATATCTAGTCCAACTGGCCCAGGGGCCGCTCGTGCAGCGAAGCCCGCTGTTCACATGGCGCGTCAGCGCCGCGTGCGCGAATAGGACGGGCCGGTTCCGGGTAGTTGCAAAATTATCTATATAACTTTATCCTATTCCTTACTACGAACGACATCTATGGAGCATGCCGATATGAAGAGTGACATCGAAATCGCGCAGGAAGCCACTCTAATCCCCGTGACTGAAGTGGCGGCGGGCTTGGGGCTCGACATCGACGACATCGATCTCTACGGCAAGTACAAGGCCAAGATCCACACCGAGGTGCTCGAACGCCTCAAAGACAAGCCGGATGGCAAGCTGGTGCTCTGCACAGCCATCACACCCACCCCGGCGGGCGAAGGTAAGACTACCACCAACGTGGGCCTCTCGATGGGCCTCAACAAGATCGGCAAGAAGGCCGTCTGCACCCTGCGCGAGCCGTCGCTCGGTCCCTGCTTCGGCATCAAGGGCGGGGCGGCCGGTGGCGGATATGCCCAGGTGGTCCCCATGGAGGACATCAACCTCCACTTCACCGGCGACATCCATGCCATCACGACGGCCCACAACCTCTGCGCGGCCGTGCTCGACAACCATCTGTTCCAAGGCAACGATCTCAAGATCAACCCCAACGACGTCTCCTGGCCCCGCGTGGTCGATCTGAACGACCGGGCCCTCCGCCAGGTGACCATCGGCCAAGGCGGCGAGGGCGTCGAACGCAAGACGCGTTTCGACATCACCGTGGCCTCTGAGGTCATGGCCATCCTGTGCCTGGCCACCGACATCGAAGACTTGAAGGCCCGGCTCGACCGCATCATCGTCGGCGCCACCCTCTGGGGCCGCAAGGTCACGGCCCAGGACATCAAGGTCTCGGGTTCCATGGCCGCGCTTCTCAAAGACGCCTTCATGCCCAACCTGGTGCAGACCCTCGAGAACACCCCGGCCATCATCCACGGCGGTCCCTTCGCCAACATCGCTCACGGCTGCAACTCGGTGCAGGCTACCCGTATGGCCCTCAAACTGGGCGACTACTGCATCACCGAGGCGGGTTTCGGCGCCGATCTGGGGGCCGAGAAGTTCTTCGACATCAAGTGCCGCTATGCCGGCCTGGAGCCAGACTGCGTCGTCCTGGTGGCGACAATCCGCGCCCTCAAGATGCACGGTGGCATCCCCTTCGCCGACCTGAAGACCGAGAACCTCGAAGCTCTAGCCGCCGGCGTCGAGAACCTCGAGAAGCACCTGGAGAACATGCAGCTCTTCGGTGTGCCGGTCGTCGTAGCCATCAACCGCTTCCCCGACGACACCGACGCTGAGGTGGCCCTGTTGCGCGAGCGGGTGGGGGCCCTGGGTGCGAACGTGGTGCTCTCCGACGTGTGGGCGCTCGGGGGCGAAGGCGGCGTGGAGTTGGCCGAAGAAGTGGTGCGCATCTGCGAGACCCAGGAGAAGCCGAAGCTCGAGTACGTATACGAATTGGGCATGAACATCCCGCAGAAGATCGAAGCCATAGCTACGAAGATCTACGGCGCCGACGGCGTTGACTTCCACTATGAAGCCAACGCGGCCATCGAGCGCTTCACGCGCCTCGGCTACGCTACGCTGCCGGTCTGCATGGCCAAGACCCAGGCTTCGCTCTCCGACGACAAGACCAAGATCGGCCGGCCGCGCGACTGGAGACTCACGGTGCGCGAGATCCGCCTGTCCGCCGGTGCCGGTATGGTGGTGCCTGTCTGCGGCACCATGATGACCATGCCCGGTCTACCCAAGAAGCCGGCCGCGGAGAACATCGACCTCATCAACGGCGAGATAGTGGGGCTGTTCTAATGAGCGAGCGCGCGTACGTAGAAGGCACCGTCGAGTCGTATCTGGACAAGCTCGCGAGCGGTGAGCCCGAGCCGGGCGGCGGCAGCGTGTCCGCGCTGGTAGCTGCTCTTGGAGCCGCTTTGGTGACCATGGTCGCCGATCTCACGCTGGGCAAAGACAAGTTCGCCGATGTGCAGGACGACGTGGCGGCGTTCCGCAAAGAGTCGGAGCGGCTCCGTCGCGAGCTGGAAGAGCTGGTGACCCTCGACGCCCAGGCCTACGGGGCTGTCGCGGCCGCCATGAAGCTTCCCAAGGACGACGAGGCCCAGAAGGCGGAGCGCAGCCGTGTCATGCAGGCGGCGCTCAAGGGCGCTGCGCAGGTGCCTCTCAAGGTGGCGCAGGACGCCATCCAGGTGGCGAGGCTCGCACTTCCCGCGGCTGAGAAGGGCAATCCCAACGCCGTCTCCGACGCGGGCGTGGCCGTGCTCTTGGCCGACGCCGCCGCGCAGGCCGCGGCGCTCAACGTCAAGATCAACCTGACGTGGATCGACGACAAGGAGTTCAACAGAGAATCGTGGACGCAGATCGAGGCCATCCTGTCCGAGGCTGCTCGTCTGCGCGATATCGTTCTTGCCCTGACTTACAGGAAGATCTGACCGGGCCGCACGGCCCGCAGGGTCCAAACACATAGAGGGAGGCATCCGTGGCAGCGAAGATCATCGACGGTAAGGCCATAGCCGAAGAACTGCGCGTGGAGTTGGCGCGTGAACTGGAGCAGTTGAAAGCCGCCGGTGCTCAGCCCGGCATAGCCACCCTCATGGTGGGCGAGGACTTCGGCGCCGGCATGTACCGCGGCGCCGTGGAGAAGTTCTGCGCGGAGATGGGGCTCGGCTATCGCAGCGAGGTGCTCCCTGCTGAGGCCACCGATGCGGCCGTTGTGGCGGCCGTGCAGAGTCTCAACGACGATCCGGCCGTGTCGGGCATCCTGCCCTTGCGGCCGTTCCCGGCCAATATCCCCGACTCCTTGGTCATCCAGATGATCGTGCCGGACAAAGACGTGGATTGCTTCCACCCGTTCAACATGGGGCGTTTGGCCCTGGGCGAGCGTACCTTCCCGCCCGCGACACCCCGTGCCTGCATGGAATTGCTCGAGCGCTTCCTGGTAAGCGAGGGCAAGGATATGGTCGAGGAGCTGGAGGGCGCCGAAGTGTGTGTTGTGGGCCATTCCAACACGGTGGGCAAGCCGCTGGCCCTGATGCTCGTCAACCGCAATGCCACCACGACGGTGACTCATGTCTACACCTCCAACCGGGGCAACCTGGCCAAGCACACGAAGGTCGCCGACTACCTGGTCGTAGCGGCGGGTGTTCCGCACCTCGTAGGCGCCGATGTCGTCAAAGAGGGCGCGGTGGTCCTGGATGTGGGCATCAACCGCGTGGTGGTGTGTCCCAAGTGCGGGGCGCTCAACCGCAGCAAGAAGGCTCCGTGCAAGGTCTGCGGCGCCGACTTGTCGGAAGCCCAGAACAAGACGGTGGGCGATGTCGACTTCGACGCGGTGTCCGAGAAAGCCGCGGCCATCACTCCCGTACCGGGTGGTGTGGGTGCGGTGACCAACATGATGCTGGCCCGCAACACGCTCCGCGCTGCTTGGCTGCAACTGGAGAAGAAATAGCGATCCCCCGGAAGGACGGAGGTAACTGGAGTTGATCATCTCGCAGAAGAAGCCTTTTGAAGAGATCGTGGAGGATCTCGAGGGCGACACAAGGATCGCGATCATCGGCTGTGGGGAATGCGCTACGGTCACCCACACCGGCGGGGAACCGGAAGTGGCCGAGATGAAGGAGAAGCTGGAGGCTGAAGGCAAGCAGATCGTGTTCACGGAGGTCGTGCACACGGGGTGCCACGAACTCGATGTGAAGCGCGTGCTCCGGCAGAACAAGCAGGTGATCGAGCAGGCCGATGCCTTTCTCGTGCTCTCCTGCGGGGCGGGCACCCAGGCTGTGCGCGCGGCCACCGACAAACATGTGGTCCCGGGTTGCGATCCACTGTTCCTCGGCAATATCCAGCGGTCCATGGACTTCATCGAGAAATGCTCCCACTGCGGCGCCTGTGTCATCGATGACTACGGAGCCATCTGCCCTGTCACGCGTTGCCCCAAGGGCCTGCTCAACGGTCCGTGCGGTGGTACCAACCACGGTAAGTGTGAGGTCGACCCCGAGATGGACTGCGCCTGGGTGCTCATTCACGAGCAGCTCAAGAAGGAGGGCCGTGAGGACAAGCGCAACCTCCTTCATGCACCCAAGGATTGGAACGTCATCCGCCGACCCGGCGCACTCGTGGAGCGCGGACCGGAGAAGCAGAAGATGGGGAGCGAGAAATAATGGGAACCTACCGCGACGCGTGCAAGGCCGGCGACTTCGTCATCTCGGGAGAGATCGGCCCGCCCAAGGGCACCAATGTCGAGACCATGCTGCACCACATCGATATGCTCAAGGACAAGGTGGTCGGCCTCAACGTCACCGATAACCAGAGCGCCGTGATGCGCATGGGCTCCCTGGCCGTCTCCGGCGAGATCGTGCGCCGGGGTGGCGATCCCATCTTTCAGACCACCTGCCGCGACCGTAATCGTCTTGGCCTGCAGTCCGACCTTCTCTCGGCGGCCTTCTTGGGTATCACCAACGTGCTCTGCCTCACCGGCGATCATCCCGTTGTGGGCGATCATAAGCAGGCCAAGGGCGTGTTCGACTTCGACTCCGTCCATCTGATCCAGTGCTGCAAGAAGATGAACGCCGGGGCCGACTGGGAGGGCAACGAGCTCGAGGGCAAGACAGACTTCTTCGTGGGCGCCGTGGTCACCCCGGAAGCCGACCCCATCGAACCGCAGATGTACAAGTTCGCCCGCAAGGTGGAGGCCGGCGCAGACTTCTTCCAGACCCAAGCCGTCTACGACATGGACAACTTCCAGCGCTTCATGGAGGAGGCGCGGGAGATGACGGCGGGCACTGACGTCAAGATCATGGCCGGTCTCGTGGTCCTGACCGGGCTGGGCATGGCCAAGTACATGAACCGGGCAGTACCGGGCATCTTCGTGCCCGACGCTCTGCTGGAAGAGATGGCGGGCGTCGAGAAAGAGCAGCAACTCCAGAAGGGCATGGAGATAGCCGCGCGGCACATCCGCTTTCTCAAAGAGAACAAGGTCTGCGACGGCGTGCACGTCATGGCCATCGGCAAGGAAGACATCGTCCCCGACATCCTCGCCATGGCGGGCGTCGCGGGCGCGTGAGCCGCACGATGACCGAAACGCCAGTGGACGCCGCGTCGGCGGGCGCCGCGCAAACGACCATCGCGATCCTGGGCAGTGGCCCGGGCGGCTATGTGGCCGCCCTCAGAGCGGCACGCCACGGAGCGGCGGTCACGCTCATAGAGAAAGACGTCATAGGGGGGACCTGCCTCAATCGAGGCTGCATCCCCACCAAGGCCCTGCTCGCCAGCGCGGACGCGTTGGCGAAGGCCCGGGCGGGCGAGGAGTACGGTTTCGGCGTCACCGGGGAGGTGTTCCCCGACCTCCCCAAGATGATGGCGCGCAAAGACCGGGTCGTCACACAGATACGCGACAGCGTTGAGGTGCTGCTGAAGAAGGCCAAGGTGAAGGTGCTCAAGGGCACCGGGCGCTTGGCGCCGGGCAGCAGTGGGGCTGCATGCGAGGTCCTGGTGGAGACCGCGGACGGACCGGTGGTCGTGGAGGCCGACAAGGTCATCATCGCCACCGGGTCCGAACCGGCCGAACTGCCCATGTTCGACTTCACTCATCCGGCTATCTTGACCTCTACCTCGGCTTTAGAGTTGGAGGCCATCCCCGAGTCGCTCCTCATCGTGGGGGCGGGGGTCATCGGATGCGAGTTCGCCTCCCTGTTCGCGGAACTGGGCACCCATATAACCATGGTGGAGATGATGCCGCAGATGCTGCCCACTGAGGACAAGCGGCTCGCGAAGCAGTTCCAGGGCGTCTATCGCAAGCGGGGCATCCAGATACTTCTGAACACCAAGGTCGAGGAGATCGTCGAATACGGGGCCGACCACGTGGTGGCCAGGCTGGCCGACGGCTCAGAGGTCAGGGCCGAGAAGGTGCTGGTCTCGGTGGGGCGTAAACCGAACACCGCCGGCCTCGGTTTGGAAGCCGTCGGGGTGCAGACCGACCCTCGCGGGTACATCACTGTGAACGAATATCTGGAGACGACCACGCCCGGGATCTACGCCATCGGCGACGTCAACGGCGGCATCATGCTTGCCCATGTCGCGTCACACGAGGCTTTTGTGGCCGTCGACAACTGTCTGGCCGCTGGGCTCGAAGACCGGCGGCAGCGCGATCTGCGCTCGACGCCGTCGTGCACCTATTCGCATCCTGAGGTCGCGAGCGTGGGCCTGAACGAGGAGAGGGCCGCAGAACAGGGCTTCCAGCCCATCACCGGTACGTACCGTTTCCCGGCTCTTGGCAAGGCCATCGCCATGGGTGAAGATGTGGGCTACGTGCAACTCGTGGTCGACAAGGAGACAGATACGATCCTCGGCGCGAGTATGATGGGTCCGCACGTCACCGATGTGATCCACGAGGTAGCGATAGCGGTGCAGAACCGACTCAGTGTCACTCAACTGGGAGAGACTATCCATGCTCACCCCACGATCGCCGAGGCGGTCATGGAGGCGGCGCATGATGTCCACGGTGAGTCCGTACACGTGGCCAAGTAGATCGACAGCACACCCGCAAGAAAGGAAAGCTCACATGCACCAACTAGTCGAAGCCATGGCCAACATGAAAGAAAAGGAGGCCCTCCAG
>DAIRFC010000077.1:0-11722 GCA_036795215.1 Actinomycetota bacterium | reverse complement strand
GAGACACTTGCCCATGCGAAGAGTCGTGGAGGACTGACCATGAAGAAGAGGCTCGTAGTGCTCGCGACCGTCATCGTGTTCGGTATCGCGATGCTTGTCCCGACGATAGCTCTGGCCGGTGGGGATCAAGTCCAGCGGCCCGCCGAGACCCCCCAGCATCAGGACGCGGGCACAGACCCGAACCAGTGGCAGCTCCAGAGTAGCCGCTAGCAGCGGTCTGGGCGGGCCGCCGGTCTAGAACTCCGTCTGCGGAGCCGTGATGTCGGGGGGTAGACCGAACTCGGTCGTGGTGGTCGTGGCCGAAGGTGGCTTCTTAACCGTGGTGGTCGTCGCTGGAGTCGGTCCCACCTCGATAGTCTTGGGGATCATCGGATAGTAGCTGTTGAAGGTCTCGGTCTTCTTGGTGCCGTCGGCGTAGGTGATGGTGCGCTTCACCGAGCACGATCTACCGGACTGGCCGGAGATCTTCACGCGGCTGGATCCAGGGCTGAGTGAGTTGTTCAGAACTGTCACTTCTGTGCGAGTTGCGCCGTAGGAGAACCCGCTGAAGCTCCACTTCACCTCACGTCCGTCATCGGTGCCGTAGATGTTGAATGTTGTAGTGATGCCGTCGGAGACGCCACGGATCCAGATGTGGTGACCTGTGTCGTTCTTGAATCTGAAGTTCTTGCCGCCGCCACCAGCGACGGTCGCATCGCGCCCATCTGGGTAGTGGCTGATGTAGAGCGAATGGTTATGGCGCTCCGTGACCTGGATCCCCGCCTCGAAGACCGCGTTGAAAAGCGTAGTCGAGACCTGGCAGATGCCGCCTCCGAGCACGTCCTCAAGCTCGCCGCCGCCCACGATGCCGGGCGCCGGCTTGTACCCTCGGGCTGAAGTGCGGGGCCCGATCACCTTGTCGAAGTCGTACTCTTCACCGGGCGCGAGAAACTTGTCGCTGGCGTACTTGGTGGTGATGCGCACGTTGACCTGACGGTTGGACGAGCCCGCGTATGGCTCGGTGGTATACGACGCGAGCAGGTCCTCGATACCCCAGGCCTCGGCTTCCTCTGTGGTGAAATCGGCCTCGGCCTCCTTCACCGCCACCTCGGCCGTCCGCCCGGACGGTTTGAGAGCAGCCAGCTCAATGGCCTTCAAAGTGCCCTCATGATCAAGCTCCTCACCCGGTTGCGCCGGGACGACCCAGGCTTTCTTCCCGTCGCTGTCGAACGTGGCATCGACCGGTTCTTTGACGACGGCAGGGGCGATCTCTGCGAGAAAGCCTTCCAGTTCCGATGCGGAGAGAACGGGGATCAGCGTGAGCGCTCCGGCTTTCATCTCAGACGAGAACTGCAGGCTCTTGATGATGTCGGCAGTCCTCAGCGTCCAGGACTTATCGCCTCGCTTCAATGTCACGGGGGCGCCGATCATTGTCTTCGCCTGATCCAGCGCGGCCTGATTGTCCTCGGGAACGACATTGGGCTTGGTGACGATCAGGGGTATGGGCACCTCACCCGATTTCATGGATACCAACAGCGCGCTGAGCTCTGTGCGCAGTGCATCGGTGTCGACCGTCTGGCCGTTCAGGCCTCCGGTGATCTGGATGTCTCCGCCCGCCACCGCGAGCCCTGCGTCAACCGGCTCGACCTTGAGTTCCTCAGCGATCTCGGCTATGAACGGGTCCAGCAGGCTCCTGTCGACGCCACTTTGCAGCGGAAGGTCGACGGCGCTGAAGTAGAGCTTCCACCGCCGGCCCATATTGGTGAAGATATTCCCGTCGCGGGTCACGTCCATCGCGGCCGTCACAGCGCCGGCCACATCGACGGTCGCACCTATCTCGGTAGGTTTGACACTCCAGGTCTTGCCCCCGGCGGTGAGCTTGATGGGGTCTGCCTGGGCTTCTCGTGCATATTTTGCCAGCGCAGCCGTGGCCTCCTCTTCGGAGAGGCCCCCGAGCTCCACGCCGGCCACACTGATCCCGGAGTGTATCTTGTTGTAGTTGATCCCGGCCTCGATGACGAAGACCAGGATCACGGCTAGGATGAAAGCCCCCACGCCGAGCAGCACCTTCGTCCGGGTGCTGAGGCGCCGCCGCCGCTGCGGGCTGCGCGGTACCCTTCTCTCTGTGAGGACCTCTCTGTTCAAGTCCAACGGCGTGTCTCCCACGTCGAATCGATCTCGCCCGTTCCGGCGTTCCTGTCTTCTTCCCAGTCTGACCGGCGTTTAGTCCGGACGAGAGGTTATGTTTTGACTTTGACACCCGGGGTCCGAATCCTCGGACTGCCATCTCAATGACGTAAGACGGGCCCCGTAGGTTGCATGACGACGGACGATGAGTGTGGCACCATGCGGTTATTTGCCGTGGCGCCGCACTCCATCTCGCAAGGGGGCATTATAGCGGCAGGCTTCGTCGCCGCCCGCGTAGCCGCTCTCCTGGTGCTCGATCTGTTTCTCGCCAGGTAGTTTTTCAAAGCAGTTGGTGGCTGGGCTGCTATTCTCGACGGTGGCGCTGGTGGTGATCGTCAGCGGTCCGGTGTTCGCTTGTGCCGCCGGCCCTGTCGCGGAGGCGCCGGGCATGCGGACTTCCATCGCTCTGGCGGCCGTTCCGGCCGCGATAGTAGTGGTGCTCTCGTTCTTTTTGCCTGGAACACCGCTGGACATCCTAGGGAGGCATCGGATGCCTGAGCAGGACTCAAGATGAGGTCGGGACTCTTTGCCGAGGCCCGGCTTGTTGCGCAGCTCGCCGGCTACGCGGGTGCGTTTCTGGGCGTCTGCGCGGGCGTCGTGCAGCTCGCTTACGGGTCGTCGATCCCCGATTGGACGGGCGACAAGATGGACACCACGGGTCTTGGGCTTGCCACCATCGGCCTGAGCATCGTGGCCGGAGTCGCCATCTGGCGTCTTCTGCGAGCGACCGACCTGCCATGGCGTGCCGGTTTGGCGTGTGTCGCCCTCGCGTGCGCGATCGTCTGTTTCACGACGGTCGGCCGGCTCTGGTATGTCCCCGGCCCGCTACTCATCCTGGCGACGGTACTGGGTCTTTGCCGCAGAAGGAGGCGAACAGTGTGACGGACCATGACCGCTCGGGCGGTGACGGTTTTCCGCAGCGCTATGGCCCTTGGGCGTTGGTCGCCGGCGCCTCCGAGGGCCTCGGCGCGGCGTACGCCCGTGCGCTTGCGGCTCGAGGCATGAATCTGGTGCTGGTGGCCCGCCGCGGGGGGCCGCTGGAAGATCTCGCAACGCAGATTGGTGCTGCGTACGGTGTCGAGATACGTTGCTACGACGGAGACCTTGCTTCCGATACGTTCTTGAACGATCTGCTCGCCGCATGCTCGGTTCTGGACCTCGGCCTCGTGGTCTGTAACGCGGCCCAAGCCCCCATCGGAGACTTGGCCTCCAGAGACCGAGAGGACCTGATGCGGGTGGTGGACGTCAACGTCCGGGCCCCTATGGTCCTGCTTCGCGCGCTTCTGCCGGGCATGATCGACCGGGGTCGGGGAGCCGTCGTGCTCATGAGTTCCTTCACCGGCAATCTTGGCACACCACGGATCGCATCCTACGCGGCCAGCAAGGCATTTCTCCGTGTGCTAGGCGAGAGTCTTTGGTATGAGCTGAAAGACCAGGGCATCAGGGTGGTGGCCTGCTCGGCGGGAGCCATCCGCACCCCGGGCTACGCGGCCGCAGCGGGCAAGGATGCCCCCGGCACACTCGATGCCGAGAAGGTGGTCGAGCACACCCTCCGATCGCTCGATCGCGGCCCGGTGGTGATGCCGGGCCTCGTCAACCGGCTCTCCACATTGTTCATGACCAGGGTGCTGCCCCGGCGCGCAGCAATAGGGATCTTGGCGCGCTCCACCAGCGGCCTGGCGCAGGTCAAAGAGACGAAAGGGCAACAATGACCGACTTCGTACCCGGGTTCTTTGCACCATGGATCATCTACCTGCTCATGCTGGCCCTGCATCTCATACTGCCGGCACGCAGGGTGGCCGGCTACGTGCGCGACGAGCGGACCGGCGCGGCGCTTTGTTACCGGCTCAACGGACTCGTGGTACTCGTGGTACTGGTGGTGCTGTGGGTGGTGCTCGGACTGACCGGAGTCCTGTCCTGGGATTGGCTCTACGTGCACCGGTGGTCGGGTCTTATCGGCTCGGCCGTCTTGGGCGTACTACTCAGCCTTGCCGCGTTCTTCTCCGCTCCGGCCACGGGCCGGTCGTTACTTGCCGATCTGTATTTCGGCCGTCGGATGAACCGTCAACTTCTAGGCGCCCGGGTGGATGCGAAGATGTTCCTGTACATGGTCGGCGCCGCCATGTTGGGGCTCAACCTGCTCGCGTTCACAGCGCACCATGTCATGACGTTCGAGCCCGGTTTCTCGCCCGGAGTGATCCTCTACTGCGCCCTCTTCTACTGGTTTGTAGTCGAGTACCTCTTCTTCGAGCGTGTGCATCTCTACACATACGACATCTTCGCCGAGCGCATCGGCTTCAAACTGGTCTGGGGATGCTTCACTTTCTATCCGTATTTCTACCTCATCGGTCTGTGGGTGGTTGCCGACCTGCCCGACCCGGGTACGCCCTGGTGGCTCTTGGTTGTCTTCGCGTTGGTGTTCTTCGTCGGCTGGGTGTTCACGCGCGGCGCCAACATGCAGAAGTACCGCTTCAAGACGAAGCCGGACCGCGCTTTTCTCGGCTTCATGAGACCGGAGGTCCTGAGCGACGGCAGCAACTCGCTTCTGTGCGGCGGATTCTGGGGCATCTCACGACATGTCAACTACCTGGGCGAGATCGTGCAGGCCGTCGGACTGACCTTGGTGCTCGGGTATCCGGGGCGCTGGATCGTTTGGCTCTACCCGCTGTATTACGTGGCCCTGTTCTTGGGGCGCGAACGCGCCGACGAGCGGCGGTGTGCTGCTAAGTACGGAGATCTCTGGGCGGAGTACGAGCAACGTGTGCCGAGGCGGATCGTGCCCTGGTTGTACTGACCTCTGCGCACCCTTTGTGAAGCTCTCGACTGCTGGTAGCATCGACATGCGGTAACTGTGCACTTAAGATTCGGAGACGCCACCTATGAACCTCCTGCAGGCTATCGGCAACACTCCACTGGTGGAGCTCGCCAATCTCAACAGCAACCCCGCCGTGAGGATCCTGTGCAAGCTGGAAGGCTGCAATCCTGGGGGATCGGTCAAGGACCGCCCGGCGCTCTACATGATCAAGCAGGCAGAAGAGAGCGGGGAACTCACCAAGGACAAGGTCATCCTCGAGCCCACCTCGGGTAACACCGGCATCGCTCTCGCCATGATCGGCGCGGCAAGGGGCTATGAGGTGCACTTGTGCATGCCGGAGTGCGTGAGTATGGAGCGGCGCCTCATCCTGGAGGGTTTCGGAGCTCATGTGATATCCACGCCGGCTAAGGACAACATCGATGGGGCCATCCGCCACGCTCACGCTCTGATGCAGACCGACCCCGGCAAGTACTACATGCCCAACCAGTACGACAACGAGGCCAACGTGTTGGCTCATTTCGAGACCACGGGCCCGGAGATCTACCGTCAGACCGACGGCGAGGTCGACTACTTTGTCGCGGGCATGGGCACGACGGGCACGCTCATGGGCGTGGGGAGATATCTCAAGTCGGTCAAGCCCTCAGTCAAGATAGTGGGAGTGGAACCGGTGCTCGGACACACCATCCAGGGACTCAAGAACATGAGGGAGTCCTTGGTTCCCGCCATCTATCGTCCTGAGGAATTGGATCTGAAGCAGATGATCGACGACGGCCAGGCATTCGAGGCGACTCGGTACCTGGCTACCCACGAGGGCATCTTCGTGGGCACCTCGGGTGGGGCGGCCGTCGCGGTGGCCCTGCGGCTCTCCAAGATGATCGAGCACGGCACCATCGTCGCGCTGTTGCCCGACCGGGGCGACCGGTACCTGAGCACCATGCAATTCAGGTCTGTGTGCGCCAAGTGCCCACCGTGATGGACGACCGGGACACCCTGACCTGGGAGTATGACGTCCCCCTGGTCAACGATCTCTTTCTCCTGAAGGACCTGATCATGGTCATCGTGCTCTCGTTGGTGGGCATGCAGGTGTGCGTGCTTGTCGTCGGGTTCTTCGCTGGGGAAGGGGCAGTGATCCTGCCGTGGATCGCGTACGCGGTGGCCGGCGGAGCGCTGGTGGTGCTGTTCTTCATCGCCGCCGTGGTGCTCCTGCGGAACCGGTTCCGCACCCGTTTCACCGTGAGCCCCTCAGGCGTCGCTTATGAGTCGGGCCGTCGGGAGCGGCAGATCAACCGCATCGGGCTTGCTCTGACCACCTTGGCGGGGCGTCCGGGGCCGTCAGCTCTGGCCACCGCTCGTGAATCAGGGGAGTTCCCCTGGGAAGACGTTCACAAGGTGACTGTCCACGCCGGCCGCAGGGTGATCACTCTCAGCGATTCCTGGCATCCCATCCTACGGCTCTACTGCCCTCCCGAGACTTTTGGTGCGGCGGTGTCACTGGTGCAGCGGTATGCTGCCCAAGCTGCCACCGAGCGCGCCGGGCAGCCCCAGACCACGATCCGGCGGCAATGGTGGTTCTACGTGGTCTGGACGGTGGGCGTCGTTGTGGCTGCGATCCTCGGCCTGCTCTACTACGACCTCAACCTCGACGACATGTGGCGCTGGGTGATCCTATCGGCAGCGCTGGTCTTGATAGCGGGTCTGGCAGAAGCCTGGTTGATACGCCGGCTCTTCGCCTTAGCGGGCGTGGGGCTGGGCATCTATGTATTGGTGGTGCTTCTGATCGACGCCTCGCAGCCCATCGTGGGGCCAAGCGGGGCGGTGTACGGCAGGAACTATGAGGTCGACACCTGGATCCTGGTTGTCAGCGTCATCGGACAGCTGGCGCTCATCGCCCTGGGGACATGGCGCCTGTTCGGCAAGCTCCGGCAGCCCAAGATCAAGCGGAACGTCAGTCGCTGATCGAAGGCGTCCAGTACTGGTTGCCGTAGATGTCGGTGAACCGGTAGGTCATCTGATAGCTGTTGTCGCCCACCGAAAGGTTCTCGACCACCCACTCGCCGGTCGCCGTGTACTGGTTGCCTAGATAGTACGTATCCGTGTACTCACCTTCGTAGGTGTAGTAGTCGCACAGGTAGTCGATCTTGTCGCCGGCCACGATGTCGATCAGACCCCTGGCCACCGTTTGGGTCTCGGTGGCGGCGTCGTACTTGATCTGCGCACCGAGAACCATGCCGTCGGGGTGCTCGTTACTGAACACGATGATGATGTCGACGAGCTGGTCGTTGAGCAGAGCCGGGACCCGCCCCCGTATGGAGTAGACGTCACCGTCATGGTCGTCGCTCATCATGTAGTAGGAGACTATCTGGTCGTTCAGAGCCAGCCAAGTGCCGTCGTATTCCATAATGAGGTCGCCGTCGTCGTTGTACTCGTAGACGTTGTCGAGGCCCAGATCGATGAAGCCTTCGCCGTCGTCCAAGAAGACGTTCATCTCCATGTGCTGCACGAGCGCCCACTGTTCGTCGGAGAGGGCGATCACACGCTGCCCGTTCTTCTCGGTGATCGCGAGGGCGGACGCGTCGAACTGGTTGTCTTCGAGGTACGCGACGGCCGACTGCATCTGGTCGACGTCCAGCCAGCCCGGGGAACCGTCCGTGCTGCCTGTGAACTTGCTGAAGTCGCGGGCTCCGAGGAACGCCTCCAACAGCGCTCCCACGGCGCCGGCGCCTGATGATCCCGAACTGGATCCGGAGCTGGGCGCTCCTCCGCCCAACAACCCGCCGAGCAGGGAGTCGAGCATGTTGCCGCTGCCGCTCGAGGTCACCTGTCCGCTTGCCGCAAGGCTGGCATAGCCGCGGATGCAATCGCTGTACTCGGGGGGTATCCCGATGCGGTCGTAGGTGCTGAGCATGGCGTTGAGCTGCGAGAGCTTGCTGCTCGGGAAGTAAATGGACACGCCGTTCGCATTGGAGATGTTGCTGGAGGTGCGGTTGTACTTGATGCAGCCGCGGAGCACGTTGGCGAAGGTCGTGGCCTCCGGGGTACCAAGGTTCTCGGCGAAGTCGATCAGGTCTATCTGGTTGATCTGAGACGATGCCGCGAACTCCTTAGCGTCGCCTCGCGCACTGGAGACGGCGTGGTAGTTCTCGGTATTTATGAGGCCCTTGGTGGAGGAGGCAAACGACGCGAACGCGTTGGGCACCGTGCCCTTGAGCTCGGCCAGATCGATGAGCGAGAGGGTCGCCTGGCTCTGCGGCGTCTGCGACCTGCAGGTGGCCACGTAGTCGTCGATGAGCCTCTTGCCCAGTTCTGTCGTCGGGATGGAAGTATTCTCCGCCAGTGAGGTCAGCCATCCGGTGTGATGCCAGCCAATCCCTGGTTCCGTCTCCTCAGAGGCGAGCATGTAGTCGGCGTATGGCTCCAGCACCATTGCCGTCTCGAGAGTGGCCATCAGACACGCGTCGAAGCCGATGACGTCGAACGCGCACCCGCCGTTTCTAAGACCGGTGGCCAGCTCGTCCAACGTCATGCTGTCGTTGCTGAAATGCTGGTCGTAGCCGTAGCCGGTGAGCGATCCGCCCCCGTGGTCCCACATGACGAGGATGTATCGGTTGGCCGGGAACTGGGCCTTCGAGAACTGGATGAAGTCGGCAAGCGTGGCCGGGTTGACCATGGACCTCAGACCAAGGTTGTCTTGGACAAGCCGAAGTCCCTGGCTGGTGACGAGGTAGCGTTGGTTGGTCTTGCTACTGATGACGCTATTGCGCCAGCCGGTGCAGCCACCCGTCTCGATGACTATGTTGAGCTTGTCGGAGTCTACGGCGTAGAGCATCTCGTTGAGGTCGGCGGTAGCCATCCCGCTTCGCTGCTCCAGGTCGGTAGCGCACATGTAGACCATGACGGTGACTTTGTCGTTGCCATTGCCCAAGAGCGTTGTCCGCTTGGCGCGGGCCTCCTGAGCGACTGCGGTGATCGCCGGCGATGTGCCGCCGGTCGTAGTCGCGGGGGTGGCGGACGTGGGTGTGGATGTCACCGACGTGAGTCCGGTCGTCGCAGTGGTATCCAAGCCCGCGGAGCCCTCTGGGGAATCGCCGGATCCTCTGGAAGCGAAGTACACGATGACGACGATGACCGCAGCTATGACCAGCAGGATCAGCAGGAGCTTGGGGGAGCAGCCGATGGTGGGTCTGCGGCTGGGACCCGAGGTCCCGCCGGCCATACCCCCGCCCGCCGGCACTCCCGCACCGGGAGAGGTGCCGCCGTCTGTCTGCCCACCCCCTAACAGCGAACCCAGTGAAGGGAGAGTCGCTCCCTTGGCCGGCTTCTGCGGCCGGGCGCCCGCTGTGTCTTCAGTTCTCTCCGAGTAGCCTCCCGCGTCTCCCACGGGGCCGCCGGTCTTGCCACTGACGCCCTCACCACGCTTGAAGACACCTCCGCCGCCTGAGCCGACGCGTTTCTTCCTGCCCTGAGGTCTGTCGCTTTTGTCCATCTGGTACCACACTCCTGGCGAATCAGGTCTGAAGGCAGAACAGTTTCGCCTTCGTGGCGGAGTATAGACCACCGTCTCAGGGACCGCCTACATCGTACTGGGGGCAAGGTGAGCACGCGCTAAGATGGGTATGGTCCTGATCACAGAGAGCGATCGGCGTCCCTGCTTATCGCACGTTGACGTTATCCGACCGAGAGGGGTGGAAGGTGAACACGACGATCGACCCAACAGCATCCCCCCGCCGTCTTGACGGCAGGGTGGCCATCGTGACCGGGGGCGGCGGAACGAACAGTATAGGTCGCGCCATCTGTCTTCGCTACGGTCGGGAGGGAGCGCGGGTCGCGGTGCTCGACATCAACGTTGAGGGTGCGGCCAAGGTCGCCGATGAGGTCTTACAGGCGGGCGGCACGGCGATTCCGGTGGCCTGCGACATCACCGACCTTGAGCAGTGTAAAGCCGCGGCCAAGCTCGTTGCCGCCACATGGAACGGCCGCATCGACATCCTAGTGAACAACGCCGCCGTATTCGGCGGCATGGGTGCGTGGCGGCCCTTTGACGAGTGGACCGCCGAGGAGTGGGACAAGATGCAGGCGGTCAACGTCCGGGGGATGTGGTTCTGCGCTCAGGCTGTGGTCCCCTATATGAAGGAGCAGGGGTACGGCAAGATCATCAACCTCAGTTCGTCGACCTTCTTCCAGGGCGTACCGGGATTCATCCACTACAGCACCAGCAAGGGCGCTGTACTAGGATTCACTCACTCTCTCGGCAAGGAACTCGGGGAGTACGGCATACGCGTCAACGCCATCGCGCCCGGGTTCACCGTCTCCGATGCTCAGCTGGAATTGACCAAGGACTCTCCGGAGTGGTACGGGCAGAACCGGGCCATGCAGGCGCTACATGAGCGCAACGAGGTACCCGACGATCTAGCCGGTCCGGCCTTCTTCCTGGCGTCCTCGGACAGCGACTTCATGACCTGCCAGACACTACTGGTCGACGCCGGGGTCACGCCGAACTAGGATGGAGATAAGCGGATCGCCGTTCGGTGGAACCCGTGAGCGCGATGATGCGTCACCAGGGCTGTGAGACGTGGTTGATGGAAAAGGGGTGGGACGATGATCAGGGCTTCATACAAGACGGCTCTCGTGTTCTTGGTAGCCGTCGCTATGCTCTTGACTTGGGTATCTGTGGTCGATGCTACGCCTTGGGCCGACGTCGACGAGAGTCTTGTCGGCTCGTACGGCGTCACGATGGAGCAACTCGGGGCTGTCTCGAGCGGCTACCCAGATGGCGATTGGCGGCCGTGGTTGAGTATCACGCGCGGGCAGTTCGCCAAGATGGCCGTTACCGGCTTCGGTGTGGAGATGGTCTACCCGGAGACCGCCACATTCACCGATGTTCCCGACACGAACCAGTTCTTCGTGTACGTGGAAAGCGCCAACGTGGCCACTTTGATGCAGGGCGTGGGCGGTGGGGTGTTCGGCGTTGCGTCTCCCGTCACCCGTGAGCAAGCCATCGCCGTGGTCGCGCGGCAGGCGGCTGCGGACCAGGGCTACGATCTCGCGACCATGACGACCGAGGAGATCGACGCGATACTCGCAGCCTTCTCCGATGGGGCGCTTGTGAGCCCGAGTCTGCGTGCTGAGATGGCGTTCGCCGTCAAACAAGGGGTGGTCAAGGGTAATGCAGCCGGCATGCTGCAACCTCAGGCCTCCATGAGCCGTGTCGCTGCCGCGACGGTGCTCATCCGGGCGAGCCAACCCCGGCCTGTGGTGCTCGACGCGAACGACGACGGCAGGACAGTCAAGATAGGAGCCAACGAGACGATAGAAGTGATCCTCAAGGGCAACCCGACTACCGGCTATGTCTGGACGGTCGTCTTGCCGCCCGACGCCGCGGCCATTCTCGAGCAGGTCGGGGAACCGGAGTACGTGGCCGACAGCGACGCACTCGGTGCCGGCGGAACCTACACGTTCACCTTCCGGGGCCTGGCGGCCGGCGAGGTCGAGCTGAAGCTGGAGTATGCACGGCCTTCTGAGACCGAGCCACCACTTGACACCTTCTCTGTGACAGTGCGGGTGGAGAGCGGACCGGCCGACGCACCGACCTACACGCTGGATGAGGAAGACGATGGCAGCACCTTGACCGTCGAGGTGGGCGACATCATCGATGTGGTACTCGAAGGCAATCCCACCACCGGCTACGGCTGGACCGTGGATCTCTCCGCTGAGGATGCCGCGATCCTTGAGCAGGTAGGCGAG
>DAIRFC010000076.1:0-11785 GCA_036795215.1 Actinomycetota bacterium | reverse complement strand
GGTATTCCAGATGAGTCCCGGCCGGAGAACGTTTACGCGCTCCGCGAAGCCGTGGAGGAGTAGGGCGGTTGATTCATGCGGCCAATGACCATATCCGAGCTGGAGCGCGAGAGCGGCGTCGGTCGCAATACCATCTACTACTACATCAGCGACGGTTTGTTGCCGCCCGCGCAGAAGGCCAGCGCCACGCGGGCGGTGTACAACCGTACTCACGTCGAACTTCTTCGGGAGATCCACAGGCTCAAAGGTGAGGGCATGACCCTTAGGCAGATCCGTGAGGCGCTTGCCGACCGCATAGAGGCGGCGGCAGAGAATGGGGTCGACCTGGTGGCAAAGCAGAACGAAGCCGCCCGAGAGGCCATCCTACAGGCGGCGGCTCGGCGTTTTGCGCACCACGGCTACGACAACACGCGCATCAACGATATCTGCAAAGAGGTCGGGGTCAACGCCCAGTTGCTCTACAGCCATTTCCCCAGCAAGAAGCATCTTTTCATCGCCTGCTTCGAAGTGTATTTCAAGTGGATGAACGTGCAGGTGGCCGGTCCCATCGAGGAAGCAGACGACTCCGCCACCCGTCTGGCGTGGCGGGTTTGGGCCGGACTCGGATTGCAGTCGCTCAGCCGGGATCTTCAGGCTATGGCTCGGGTCGAGGCTCTGCATCCGGAGAGCGATCTGAGGCCCCTGGTGCGCAAGGTGTACGAGATGATACTCGGGGGGTCGGATGAAGAGCTGGCCAAGGATCGCAAGCCGGGCGCCAATGCCGGGCTCTTCGACGACGAGCTGGTCTCCTACGGCTTTCTAGGTGTGTTGGAGAACATTCTCATGCGCACCACGTGGGATGACAAATACACCAGCCACGACATCATGCGGAATCTGCTTTCGATGTTCCTGGCCGTCCGTGCGGCCTACGAGGGCAGGATAGACCTGACGAAGGAATGGGAGTCGATCTCCGGTCTCGTGGACCAGCTGGCGGCGAAGATACCGGGTCCGGACGACATGCCTGGGGCCACCTAGAACGCGTCGTCGAATCCCTCTGTCGTGACGGCTTCGTCGAAGCTGTCCAACGCTTGGATGAAAGCGTCGACACAACGTGGGTCGAACTGCCCACCTCTTCCTGCTTCGAGTTCAGCCACGGCTTCCTGAACGGACAGGGCCTTGCGGTAAGGCCGGTCGGTGATCATTGCCGAATAGGCGTCGGTCACAGCAAGGATGCGTCCCAGGAGAGGGATGTCCTCACCGCTCAGCTGATGTGGATAGCCCTTACCGTCGTAGCGCTCGTGATGAGCAACCACGGCGGCCCGCACCTCGGAGAGGTCGGGTATGGCGGCGACGATCGCGTCGCCCAACAAGGTGTGCTGCTTGATGGCCTCGTATTCCTCTTCGGTGAGGCGCCCCGGTTTGCGTAGGATGCGATCGGGCACCCCGATCTTGCCGATGTCGTGGAGGAGCCCGGCGACGCGGAGGACCTTCTGGCTCTCGTCCGAGAGCCCGAGGACCTTCCCCAGCGAGAGCGCCCACTCAGTCACCTCTTCGGAGTGGTGGCGAGTGTAGCGGTCCTTGTTGTCCACGATCGTCACCAGCGAGCCCAGCATACCGTAGACGGTGATGTCCTCGGGTGAGAGGTCGGTCATCTGAGTGCCGGTGACCGTGTTGCCACCTCTGCTCTTGGAGAGGTAGAGATTGGCGTCGGCGAGAGCGATCAGGGTGTTGACGTCTTGGCCGTCTTCGGGGTAGCAGGCGACACCGAGGCTCATCTGTAATGGTATGAGGCTCCCGTCCGGCGTTTCGAGGGGGCTGTCGGCCAACACCGATTGCAGTTTCTCGGCTGCACCGGCGATCTCCGGCGGCCCACACTCGGGGAGGACGATCATGAACTCGTCGCCGCCGTGCCGGCCGATGAAGTCCACCTCTCGCATCTCCCGCACCAGCAGCTCGCCGAAACGCCGGAGTGTCTCGTCTCCCACCGGATGGCCGTGTGTGTCGTTCAAGAGCTTGAAGTTGTCAAGGTCGATGACTATGAGACCGAACCGGCCCCCATAGCGCTGCGCTCTCGCCAGCTCCTGTGCCAATCGCTCGTTGATCATGCGATGGTTGAGCAAGCCCGTGAGAGCGTCGGTCTCGCTGAGCCGCTTCACCTCGTTGAAACTCTCAGCGAGGCTTTCGTCGCGGGCCTTGAGCTCCTCGCCCATAGTGTTGAAGGCGCGCGCCAACTCGCCGATCTCGTCGTCGCGGGTGACGTTGATGCGGGTGCCGAAGTCTCCCTTCTTCAGCCGTCCGGTGGCCCTGGTCATCTGGCGGATAGGGTCCGCGACCCTGCGGGCGACTATGAACCCCGCCAGTAGCAAAGTGGCCGCACCCGCGGCGAAGATGAGCCAGGTGCGGGTCCAGTAGCCGGCCGCCTCGGCTGCCAGCGTGTCCACGGGCATGACCACCGCCACGCTGAGTGGACTCTGCTCGTCGTTGACCGTCACCGGTGCGCTCGCCATGACATAGCGATCACCACCCACCAGGGGTCGTGTGTTCTCCCTCACAGCGAGTGCTTGTGCCCAGTTCTCGCTCTTGTGTGAGGCGGTGCTGCAGGCAGCGATGCCGCCGTTCGTATAGGCGAACAGAATGCGTTCGGCCAGGCCCGTCGAGGACAGCATCTCCCGATCGATCTTCGTGCCGAACATGATCAGACTGTAGGCTCCTGAATCACCGAAGGGGGCGGCGCCCACGAGGTAGGCGCTCTTGCCATCGATGGTGGTGACGATACCCCCGGTGCTTGCACCTTGGAGCCCGCGAGCGATGAGGGCTCCATCGTCGAGATCCCTGCCCATGACGAGATCACGGTTGAGATTGAGCACCGCTTTGCCGTCTTGGTCGACGATCTTCACGAGGTCGGCCTTCACTAGGCTCTCGCCGCCGAATCCGAGCATGCTCATGATGCTGCCCAGGTCGAGTTGCGACATCATGTCGACAAGGCTTGCATTCTCACCGGTGAGCATCCGGCCTTCTTCAACGGCGAGCGTCAGTTGGGAGACGATGTAGGTCTGCTCACGCTCGAGGTACGAAGCCGTGAGCAGCGCCTCCTGCCTCACCTCTTGGTCGGCTTGCTCGTATACCTGCGATTCCAGCGAGCGGCCCAGAACATACGTCGCCGCGAACGAAACGCCCAGAGAGACGACAAGGAAGGGTATGAGGATACGCCACCGCAGCGATATCCTCGACAGTCTTTCGGACAGGTTCATTCCCGGCGTGCCCTCACTGCCCCGTGTTTGCTTAAGATACAAGAACGCTGTCGGCTTGTTGAGCGCAGAGCTTTAGTGCCTTGCAGCGCCGGGTAGGCTCCTCGAGGCCCAGCTCCCCGCTGGGAGCCGGTTCGCCGACGTCCAAGCAAGAGGGCCTCTCGCGTACGCCCAGAATCAGGACGGGATCAGCGTTCTAGCGCCGCTTTGCCACCTTGAAAGGCTTCTCTGAGATATCTAGGTGGATGCGCATCCCTTCAGCGGCTCTCACCGCGTCCTTCTCGCGCACTGCATCCAGGATGCGTCCGTGGAGCCCTTCCACGTCGTGGATGCGATGGCGAGTGAGGTCCCAATCGGTGGGGACGAAGAGCTCGCCGCGGACGGAGATCATAGCCTCTTCCAAGAAGCGGTTGTGAGCGGCCTTAGCCAGAGCGTCGTGGAAACCGAAGTGCCAATGCACGAGCGTGGGCCGGGATACCGTTCCGGGCACCTCCACCGCTGCGAGCAACTTGAGATCTCTGGCCGTACGTCTCTCCGCGGCCAGCGCGGCGATCTGCACCTCCACTACCCGCCGGAACTCCAGCATCTCCCTGATGCGGTCCTTGTTGGCCGTCATCCAATCTTCCCAGCGGGAGCGGATGGTCGCCGCGTCGTTGATCCACGCTCCCCCCTTGGAGCCGATCTTGATGACGAGAAAACCGTATTGCTCCAAAGACCTCAAGGCCGCCCGCAGTGTGATCCTGGCTATTCCAAAGTGCGCTGCCAGTTCACGTTCCGACGGGAGCTTGTCTCCCGGGGCGAGTTGTCCGGAGAAGATGAGCGAGCGTAGGTAGCGTTCGGCTATCTCGCTGGCGCTGGGCTGATCGATGTGAAGGACAGGGCCGTCGTAGAGCGAAGGCGCCGCAGATGTCCCCCCAGATTGCATGCGATGCAGCATAGCATGGACCAATCGGTCGATGACGAAGGCCCCGGCCGGCGTGCGCCGGCCGGGGCCTTCGATGCTCCTCAGCGTTTCGCGGGCCTGACGCCCGGACGTGACTGTTACAGGGAATTGCCCAGTTTCCAGCCTGCCTTGGTGGCGTCGGGCATGACGGCCGGGCTGTCGCAGTCGCCGATGGTGTAGATCTCGGCAACCTTACCCTTGGCCCTGTCGGCGATCTCAGTGTTGGGGGAGAAGGGCAGCACTGGGATGATGGTCTTGGCCTTGAGCAGACGGGTCTGGCCTTCCTTGGTCTTGATGGTGAGTCCTTCTTTGGTGATCTTCACCAGTTTGACGCCGGTCAAGCGCTCGATGTTCTTCTTGTCGAACCAGTAGAAGAGACGGGTCTTGCGCTCGGGCACCAGCCACTCGCCCATCTCGTCGCCCTCGGTGACGATGGTCACGTCGCGACCGCGCTTGATGAGGTACTCGCTCAACTGGCAGCCCTGGATCTCTCCGCCGATGACGACCACCTTCTTGCCCACGGGCATCCAGATCTTGGTGAGCTTGCGCAGCATCTGCGGGCCGACCAGAGCGATCATCATCTTCAGCATCTTGTAGAGGTCGGCCGTCTTGGTGACGTTCCTGAGCTCGTAGCCCTCAACATCGGGCTTGGTGGGAACGCCACCGGTGGCTACGACCAACACGTCGGGCTTCTCTTCGGCCAACGACGCGTCGTCAAAGCGCTTGCGCATCTTGACGTTGACACCGTTCTTCTTGACCTGAGTGCGGAAGAACTTGAGGAACTTGGGCAACTCCTCGATGTCGAAGCCCTTGACCATAGCAGCGAGCGCCACGGCGCCGCCCAGATACCCGCCGTCTTCGTACAGGGTCACATCATGTCCGCGAGCGGCCGCCACCCGGGCGGTCTGCATACCGGCCGGTCCGCCGCCGACCACGACGACCTTCTTCTTCTTCTCTGCCGGTGGCTCCATCTCGTACGACTCGCTACCGAAGCAGGCGTTGATGCGGCAGTACCGGACCTCATTGTAGTTGGTGTTGCAGGTACCGCAGTGCGTGCAGGGCTGGATATCCTCTTCGCGCCCCTCGCGGACCTTGTTGGCCCAGTTGGAGTCGGCGAAGAAGCGACGGTTGATGCCGATGAGGTCGGCCTTGCCGGTGCGGATGATCTCGTCACCCGAGTCGGCGTCGATGAGACCCACGGTCATCACCGGGATCTTGACCACCGATTTGATGATCGGGGCCAGCGGCACCTGAGCCAGCGCTCCGTGATGGCTCCAGTCGAGCTCTTTGGGGAACTCGCTGAGGGGGATGTGGGGCTCGGGGTAGAACATGTTCTCCTGGTTGTACGAACCCTGGTGCATGCCGGCCCAGTGGGAGCGTACGTGCAACGAATCGACCCCGATCGACTCGTAGATCTTGGCGATTTCTTTGGCTTCTTCGATGCTGAGCGCCTCGTCGCCGGGCAGTCCGACCTCGATGGCGTTCATGAGTATCTGCACCGGGAAGTCCTGGCCGCAACGCCGCTTGATCTCCTTGATGACGTTCACGATGAAGCGGGTACGGTTCTCCATGCTTTGCGGCCCGTACTCGTCGTCGCGCTTGTTCCAGAAGCGCGAGAGGAAGCCGTGGAACAAGTGGTCGGCGGCGGCGTTGATCTCGATGCCGTCCCAACCGGCGGCCTGCAGACGGGCGGTGCCCGACGCGAACCGGTCGACCAGCTCCTCTATCTCGTCGACGGTGAGAACATGCGGCGGCTTCTCGTCGTGCACGTCGAACGGCGACGGATAGGTCACCGCGGAGGCAGCGCATGGCTCGGCGATAAGGGCGTAGATGCCGCCCCAGGGACCGCGGTGGTAGAGCTGCGAGAAAATGGGCACGCCGTACTTGTGAACCTCGGCTGAGAGTTCAGAGAGGTTCTTGATGTATTTGTCGTCGTCGATGCGGAAGCGCCGGTCGCCCTCCTCGAGCAGCGGCCACTCCATGGCCGGGGTCTCGGTGATGACCAAACCTGCGCCACCTTTCGCCACGGCTCCGTAGAAAGCCTTGGCCAACGTACCCACGCGGTTCTCGCCCGACTCAAAAAAGTACGTCTGCGCCGCTGTCTTGACGATGCGGTTTTTCAGCTGTACCTTGCCGATGTTCGTCGGCGAGAACAAGTGTTCATAGCGGGTTGCCACTCTTGCGCCTCCCTATCTGCGATGATCGATCGTGCTCTGCGGTCTGGCGGCCGCATACGTATAGATATTGGACATTATACAGGCGTCCGGCCAGGGCGGGCCGGGTTCGTTTGCTTTCGGGCGTCGGGTAGAAGAAAGGCTGTGAACCCGGCCAGCACGAAGATCCCGGCCGACAAGAGGTACGAGGGGCCCAGCGAGCCGAACACGTCCTCCAGCAGACCTCCGACATATGGTCCGACCGTTTGGCCAAGGCCGATGAAGACCGTCACGAAACCGAACGATGCGTATGCGAGTTTGGTATCGAAATGATCTCCGCATGCGGCGCCCATGAGGCCCGGAACGCTGAACACGCCCGACCCGAAGATCACGGCAGAGATGACCAAACCGGCCATACCCGGGTCGAACGCGAAGAGGCAGGCTGCCACGGCATCCGCGGCGAAGACCAGAGCCAACGCCCTCCCCCGGCCTATTCGATCAGAGGCTGCGCCCCACAGCATGCCGAAGACGAGGCTGGCTGCCCCTGCGATGAGAAAGAGATTTCCCGCGGTCGCGGTGCTCAGGCCGAGATCGGCGGTGAGCCGCTTCTGAAAGAACGTGTAGTAGATCAGATAGGCGAAGCCATAGAGGAAATAGATCGACCCCAGGTGCCAGGCGTACTTCGATCGAAGGACGTTCAGCAGATCCTTTCTCACACTCCTGCGAGGTGCGGGCGGCTTGTTCTCGTGGGACGCCTGGAAAGGTCTGTCCCGCTCGAGGACCAACGTCACGATCGCCATGAGAAGCGCTACTCCGGCGAAGAGGTACCAGGCAATGCGCCAGCCGTCTGCACCGGCGCTCTCGATGATGCGGGGCGCCACAGGTCCGGCTACCACCAGCCCCAGACCGGTGCCGGACGAGGCGATGGCCGAGGCCAATCCCACCTGTCGTGTACCGAACCAGGACGACATGAGGACGACAGACGGAGCCATCACCACGCCATTGCCCAGCCCCGTGAGCAGCCGGGCCGCCGACGCCGCCACCAGCCCTCCCGAGAGCCCGGTGAGGAGCATACCTATCGCGGTCACCACCATGCCGGTAGTCACCACCAGACGGGCGCCGAAACGTGAGGCGAGAAAACCTCCCACCAATGCCATGAGGGTGTATCCCGCAAGGTTCCACGAGGCGAGAGAGCCCGACTCGGCGCCGCTCAGTTCCAGCGCCTTCTGCATGTCGGGTAGCACGGCACTGTAGCCAAAACGGCTCAGCCCGGCTGCCCCGAAGATACCCAGGAACGCTACGGCCAATATCACCCAGCGATAGCCTGGGTTGCGGGTGGGCCAGGTGGGTCCGCCTTGACGGCTCACCGCGGCAGACCTTGCTGGAGGGCGATGCATGGTGTTCTGCTCCGCAGAGCAATGATCTCGATGGTGTGCACGGAACTATCATATCGTCCGCGCCGGGGCGTGTGACGGGCACCCCGACGAGAAGGCGCCGGGAGCTGTGTTACATTCGGGCCGTGAAAACCGACGAGGCACCCATATCAGCGATCCACGATGACTGTGGTGATCGCCCAGCAAGATGCGCCTGGGCCAAGAACGACCCTTTATACGTCGATTACCACGACAGGGAGTGGGGGGTCCCGGTTCGCGACGACAGGCTGCTGTTCGAGTTCCTGATGCTCGAGGGGGCTCAGGCCGGGCTGAGCTGGCTCACCATCCTGCGCAAGCGTGAGGGATATCGCACTGCGTTCGCGGGTCTCGACCCGGCTGCCGTTGCCCGGTTCGGTCAGACAGACGTCGAACGCCTGCTGGCCGACCCGGGGATCGTGCGGAACCGTCTCAAGATCGAGTCGGCGATACACAACGCCCGGGCGTTTCTGCGAGTACAGGAGGAGTTCGGCAGCTTCTCGGAATATGTTTGGCGATTCGTGGATGGTGAGACCATCCAGAATAGGTGGCGTAGTATCGCAGAGGTGCCCGCGAAGACCGCCGAGTCTGAATCCTTGAGCCGCGATCTAAAGAAGCGGGGGTTCAGGTTCGTGGGCTCTACCATCTGCTACGCCCACATGCAGGCCACCGGCATGGTGAACGACCACACCACGGACTGCTTCCGTTGGGCTGAATTGGGCGGCGTGCCGGCGTGAGCGAAAGAAAGGGACGGCCTGGTGAGCGAGACACAGACCATCCTCTGCATCAACAGCGGGTCGTCGTCGCTGAAGTTCCGTCTGTACGAGATGGGAGCCGGCGAGGAACTGCTCGCGAAGGGCGCTGTGGAGGGCATCGACCAGGGCGAAGGCCGGCTCTGGTTCGTTGACAGTGCGGGCGAGACCTTCGCCGAGCGCGATCTCGACGATGTGGGGCACGAGCATGCCATCGAGCAGGCTTTGGCCGCACTGTCTGACAGAGACCTGCCTTCTGTCGAAGCTATCGGCCACCGCGTGGTCCACGGAGGGCCCGGCCACCTGGCCCCGGAGCTTCTGACCTCCGAGCTGGTGGACGAACTCCACGGACTCGTCGCCTGGGCTCCGCTGCACCTCCCTGCGAGCCTGCGTGTGATCGAATGCCTGCGCAGAGAGCGTCCGGGGATCCCGCAGGTCGCATGTTTCGATACCGCGTTCCATGCTCGGATGCCGGAAGTCGCCCGCCGTTTTCCCATGCCGCGCCGGTTCTACGACGATGGTGTGCAGAAGTACGGCTTCCACGGGCTGTCGTATGAGTACATCTTGAGCGTCCTTGGCGAGCGGGCGGGGTGCCGTCTGGTGATGGCGCACCTCGGCAATGGCGCGAGCCTGGCTGCTTGTGTGGGCGGCCGGCCTCTCGACACCACGATGGGTATGACCCCTCTTGGCGGCTTCATGATGGGCACCCGCACCGGCGACATGGATCCCGGAGTGCTGCTCTATCTGCTCCGCGAGCACGGTTATGACGTCGACGGACTGGAAGAGTTGCTGGCCAAAGAGTGTGGGCTCAAAGGAGTATCGGGCGAGACGGCCGACATGGAGACTCTGCTCGAACTTCGCGCCGCCGGGCATCAGGAAGCTGCGCAGGCTGTGGAGATGTACTGCTATCAGATCCGCAAGGCCATCGGCTCGCTTGCCGCCGTCATGGGCGGACTCGACCTGCTGGTCTTCGCCGGCGGCATCGGCGAGAACGCCACGATCGTGCGGGGCCTGATCTGCCGGGGATTGGAGCACTTGGGCATCGAACTAGACCCGGCCAGGAACAATCAGGGCGTCGGCACCATCAGCGCTGAAGGCGCCACCTGCGCCGTCTGCATCGTGCACACCAACGAAGATCTCATGATCGCGCGCCATACCTACGGAGTCGTGTTCGGCTCTCAATCATCTCAAGGAGGAACGTCGTGAGCACCCCGTCCCCCCTGTCCCCCGATTTGTTGAAGCGCATGGACGCCTACTGGCGGGCGGCCAATTACTTGTCGGTAGGCCAGATCTACCTCAGAGACAATCCCCTTCTACGCCGCCCACTCACCCGCGAAGATGTGAAGAGCCGTCTCCTGGGTCACTGGGGCACCTGCCCGGGGCTCAACCTGGTCTATGTGCATCTCAACCGGGTGATCAAGGCTCGCGATCTTGACATGATCTACGTCTGCGGTCCGGGTCACGGGGGCCCGGCGCTCGTAGCCAACGTGTACCTCGAAGGCGCTTACAGCGAGTACTACCCTGAGGTGTCACGCGACGAGGCCGGCATGCGGCGGCTCTTCAAGCAGTTCTCGTTCCCCGGCGGCATCCCCAGTCACGTGGCGGCGGAGACCCCTGGTTCGATAAACGAGGGCGGGGAGTTGGGCTATTGCCTTTCGCACGCGTACGGCGCCGCCTTCGACAACCCCGACCTCATCGTGGCGTGCGTGATCGGCGACGGGGAGGCGGAGACCGGGGCCCTCGCGGCCTCGTGGCAGTCGAACAAGTTCCTCAACCCCGCCGTCGATGGGGCGGTGCTCCCCATATTGCATCTGAACGGCTACAAGATCGCCAATCCCACCGTGCTCGCCCGCATCGACCGGGAGGAACTGGGCGACTATCTGCGTGGGTGCGGACATACGCCCTACTTCGTCGAGGGCGACGATCCGGCCGTCGTGCACCAGGAGATGGCGGCCACTCTCGATCAGGCGCTCGACGACATCAAGGAGGCTCAGCGGCGCGCCCGGGAAGAAGGAATAGTCGAGCGGCCGGCCTGGCCGGCGATCGTTCTTGTCACCCCCAAGGGTTGGACCGGGCCGAAGATCGTGGACGGGTTGCCGGCCGAGGGTACGTTCCGGTCGCACCAGGTGCCCTTCTCGGACATGACCGATGAGCACCTGAAGCTGCTCGAGGATTGGATGCGCAGCTACAGGCCCGAGGAACTCTTCGACGAGACCGGCGCCCTCCGGCCCGAGCTGGCGGAACTCGCGCCGGCCGGCACACGGCGCATGGGGGATAACCCTCATGCCAATGGGGGACTCTTGCTCCGCGACCTCCGGCTGCCCGACTTCCGCGACTTTGCCGTGGACGTTCCCGCTCCCGGAGCGGTGAAGGGCGAGGCGACCCGGCAGATGGGCCAGTATCTGGCCGAGGTCATGCGCCTCGATCTCGATCGCGGTGACTTCCGGCTCTTCGGCCCGGACGAGACCACCTCCAACCGTTTGAACGCCGTCTTGGACGTGACCCCTCGTACTTGGAACGCGGCTCTTCTCCCTGGTGACGACCGGCTGTCGCCCACCGGGAGGGTGATGGAGATCCTGAGCGAGCACACCATCCAGGGCTGGGTGGAGGGTTACCTCCTCACTGGCCGGCACGCCTTCTTCTCCTGCTACGAGGCGTTCATCCACATCATCGCCTCGATGTTCAACCAGTACGCCAAGTGGTTGGATGTATGTGAGGAGATCCCGTGGCGACGGCCCGTGGCGTCGCTGAACTATCTGCTGACCTCGCACGTCTGGCGGCAAGATCATAACGGCTTCTCTCACCAGGATCCCGGGTTCATCGACCACGTCCTCACCAAGAAGGCGTCGGTCACGCGGGTCTACCTGCCTCCGGACGCCAACACCCTGCTGTGTGTCACCGACCTTTGCCTACGTAGCCGCGACCTCGTCAACGTCATCGTGGCGGGCAAACAGCCGCAGCCGCAGTGGCTCGACATGGCCTCGGCCGTCCGTCATTGTGGCCAGGGCATCGGCATCTGGAAGTGGGCCAGCAACGACGATGGCCACGACCCCGATGTGGTCATGGCCTGCGCGGGCGACGTTCCCACTACTGAGACGCTGGCCGCGGTGGATCTCTTGCGAAAGCACCTGCCGGATCTCAGGGTCCGGGTGGTGAACGTGGTGGACCTTATGACCCTGCAGCCCGAAGAAGAGCACCCCAACGGTCTCTCCGACCAGGAGTTCGACGCTCTCTTCACCACCGATCGGCCCGTCATCTTCGCCTATCACGGCTATCCGTGGCTCGTCCACCGTCTCACCTA
>DAIRFC010000075.1:0-12023 GCA_036795215.1 Actinomycetota bacterium | reverse complement strand
ACCGACCGGCCGTCGGGCCACGTGATCGTGCGGGTCACCGTGCACTGCTTGCCTGACTGTCCGTTGATCTGGATCGCAGTGGTCCCGACACCCAGCGAGGTGTTGGTGACGGAAGTCTCGGTGCGTTCGACTATGTTGTAGAAGTCGCTGGTGGTGTAGCCGACCTCCCGTCCGTCGTCGGTGCCATAGATGTTGATGGTCGTGGTGTAGCCGTTGGAGGTGCCCCGGACCCAGATCCAGTGCCCGGTGTCGTTGCGGAACCTGAGGTTCTTACCCTCGACTGTGACCGTGGCGTCGCGTCCCTTCGGATAATGATCGATGTATATCGAGTGGTTCCATCTCTCGACTATCTCGAGCCCTGCGAAGAACGCTGCGTTGAAGATGGTGGTGGAAACCTGGCAGATGCCGCCGCCGTACACGTCTTCCAGCTTGCCCGGACCGACGATGCCGGGGGCCTTTCTGTAGCCGCGCGCCTCGGTGCGGGGTCCCACTATCCGCTCGAAGTCATAGATCTCGCCGGGCGCGATCTTCACGTTGGTGGCGTATTCGGTCGTGATGCGCACGTTGTGGTGGCGGTCGGCGCTGCCACCGTACTCGGTGGTATAGCTCGCCAGCTTGTCCTCGATGCCCATAGCTTCGGCTTCTGCGGTGGTAAGCTCGGGCTCCGCGGTCTTCACCACGACTTGAGCCGTTCTCTGGCTGGTCTTCAGCGACGCTCCAGTGATGGCCTCGGCCGTCTTCTCGCGATCGAGGGATTTGCCGTCTGCTCCGGGGACCACCCAGGCTTTGTTGCCGTCGCTCTTGAACGTGGCGTTGACGGGCTTGGTAGCCACCTTGTCGGTGATCTTGTCGAATAACGCGCCCATCTTCTCGGCCGAAACATAAGGCACGAGGGTCGACACGCCGCCCTTCTGTTCGGCTGTGAAGTCGATGAAGGTGGCCATCCGCTCTGGTTCGAGTGTCCATGTGTTGTCACCACTCGTGAGCTTCACGGCGGCGCTCAGCATGGTCTGAGCCTGCTCTTGAGCGGCCGCATTGTCCTCGGCTTGCACATCGGGTGCTTTGACTACGGTGGGGACGGGAAGCTCTGTGGCGTGCAGGCTGAACAGGAGCTCCTTGAGCTGGGTTCGCAAGGCATCCTGGTCGACGACGTTGCCGTCCTTGCTCTCCACGACTTTGACGGCGTTTCCTTCGATGAGGAGCGCGGCGTCGACCGGAGGCTCGTCGATATCGTCGGCCACATCGCTGATGAGCCTGTTCAGTGCGACGTTGTCGATAGAGCCTTCGAGGAGAATCTCTTCATCGGAGAAGTAGAGCTTGAGACGCTTGAACAGGTCTACGACGAAGTTGCTCTTGCGGGTCACGTCCATGGCGGTCGCGACTGCGCTTTCCACGTCGATCTTCGTCCCGACGTCACTCGGCATGATGGACCACTTGTTGTTGCCGTGGGTGAGGACTATGGGATTGCCCTGAGCGTTCTTCACGTAGAGCTCGAGCGCAGTCACGGCCTGGTCACGCGTCAGTCCGCCAAGACTCACGCCCGGCTCGCCGGCGATGCTGACACCGGAGTGCACCTTGTTATAGTGAAGGGCGGAATCGATCAGGATGCCGAATGCGCCGACGAGCACGATGGCTGCGACTGCTATAAGGATGTAGAGCCGCCTACGTGCGCGTCGCCGCTTCTCACTCACGCGTTTAGTAGTCAAGGAAGGTCCAACTCCTGAGGTATCGGGCAAGACAAGATACCAGATGTGACGGACTCGAAAAAGGTTTCTCGTCCATCTGCAGCGGTTTTTTCGACCGCGCGCCCGTCGGGCTGCGGACCGCGGTGGACCATGGTCTGCTTGCGGCCGGACCGGCTCATCGTACCGCGCTTGTGATCGAGTTGGCCCGGACCCTTGCCTCGGCGGATGCCCTCCTTCTGCAGCCGTCGGTGTCGGGTGAGGCATTGGGCAAGGCTTTGGGGCTCTCACGAGCCGCGGTGCACAAGCACATGGAGCGTCTGCGTTCTCTCGGCTTTGGCATCGCTCCGGTGGCCGGCTCTGGATACCGGCTCGAGCGGCCCTTTGATGATCTGGTCGCGGCGGAGGCAGTGCTGCCGTTCTTGTTCGACCTGAACCCGGAGGCGGGCTCGCCGGTGGTCGGCTTGCCATATCGATACATCGCCCGCTGCGCGTCGACGAACGCTGAACTCAAGGCTGTTGCCGAGACCGCTCCTGCGGGAACGGTGCTGGTGACCGACGAACAGACCGGCGGGCGCGGCAGGCTTGGCCGCACATGGTCCAGCGTGCAGGGCAAGGACCTGACCTTCTCAGTGCTCCTGCGCCCCATGCTGGGACCCGCTCAGGCTCACATGCTCTCGTTGACCGCGGCTCTGGCCGTCGCGGACGTCTTGGACAGTCTGGACGGGCTGCAAGGCCGGGTGGGCATCAAATGGCCCAACGATGTATTGGTGGGCGGCAAGAAGGTGTGCGGCATCCTGCTTGAAGGCTCGATGGACGCCGACCGTCTGCAATGGGCTATCGCGGGGATCGGTCTGAACGTGAACAGCGATGGCGCATCCCTGCTGGGCGGTCTCAGCGGGCAACTGGTTCAGGAATGGGAGGGAAGACCGGTTCCGACGTCTTTATACGAAGAGGTGGGTACCCATGTCGCGCGCGCTCCGCTGATGGCCCGGCTCCTGGCGGCGCTGAGCCGTCGTTGGGCGGAGGCCGGGACTGAGGACGCGCTTGAGGAGTTGCGGAGCCGCGATGTTCTGGCCGGGCGCCGCGTGGAGATCTGGTCCGGGCCGCCGCACAACGAGCCGCTCGTGTCGGGGGAGGCGGCGGGTATCGGTGCGGAAGGCCAGTTGCTCGTGCGGGTCGCCTTGGGGGAAGTAGTCCCGGTATTCGCCGGCGACGTGACTCTCCGGAGCCCGACGCAGCGAGGAGTTCAGCCGGGGATCGCTACGTAAACCATGAGTATCGACGTGGTTGACATCCGCCGGCCGGCCCGGATAGACTGCTGCGGGATGAGTATGCGGACAGGCCGGCGAGGCCTGGGCTGCGTCGTGCCACGCGAAAGGAATCACGGTATGGACAGCGGTTCTTGGCAGGGCGGAGAGGCTACGGTCGTCCGAACACGCCACCTGGCCGGCGACCTACGGAGCGAGGTCGTGCGACCGGCCGCCCTTGGGGCTGTGCTCGTCGCGGCGGGCGTGGCGGCTTTGGTCGCGGGAGCTTGGCTCACGGTGCCCTTCTACCCCGTACCGCTCACCATGCAGACTCTGGCGGTGCTCGTGGTTGGAGGCCTGCTCGGCCCCAAGCTGGGCGTCGCCGCGGTCACTTCGTACCTCGCTCTGGGCCTGTGTGGGGCGCCGGTGTTCCACGGGGGTATCGGTGGTCCGGCGGTCTTGCTTGGGCCCACCGGGGGCTATCTGATCGGCTTTCTGCCCGCGGCCTTGCTCATGGGTGTCGTGGCGCGTTGGGCGACATCGCTCGGATCCACTCGGAGCGCGCCTGTCCGGAGGATCGCGCTCCTCGCTGTCGGTGCGCTCCTTGCCGAGATAGCTATCTACGCCACGGGCGTGCCCTGGCTTGCCGTGACCTTCACGGGGGGAAGCGTCGGCCGGGCGATCGCACTTGGAGTGACTCCCTATCTCCTCGGGGATCTTCTGAAGATGGCGGTAGCTATCGGAGCCGTTGCATCGGGCGCGCGGGCGCTCGACCGCTGGGGGCGGCTGCCCTTCTAGGTGATATCCTGCCTGCCAGTGCAGGTGGACCAAGAAGGGGACGGATAGCGGCTTGAGCGTTCTCGATGCTCTCATACTTGGAGTCGTACAGGGCTTGACCGAGTTCCTGCCGATCTCCAGCTCAGGTCATCTGGTACTCGTTCCCGAATTCTTCAACATCCCCGCCCCCACCCTTGCGTTCGATGTTCTCGTGCACGTGGCGACTCTGGTGGCCGTGCTTGGGTACTTCCTGCGCGATGTGGTCAAGATCGTACTGTCGGTGGTGGCGCCTGCCCGTCTGGACCGTCGCGAGGTCAAGTACTGGCGTCGCATGCTTCTGTGGTTGATCATCGGTAGCATACCCGCAGGGCTGGTGGGCTTCCTCTTCGGCGACTTCTTCGAAGGTCTTTTCGCCAGCACGCTGTCTGTCGGCGTCTTCCTCATCGTCACCAGCCTGGTGCTGTGGGGTTCGGATTTCGCTCTGGGACGGGTGACACGCGACCCTGCCGGACTCAAGAAGATGCGGGCGCCGGACGCGCTCATCGTCGGTTGCTTCCAAGCTCTTGCCATAGCGCCGGGTCTCAGCCGATCAGGGTCCACCATCGCCGCCGGTGTCTTCCTGGGTTTCGACCGCCCCTCCGCGGCACGGTTCTCGTTCTTGCTCAGCATCCCGGTGATCCTGGGCGCCTTTCTGTTCAAGCTGAAGGACATAGGGGGCGCGTTCACCGGGGCGAACGGGTGGGCGTATTCGGTGGGGGCCATCGCGGCAGCCATATCTGGCTTTCTGGCCGTCTACTTTCTCATGCGTTACGTGAGAGAGCACCGCTTGACAGTCTTCGGGATCTACACGGCTGTTCTGGGTGTGATCGTGATCGTGCTTTCCGTGGTATAGGAGGAGCATGCGGAGAGAGAAGGCACGCGCCTGCAGACCTCGGGGGTCGATTTGGCGGCGAAGGTCGCGGTGGTTCGTCGTGGGCGCTGTGATGGGCGCGCTGGTGCTCCTCTTGACTGCGGAAACTGTCTACGCCACCTCGGCCACCACGATTCACAGCGGCTCGAGCGCGCGCAAACAGATCGCCTTCACGTTCGACGACAACGTCAGGGTCGACCGGGCGCTTGCAGTTCTGAGGGCTCTGCAGAAGAACCAGGTTCCGGCGACGCTGTTTCTCGAGGGCGCCCCGGTTGCATCGACTCCCTCGATCAACGCCGAGATAATCAAGGGCATGACCAAGGGGTTGTTCGAAATTGGCGACCACAGCTGGTCTCATCCTTCCTTGCCCGGTCTGTCCACGTCGGCCATGGCCTACCAGATCGGCGGGGGCACCGATGCGTTTCGCAAAGCGACGGGAGCGCGGACCGTGCCGCTGTTCCGACCTCCGTACGGCGCCACCAATTCGACCGTAGCGGCAGTGGCGGGCAGTGAAGGCTTCAGGTACTTGGTGCTGTGGGACATCGACCCCCGGGACTGGGCCGGCAAGTCGGCCGCCTCCATAGCCGACCACGTTGTCAGTAGGGCTCACAACGGAGCCATAGTAGTGATGCACCTCTCGGGCGCTCACACCGCTGAAGCTATCCCCATCATGGCCTCGAAGCTCCGGGCAGCGGGGTACGAACTGGTGACCGTGTCCACCATGCTCAAGGGCGATAGGCTGTTTCTCGACGTCGACACGGGTACCACTTCAGGCCAGGCGATCGCCCGGATGGTCCAGCAGGGGTTCCTGAGTGGTTACGATGGCAACTACTTCGGACCTGAGGACACCATCACGAGGGCGCAGGTGGCCAAGGTGGCAACGTTGGTGGGCGGCCTGCATACCACGGCGGTTGAGAACGCGGGAGCACCCAGTTTCGCCGATGTGGCGCCGCGCCACGACTCACAGGGTGTTCCGATCGCCTACCCGTTCGACTACGTGGAGGAGGCCGCGGCGGCAGGTTTGGTCGTGGGGGCGCTCCGCGACGATGGTGTCTCGGTCTTCAGGCCCAACGAGCCGATATCGCGGGTGCAGTTGGCTCAGATTCTGGCGCGGATGGCGCGGCACCTGAAGGGGTACGGCACGGCGGGATCGGGCGGCGCGGTCGAGGAGGAACCCGCACCCGCGGTGACCTTCACCGACATACCCGAGTACGCCCTCGCCGACGTTGCGCTGGTGACCGGTCTGGGTCTGATGTCGGGATACTCGAGTCAGAAGTTCTCGCCCTGGGCCGGCGCCCAGAGGGCGCACGTGGCGGTGGCTATGACGCGGTACCTTGATCTCCCGGCGGCAATGGCTGCGCAGACGGCACCGGCGGCACAGGTGGCGGCGGAGCCAGAGGCAGACTGACTCTGGCGCGAAGACCTCCGGCCGGCGGAGCATCTATCTCCACCCAGCCTCCGTGCGCGGCGGCCACAGATTTGACGATGGCCAGACCGAGTCCAAAACCGCCGGTCTTGCGACTCCGTGATCTGTCGGTTCTGTAGAAGCGCTCGAAGAGACGGCCGGCGTCCTCCGGTGAAACAACGGGACCGCTGTTGGCCACCTCCAAGTAGGCCCAATCGCCCACGACTCTGGTCATCACAGTGAACCAGCCACCGGGTGTGTTGTGGTGCACCGCGTTCTCGAGTAGATTGCCGGCCATGCGTTGCAGCAGCGAACGCTCCCCCTTCACCGGCGCGGGTTGCAGGTCGAGCTCCAGGCGCAGTCCGAGGGCGTCGGCCTCACCCGTGACGAGATCCACCTCTTTCGCTGTGATCTGCGCCAGATCGAGGTACGTCTGGGCGGGGGCGCTCTCTGCTTGGGCCAGCGTCAAGAGGCCGTTGATGAGGTTCTCGCTACGGTCGACGGCTTCGGTGACGGCGACCCCCATTTCCTCCAGCTCTGCGCGCGAGACGTCGGGATCGCTCAGGGCAACATCGATCTCCGTTCGGATGATGGTGAGCGGCGTGCGAAGCTCGTGTGAGGCGTTGGCTACGAATTCCTTCTGGGCGGTGAAGGCTGTATCGAGCCGGCCAAGCATGTCGTCGAAGGTGTCGGCCAGCTCCTTCAATTCATCTCTGGGTCCCTTCAGCGATATCCGCTCGCTGAGGTTCGACCCCGACAACCTGCGTGCAGTACTGGTTATGGCGTGCACGGGCCGCAGCATGCGCCCGGCGATCCACCACGCCGATGCGAACATGAGCACGGTCATGACGGCAAGGGCTATGAGCGAGTTGGTCCACAGCTGGTGAAGCGCCTCGTCGCGCAGCTCGCGCAGGGCTTCCTCGAGCATCCGGGTCATGGAGACCCCGTTTATGATGATCTCTGGCGGCTTGGGGCCCCCAGGCATGCCGGGCAGAAGGCCGGGTTCGAGATCCGAAGGTCTGAGGCCATAACGCTCGGCTATCACCGCGCGTGCCTTGCCGGGCGCCACGGTCATGCTGTCTTTGACCAAGAAGTAGTTGAGAACGACCACCAACGCGCCCGCGATCAGAAAAAGGATGCCGCACCACAGGGTCAGCTTGAGGCGGATGGTGAGACCCCGACGCCTCCGCGACGCCGACGGTGCGTGGTCGAGCGAGCCGTTCACTGCGTCGGGGTCACTATCCTGTAGCCCACGCCGGCGACCGTTTCGACCAGCGGGGGGTCACCGATCTTGCGCCGCAGGGTCATTATCGTGACCCGCACCACGTTGGTGAATGGATCGGTGTTCTCGTCCCAGACCCGTTCGAGCAACTCCTCCGCGCTGACCACGCGGCCCTCAGCGGCGAGCAGGACCTCAAGCACGCTGAACTCCTTTTTGGTGAGGGAGAGATCGCGTCCGGCACGCTCCGCGACATGCCGTGCAGGGTCGAGAGTCAGGTCGCCTGCGGTGAGCACGGGTGGCACGGCCATGACGGCCCTTCGACCCAGAGCCCGGATACGGGCCACCAGTTCTTTGAGCGCAAAAGGCTTGGGGAGGTAGTCGTCGGCCCCGAGGTCCAGCCCCGTGACCCGGTCTTGGATGGAGCCGGCCGCGGTGAGCATGAGGATGCGGGAGATACACTGGCGCGCAACCAGTTGCTTGCAGACATCGTCGCCATGGACGAGGGGCAGGTTGCGGTCGAGCACGATGACGTCATAGCTGTTGACGGCCGTCTTGGACAGGGCCGCCTTGCCGTCGAACACCACATCGACGGCCATGCCCTCGCGCCGCAGGCCACGCGCGATGGTGTTGGCAAGGCGCTCCTCGTCTTCGACCAATAGAACCCGCAAGGTGTCTCCCACTTCGGGTTGTGTCTCGGTGGCGGACTCTGTGTGATGATACCCCGTCATCGCTGTGCGCCACGTTCAGAAGTGACCGGGTGCTGGGAGTTTACGGAGAGGTGAGTAAGGCCGGTGTAAGGCGGATGTCTTTACGAGCGGTTTATCCCCGGATGGGTATCATCAAGCCGACGATAAACGTCCGCGGGTTCGTGCCTGAGAGAACCCGGGTACTATACAAACGTTGTGGAGAATCCGCGGGGAGGAACACGATATGGCACGCATCAGCGCGAGCGGAGGTAGACCTCTGAGGGGCCTCGTATCGCATGGGATACGGCGGGGAGCGTTTGTAGCGGTGGCCATCGCGGCGCTCATCATGGGCGCAGGCCTGGGTGTGGCCGGCTGCACGTTCGAGTTCGGCAGCGGGCCCGACACGACCCTGTCGCCGGCCTCAACGGTCACCACAGACGGCGCAGCCCCCGACATCACCACGGCCACCACCGCAAGGACGACCACCACCATCGCCGGCTCCGGCACTGTTGTGGCCGAGGGAGATGGTGTTGGGAGCCCCGCCCAGGCGGTGGCCGCCATCCTGGTGCCCAGCGTGGTGAATATCGCGACGAGCGGTGTGGCGGTCTATTCTCAAGGCCCCTGGCAGCAGGAGTATGAGTACGCATACCAGGGCTCGGGAGTCATCTATACCGTTGACGGCATGATCGTCACCAACAACCACGTCATCACCGAAGAGAACGGCGAGTTGGCCGACAATATCGAAGTCACCCTCACCACGGGCGAGAAGCTGACGGCACGTGTCGTGGGCAACGATCCGCTCACCGATCTGGCCGTCATCAAGGTGGATCCAAGCTTTGATCTGCCCGTGGCCACCTTCGTCACCGGGGAGCCCAGTGTGGGCGAATATGCGGTTGCCATCGGCAGCCCGCTGGGGTATGAGAACTCGGTGAGCTTGGGCATCGTCTCGGGGCTCAATCGCAGCATCGACCAGGCTCAAGGATACGAGGGGATAGCGCTCACCAACCTCGTACAGACTGATGCACCCATCAGCCCCGGCAACTCAGGTGGCGCTCTTGCCAACGCTGCCGGGCAGGTGATCGGTATAAACGTAGCCTACGAATCGCCGGCATCCGGAGCTGTGAGCATAGGATTCGCCATCCCCTCGGTGGTCGTGGTGCAGGTGGCCGACGAGATCATCAGCACAGGCAAGGCGACGCATGCCTACATAGGTGTGGGCACCAGAGCCATCGACGCCGAACTGCAGAAGCAGTTCGGGCTGTCCAGGTCGTCCGGGATCCTCGTGGCTGAAGTGACGGCCAACGGACCCGCGGGCAAGGCCGGTATTTTGCAGGGCGACATCATCATCGAGGTGGACGGTGAAGACATGGTGGAGTCGAGCGATCTGCTGATCGCCATACGCGACCGGAAGCCGGGCGACGTGGTGGAGGTGGTCATCGACCGCGACGGTCGCGAGATGACGTTCTCGGTGACTCTGGAAGAGAGGCCGCTCGACCTGTACTAGGATGCCGCCGCGCAGCTGCGCGGCGCGGCAAACAGGGCGTGAGCCGGGGCTTCGGCGTCAGTGGACGCCGAAGCCCCGCTCGCCTTTCGGCTCCTCGTCGTGTATGGACATGCCCGTCACATGGGCCCACCTGGGCCCATGGCGCGTCCAAGCCAGTATCTCCTCAACGGCGTCCCGAGGTCCTTCGTAGACCGCTTCCACGCGGCCGTCAGGCAGGTTGCGCACCCACCCGCAGATTCCCAAACGGGTCGCCTCCTGGATGGTGTGATACCTGAACGAGACGCCCTGCACCCATCCCTCCACGAAGACTCGCACCCGGACGCTGGTCTCGCCGTTCACTTGGAATACCCATCTTCACCGATCAAGGGCACGAACACGCATCCCAGGATGGACGTCTCGCGGAAACACCTGTCCGACGGCTCGTCGGGGAGCCGCTCGATGAGCCGCAGGTCTTGGTTATAGCCCGCGGCTACTGGTATGACCATCCGTCCAGAGGGCCTGAGTTGGTCTCGAAGGCAGGCGGGCACTCGTGGCGCGGCTGCCGTCACGATGATGGCGTCGTAGGGGGCTGCATCGGCGAACCCCAGAGTGCCGTCGGCCGTCATGACCGTGACGTTGGTATAGCCGAGCTCCAGAAGAAGTTCCTCCGCCCGGCGGGCCAGTTCGAGGTGGCGTTCGATGGTCCAGACAGTCCCCGCTAACTCGGCCAGCACCGCGGCCTGGTAACCGGAACCAGTGCCGATCTCAAGCACGCGATGCGTGGAGGAGAGGTGGAGGAGTTCTGTCATCCTCGCCACGATGTAGGGCTGGGAGATGGTCTGCCCAAGCCCAATGGGGACCGGCCCGTCGCTGTAGGCCGAGTGGCGGTGAGTCGCCGGCACGAACATGTGGCGGGGTATTTTCTCCATGGCCTCGAGGACTTGTTTGTTCTCGATGTGGCGCGCGCAGAGTTGGTCGTTCACCATGCAGTGTCGCAGGCGGGCATACTCCGCATCGTCAAGTCGCGTCCCCATCACTCCTCCCCGTGTCCGCCGGCATCTGCCGGGAGCGGCGGGACGGCCGACCCAGCCGAAACGGACCGTGGCGCGAGACTATCCTTTGAGGATCCGCAGACCCTTGTGCTTGCGTTTGCGCGTGACCCGCACGCGATAGACGAGCAATCCCATGAAGCAGAACACCAACGCCCCGATAAGCGGCACCAGCACGAACAACAGCGTGCCTATCAAGACCAAGACGTCTTCATAGATGCTTATCAGTACCAGTGGGGTCTTGTCGGTAGTGGAGGTTGGCCGGGTGGACCGGCGCGCGTGATCCGCCAGTCCTGCGATCAGCGCACCGAAGACCGCGGCGACGACCATGGCTATCCACCCGTCCGGGGCCATGGCCACCGCGAAGACCAGACCCCCGAGCGCGATCCTGATGGGCTGCATCGCTTGGTCGCGGGTCTTGTTGACCACCCAGATCTTCTCGGCGAGCAGCTCGATCACGGCAAGGACGAACAGTAGGATGACCACCCACGTCTTCTCGAAGAAGGCGAACACGGTGCCTTCGAGGTCCGGAGAGCTATGGAAATCGAGGTGCGAATACAGCGCCACGAAGGCGATAGGCAGGAAGGCACGGATACCCGAGAGCACGGCCAGTCCGGCGCCCATGAAAGCCCGTGCGTAGATGCTGTTGAAGATGACGTCCACGGCCTGAGTCTAGCACGACACCCGGAGTCTATGAGACCGCCAAACGACGACGGTGCCACGCATTGCAGGGCCGGCCGCTAGATGACTATCTCGCTTACCGGATGACGCAGTTTTGGCGACCCGTCTTCGGCCGAGTACCCCACAGACACGAGCACAGTAGGCACCAGATGGTCGGGCAGTTCTAAGATGCGGGAGATTTCCTCCGGCCGGAACATCGTCATGGGGCAGGCCCCGAGCCCGAGTGAGTAGGCCCCGTTGACGGCGTTACCAAGCGCGATGAAGACCTGTTCACGCGACCAGTGCAGCTGCTGCTCGGGAGTCATGCCGTTCGCCATATTGGTAGCCATCTCGCGGAGGCGTTGCCGTGCCTCCTCTGGGACTTCGGCCGCGGCCTGGGCCCTCTCCGCCCGGTCGATGATGGCAGGGTAGTCGGTGTCGGCGCACATCACCAGAAGGTGGGAGCACGTCGCGACCTGGTTCTGGCCGAAGCAGGCCTCGAGTAGTCGGTCCTTAGTCGCCTGATCGGACACGACCTTGATCTTCCAGGGTTGCAGATTGATGGCCGATACAGAGAGACCGATGATCTCAAGCAGTTCGTGGATGGTCCCTTCACGAACAGCTACGCTCTGGTATTGGCGGATGGAACGCCGGTTCTTGACCAGGTCTTTGAACTCCATGGGACCTCGCTCCTCAGGAGAAGTCAGTGGATGCTCATCAGTATACAAAAGGGCTCGGACGCCTGCGCAGGCGGGAGTGCTAGAATCTGCCGGCCGTCTCGCGCGCCGATATGCCGCCGCGCCGCACGGCTGCGCCGGGTCGCTGCGCCGGACCGCGCGTCACATGCCCCCGTAGCTCAGGGGATAGAGCAGAGGTTTCCTAAACCTCGTGTCGGGTGT
>DAIRFC010000074.1:5438-12066 GCA_036795215.1 Actinomycetota bacterium | reverse complement strand
CCGCTCATCCAGGACATCTGCCGTGGCCGGGAACCAGACCATGAGCCGGGCCAGAAGATCGTCAAGCCTCTCAAGCGTGGCCAGAACAGCCGCCAGACCGGACCGATCGCAGACCTCCGGCAACACCACATCCAGAAGGCCGAGGTCATGCCACAGCCGCGCGGCCTCCGCCGAGCGCCCCTCCGCGAGCGTGACCACCATCTCGGCCGCGATCCGCTCGCCCGCGGTGCGGGCGAGTTCCGGCGCCTGGGACCGGATGGAGTCTTCCAAGCCACCGTATAGCTCGAAGCCCAGAACGTGGCAGAAGCGCGCCGCGCGCATGAGTCGTAGCGGGTCGTCGGCGAAGATGCGGTGCGACACCGCTGCCAGACGCCTTTCGCGGAGGTGGGTGAGACCATCGAAGGGGTCGATGAGGGCATCGCGATCCACCGGCTCCGCCTCTGTACGACCCGCACCCGCCGGCACCGGCCGGATAGGCAGAGCCATAGCATTGACGGTGAAGTCTCGCTCGGCCAAGTCTTGCAGGATATCGCCGCCTCGCGCGGCGGCCACGTCCGCATGGCCTCCGCGACCTATCACACGATACGTGAGATGGCGCTCGGAGAGGGCGAACCACGGGGCTTTGAGGGCCGTTGCCAAGGCCTCCGCGACAGCCGCCGCATCGCCGGCCACCACCACATCTACATCGGGAGACCTGCGGCCGAGTTCGCGGTCGCGCACGCTGCCACCCACCAGCCATCCTTCGACACCATGGTTTCGCAGGATGTCGGCTACGGCCTGCAGCATCGAGGTGCGCCCCCTCCCTCCGGCCTGTGCGAGTCGCTACTTAGGTGGTTGCTTCTGCTTGCGTAGATATCGCTGGTACTTGAACTTGTCGATCGCGTAGGTGACCGCGGCGAAGATGATGAGACCCACCAAGCTGATGATGACGTTCGCCAGCATGGAGGCCCCAGATTTCCACGCCCACTGTATCAGGACGAAGTAGAGGACCGCCATGACGGCTCCGGTGATGACCGATCGTTTCACCGAGGGCGGCCGGACGCCCGAACGAGCCGAGGCGCGACCGCCTGTGCCTGAGCTCTTGCTCTTCGGGCTCTGCCTGTTGGTGCCGTATATTCCTTTGGTCTGAGTGGGGGTCTTGGCCTTTGGAAAAGCCTGCCGGGCCGCTCTGCGTGTAGCTTTTTTCGACATGTTTCTGAGTCGTACTCCCTTATTCGCTCTCGGCGATAGCCCGGACGATGTCGCCTCTGGTCACGATGCCCACGAGCGCAAGGTTCTCGGTCACCGGAAGACGGTTGACCTTCTCGTCGGCCATCAGAGTGGCCGCCTCCCTTACGGTCGCATCGGGTGAGATGGTGATCACCTCTGTGCTCATTATGTCGGACACGCTGGCTCCGAAAGCCTTGCGGAACCGCTCTTCGAACTTCTTGACACTCTCCAGATAGATGATGCTGTCGAGGAACTGGATGTAGTAGGGAAAATGTAGGTCGGCGTCTTGGAGTATGACATCGGCCTCCGACACCATCCCCAGCACCCGGCGCTCTTCGTCGATCACCGGCACGCCGCTGATCTTGTTCTCGGCCAAGATATCCGCCAAGTCGCGGACCGTCGTATCCGGACTCACCGTGATGACGTCTCGTTGCATGATGTCCTTGACTCTCAGGTTCTCCATGAGGGTCCCCTCTCGTAGATGCGTCCGGCGACGACTTCCGGTATCAGTTCGACCAGATCACCGGCCAAGATACCTTGAGGATCGGTGAGCGCACCTAGTCTACCCGCTTCCGCATGTATCCACGCCCCGGCGTATGCCGCCTCGAAAGGCGTGAGCCCTTTCGCAAGCAGCGTGCCGATGATGCCCGACAGTACGTCGCCGGTGCCCGCCGACGCCAGTTGGGGCGGCCCCTGCACCACCGCACGGGTGTCGCCCGAAGGCGCCGCGATCACGGTGGATGAGCCCTTCAACAACACCACCTGGCCGGTGGCCGCCGCCGCGCGGCGCGCGGCGGCCAGGGATGCCGCCGCCACTCCGGCGGCCGGCTCTCCCAGGAGAGCGGCCAACTCACCCACGTGAGGCGTCAGCACCAGTCCGGGGCGGTCCTGAAGCTCCTCCGCCGCTCCCGCGAACGCGAACAGCCCGTCCGCATCGAGGACGGTGGGCACCGTGCTCTCCAGCACTACCTGCCTCAGAGCGGCCATCGTAGCCGGGTCGCGGCCCAACCCCGGGCCGGCGACCAGTGCGCCCAGACGATCGTCGGCGAGGAACGACAGAACAGGACCCGCATCGGCCAGGTGATCGCCGGGACCTATCTCGTGCAGCACGCCTTCCACCAGGCGGTTGCGCACGCCCGCCGCGGCGCCCGAGGTCATGAGCAGACGTGCATAACCGGCCCCCGTGCGCAGGGCGGCCTGCGCGGCCAACCACGCCGCGCCGGGATAGGCGGTCGAGCCGGCCAGAAGGGCCACATACCCCGCGCGGTACTTGTGGTCGTCGACCCGGCGGCCCGGCACACTCACGTCCGCCTCAGTCACCACGCTCACATCGGGCTCCGGCTCGAGAGACCGGGGGATGCCGATATCCCACACAAGCACCTCGCCGGCAGCCTCCGACCCCGGCGGGCATATCAGGCCACTCTTCGCGGCGTGGAAGGTGATCGTGTGATCGGCCACCACGCTCCCCGCTGCAACGCTGCCGGTGGAAGAGTCCACGCCTGAAGGCACGTCTACGGCCAGCACAGGCACGCCACGTGCCCCTGCTGCATTGATCAAACGGGTCCACTCCGCGTGCCGCCCGCGCAACTCGCCTTTGGCGCCTGTCCCCAGCAGACAATCGATCACCAGCTCGGTCTCGTCCCAGAGATAGGCGGGCACCTCTCCGACACGCAGGTTGACGCCCGTCTTTTCGGCCGCATGGTAGTTGAGGGCCGCGTCACCTCTGAGTTCCGAAGGGGAATTGACCGCGACCACACACGCCACCGGATGCCCGGCCAGATGAAGCTGCCGGGCGGTTGCCAAGCCGTCACCGCCGTTGTTGCCGTGGCCACAGACCACAAGAGTATGCCTATCGGGGTAACGGGAGCGCACGAACTGGCTGACCCCCAGAGCCGCCCGTTCCATGAGGACCGGCCCCGGTATCCCGATTTCCTCTATGGTCACCCGGTCCAACTCCCGCACCTGCGCGGGCGTGAAGACCGCCGGCCGCCCGGCGAGCGACGCCAGCCCGATGATGCCGTATCTCGCAATAGCCTCTTCGCCTCCGGGCCCCACGACTATCTCCATGTCAGTCCCTCCTTCCAAGCATGTAGCGGCCACCGCGCAGGCCCCCGCGAGCGACCCGACGTGCGAGAGCGAGACCTGCACGTCTCCCACTCCCCGCTCGCGGGCAACGCCGGCGGTACGGCCGGTCAAGGCCACTCGGGGAGCACTCCCACGCCCCTCGCCCGTCACCTCGATCTCTTGCCAGCAGAGGACACCCGTCCCCAGCAACTTGCCGACGGCCTCCTTAGCCGCGAAGCGCGCCGCCAGATGCAGTTCCGGGACACCACGGCCACTGCAATACTCGATCTCAGCCGGGGTGAAGAGACGCTTCTGCAGACTGGGATGCCGCCTGAGCGCCTCGCGGAACCGCCCGACCTCCACCAAGTCGAACCCTATGAGGGGGCCGCCGGGCGCGGGCACGGCTACTCCACCGTGACGGTCTTCGCCAGGTTGCGCGGCTGATCGACCTTCTCGCCCCTGGCCTTTGCTACATAGTACGCGAAGAGCTGCAGGGGGACCGTCGCCAAGAGCGGGGCCAGCATCTCGTCGGTACGTGGCACGTACAGGAGTTCGTCCACCATCCCCTGCAGCCGCTCGTTGCCATCCGAGGCGATCGCGATCACCCGGGCCCCCCGGGCCATCACCTCCTGGACGTTGGACACGAGCTTGTCGAGCACGGCACTATCGGTCGCGACCACCAGGACAGGGGAGCCTTCCTCAAGCAGCGCGATGGGGCCGTGCTTCATCTCGCCCGACGCGTACGCCTCGGTGGGGACGTACGAGATCTCTTTGAGCTTCAACGCCCCTTCAAGCGCCACGGGCAGACCGATGTGCCTTCCCAGGACCATGAAGAAACGGTTCCCGGCATGACGGGCCGCCACCTCTTCCACCAGGGCGGCCGGGCCGTCCTCTAGGTAGCCGCTCAGAAGAGCGGGAATCCGCCGGAGCTCTTCCGTGTAGGCTCTGACCTGGTCGGCGTCGAGACCGCCCCGCCTCTCTCCCAGATGGAGCGCCAGAAGGAGCATAGCGAGTACCTGGGTGAGAAAGGTCTTGGTCGCCGCTACCCCGATTTCCAGACCCGCTCTCGTGTACAGCACTCCATCGGCCTCGCGGGTCGCTTGGGAACCGACGACGTTGGTCACCGCCAGCACTCTGGCCCCCGCCTGCCGGGCGAGCCGCATGGCCGCCAGCGTATCGGCAGTCTCCCCCGACTGACTGATAGCGATGCAGAGACAGTCGGATCCGATCACCGGGTCGCGGTAGCGGAACTCCGAAGCCACTTCGACCTCCACGGGGACGCGGGCCCACCGTTCGAGAGCGTACCGCCCCACGAGTCCGGCATGATACGAAGTCCCGCAGGCAATGATCACCACACGACCAAGCGTGCGGACCGCCTCATCACTGAGGCCCAGGCCATCCAGGACCACCCTGCCGTCCGGCCCGATGCGCTCCGCGAGCGTGTCTGCGAGGGCGCCCGGTTGTTCGTGGATCTCCTTGAGCATGAAGGTCTCGTACCCGGCCTTCTCGGCCACCTCGTCGTCCCAGTCGATCTCCTGGACCGGCCGGCTCACGGGCGCGCCCTCGAGGTCGAAGATCTCGACCCCGGCGCGGCTCACCACGACTACTTCGCCATCCTCGGGAAAGACCACCGAACGAGTCTCGGCGAGAAAGGCGGGAATGGCCGACGCCAGGTAGTTCTCCTCCGCGCCCACGCCCGCCACCAGCGGGGTCTCCTTTCGGATCCCCACTATCACGTCGGGCTCTTCAACCGAGATCGCGCAATACGTGAAGTGACCTTCCATCTGCCCGTAGGCCTCCGCCACCGCCTCCTGCAAAGAACCGTGGTAAGCACGTTCGATCAGATGAGCCACCACTTCCGCGTCGGTCTCGGAGGTGAAGACGTGCCCCTCGCGCTGCAGCTCCGCCCGCAGGCTCAGGTAGTTCTCGACGATGCCGTTGAGCACGATCGCGAAGCGGCCGGAGCAGTCGGTGTGCGGGTGGGCATTCTCGGTGGAGGGTTTGCCGTGGGTCGCCCAACGAGTGTGCGCTATCCCCAGCGTGCCGGCCCCGCCGATCTGGTCTAGGATGCCTTCCAGATTGTCGAGATTGCCCACCGAATGCAGAAGCTCAAAACGTCCGTCGCTGATGATGGAGATGCCGGCCGAGTCGTAACCACGGTACTCCAGCTTTCGAAGACCCCGAAAAAGGATGTCCCTGCAAGGCCTTTGACCCGCATACCCTATGATCCCGCACATCAGCGTTCGACCTCCGCTATCACAGACCCTGAGCACCCACTCCCTACCGGCCCCGGAGTTTCAAGGCCACATAGGGAGAAGTCCAGGCAGCCACGAGAGCCTCGTAGGACGGGATCATCTCGATCGTCGTACCCACGGGAGCCCACGCGCCTCGGCCCACGGCCTCCAGCACCAGATAGTCCGCCGACCGCCCGACTTCGCGCAGGCCCGGTTGCACAGGCCTCACTGCTCCCGTGCTCAGATCCTGCCGGCCTATCCCAAGCACCGAGCGCCTGATGGGCCCCTCCGCGGCGGGCTTAGTATACTCCTCCACTACCTCGGCCCGAAGAACGCAGGCGTCGGTCCGGCACCCCGGAAGAGGCTCATAGTGCAGCGCATCTTGGCCCAGAAGCAGGGCTTCACCGCAGCGTAACTCGGTGACCCGCTGCGGTATTCGCCCGCCTTTCGCAAGCATCCCCAGCAGGCTGGAGTTCCCGCCCGAGACACGCTGGGGACAGTATCCGGCCGCGTCCAGGGTCTCCGCCGCCAGCGCCACCGTCTTCACCGATTCTTCGATGCCCGCGGCGCCGCCCTTGAAACAGGCGTAGTTCGTCGCCACCCCCACCAGTGTCAGCCGAGGCTCGCCGGCGATACGGCCGGCCAGGCCCGGCAGCAACTCCGGCGGCACCCCCTCCCGCTCATCACCAGTCTCCACCAAGACCATGACCTTGCGGGGCGCTTGGAGACCATCGGCAAGCCTCGCCACAGCCTCCGCTCCCTCCGGACACGATACATAGGTGACATCGCCGGGCTCAAAGGGCTCGGTGAGAGACGGTAGGTGGATGCGGTGGAGCTCGGCGCCGGGCAAGGCTTCACGCAGCCTTCGGAGGTTGGCGTCGCGCGTATCGGCCAATGCGAAAGCCCCTGCCGCCAGCATGGCCGCCGCCACCCGCGGCTCCCCCAGACAACCCTTCGTCACTGCCACCAGGTCGAGGCAGTGTTCGCGCAGCAACGCCGCGACTGCCTCCGTGTTGCGGCCGATGGCTTCGATGTCAACATGCAGCTCGGGCACGAACCCTCCGGAAATAGAACGAGGCGAGGGAGACTTCTCCCTCGCCTCGTGATTCCCTGGAAGCTCC
>DAIRFC010000074.1:0-5338 GCA_036795215.1 Actinomycetota bacterium | reverse complement strand
GCGCTTGGCGCTCGGAAGGGTCACTCGGTGTGGCTTCTCGCCGCCAGAGCGCGATGGGTACGGCCGGAGCAAGGACGCAGGAAGCGAGCGTAGCACCGCTACGTGAGCGACCGAGGACGAAGCTCCGGCCCGCCCAGTGCGCTCTGGTGGCCGCGAGGCCACGCGGAGTGAGCCTTACTAGCGCTTGGAGAACTGCGGGCGCTTGCGGGCCTTCTTGAGGCCGGCCTTCTTGCGCTCCACCATACGTGCGTCGCGCGAGAGATGCCCGGCGCGCTTGACGTCGGTCTTGAGTGAGGGGTCAGCCTCCACCAGCGCGCGCGCCACACCGTGCTTGAGAGCGCCGGCTTGGCCCGACTTGCCCCCACCGTGTAGGTGGGCGATGATGTCGTAACGCGCGTCGGTACCGGTCTCGACCAAGGGCGAGCGGACCAACAGCATGAGCGTATGCCTGTTGAAGTAGTCCTTGACGTCCTGACCGTTGACGGTGATGTTTCCTGTCCCCGGCATGAGACGCACCCGGGCAACAGAGGTCTTCCTCTTGCCCGTTGCCGAGTAGACTACTGCTGCCATGGCAACTCCTCCGGCTTCTGGGCTGCATGGGGATGCTTGGGCCCAGTGTAGATCTTGAGCTTCGTCAACTGCTGCGCAGCGATGCGATTCTTCGGCATCATGCCCTTGACGGCCCTGCGCAGCACTTCGTTCGGCCGGCGCTGCAGCAGATGCCCGAGGGTCTCGGTCTTCAGGCCGCCGGGATAGCCGGAATGCCGGTGGTAGAGCTTGTCGCTGAGCTTGTTGCCGGTCACCGCGATCTTCTCTGCGTTCACTACAACGACAAAGTCCCCGGTATCAGTATGCGGGGTATATTGAGGCTTGTTCTTGCCCCTCAGCACTACGGCGATCTCCGATGCCAGCCGGCCAAGGTTCTTGCCTTCGGCATCGACGACCCACCAATTGCGCTGAATCTCACCGGGTTTCGCCGAATAGGTTTTCACACTGCCTCCTTCTAGACGCGACCGGAGATAATAGTGGAGGCGATGAACGGTGTCAAGCTGTAGGGGCGGCTGGTTCCGCTGCAAAACTGGCGAATATCACGTCGAGCCAATGGACGCCTACGCTGGGCTCGAGAAACTTGCCGAATCCCAGCAGATGCGAGACGTCCCCCGCGAACGCCCAGCCGGTGATGAGCCACGCTACTTGGTCTGCATCGACATACGCGGGGATCGTGCCCTCGGCTTGGCCGTCACGCACCACTTGAGCGTACTGTTCTATGGAGGCCAAGTGTTTCTCCGCCACGATCTCGCTCAGACCCTCACTCCGCCCTCCAGACACGAACTCCATCAGTTGATGCGCGTGATGCTTCTCGCCCTGGCTGCTCCACAGCTCCAGATGATGATCACACATCTGCCGAAGTCGCTCGAGCGAGTTCTCGTCGGTAGGAGTCTCGCGGGAAGCGTAGATCCTTTCATACACTACATCCAGAGCCGCCGACAGGATGGCGTGTCTGCTCTCGAAGTGGGTGTAGAGCGAAGCCTGCCGTATGCCGGCGCGGGCGGCGATACGGGCCATGGTCGCCCCTCGCAGGCCGTATTCGGAGATCAGATCGAGTGTCACCTCGACGATCTGCCGCTTTCTCGCTTCCGCCGTCATGCGCTTCGAACTTGGAGCCAAGTGCGATGCACCCTCTCTGCCCCGATCATGGGGCGCCCGGCCGCGTTCGGCATCGTTGACAAAATCCGGTACAAACGGTAGTTTAGCAGCGAATAACAACCGGTCAACCGGTAGTTTAGTGTGATGGGAATCCAGCCGACGGAGCACAAGATGGCAGAGATGCGCAGACTCACGAACCTGACAACGGGCGGCCCGGTACACGTCGACGTGCATGAGGGCAAGATCGTACGCATCGTCCCCCTCGAGTTGGACGAGAGCGACGGTCCTTCGTGGACCATCAAAGCGAGGGGCCGGGAGTTCACGCCGCCCCGTAAGACCACCCTCTCCAACTGGACAGTGGCCCACAAGTCCACCATCTATTCTCCCAAGCGCATCCTGACCCCGCTCAAGCGGGTCGACTTCGACATCAACGGGGCCCCAGGCTCCACCGGGCCCGGCGGCCGTAACACCCACAAACGCGGGGAATCCGGTTACGAGCCCATCAGCTGGGACGACGCACTCGACATGATCGCCGGGGAGATGATCCGGCTCAAGCGCGAATACGGGCCCGCCTCTATGATGACCACCCCGTCGTCGCACCACATGTGGGGAAACGTAGGCTACCGGTTCAGCGCCTACAACCGCTTCATGAACCTCTGGGGCATGACTTATGTGGAGCACAACCCCGACAGCTGGGAAGGCTGGCAGTGGGGCGGGGCGCACATGTGGGGCTTCTCCGGCCGTCTGGGCATCCCCGAACAGTACGACCTCCTGGAGGACGCCCTTCAGAATTGCGAGATGATGGTCTTCTGGTCGTCCGACCCCGAGACCACGTGCGGCGTATACGGCGCGCACGAGAGCACCTGCCGCCGGCAGTGGCTGAAAGACCTGGGCGTCAAGATGGTCTTCATCGACCCCTACTTCAACCACACGGCCGGTCTGGTGAGCGACAAGTGGCTGGCGCCCCGCATGGGTACCGACGTGGCGCTGGGCCTGGGCATCGCCTTCGTGTGGCTCACCGAGGATCTGTACGACAAGGAATACGTCGCGTCCCGCACGCTGGGCTTCGACGAGTGGAAGCGCTACGTACTCGGCGAGAGCGACGGCGTGCCCAAGACACCCGAATGGGCGGAGGGAGAGACCACCATTCCCGCCCGCGAGATACGCGCCCTAGCCCGCGAGTGGGGTTCGAAGAAGACCATGCTCGCCGCGGGCGGCATGGGCGGCTGGGGCGGCGCGTGCCGCTCGTCCTACGGCGGCGAGTTCGCCCGTACCATGATCGCCTTAGCCGCCATGCAGGGGCTCGGTAAACCGGGCAGCAACATCTACTCCACCACGGGAGGCGCACCGGCCGACCGGTCGTTCTGGTTCCCGGGCTATTCGGAGGGAGGCATCTCAGCCGATACCGCCAACACCGCGGCCGGCTATCGCCTCGCGCCCCGCATGTGGCCCGACGGGGGCACCATCTCCAACCCGCAGCATAGCGCCGAGGGCCAGATCGGCTACCGGCTGCTCATCCCCGAGATGATGCACCACGAACAGCTCGAGTGGCGCAGCAAGGGGTTCTGTGGCGGATCCATAGAGATGCAGTTCAAGAAATACCAGTATCCGGCTTCCGGATATCCTCACGTACAGATGTACTACCGCTACGGTGGCTCGTTCATCGGCACCATGACCGAGACCAACCGCTTCGTCCGCGGCTACCGCGAAGGCAAGGTGCCCTTTGTGGTCAACCAAGCCATCTGGTTCGAGGGCGAGACGAAGTTCGCCGACATCATCTTGCCGGCCTGCACCAACTTCGAGCGCTGGGACATCGGCGACTGGGCCCACCCCTCCGGATATGGCACCCACAAGTTCGACCAGGTCAACCACCGGCTCATAGTGCTGCAGAAGAAGTGCATCGAGCCCCTTGGCGAGTCGAAGCCCGACTACGAGATCTTCGCGATGCTCGCAGAACGCCTGGGTCTGTGGGAAAAGTACACAGAGGGCGGCCACACCGACCTCGACTGGGTGAAGCGGGTCTTCCACGCCAGTGACCTCTCCTCGCGCATCACATGGGAGGAGTTCGAGAAGAAGGGCTACTACATGGTGCCGGTCCCCAAAGAACAGGAGCCGACACCGGCTCTGCGCTGGTTCGCCGAAGACCGGGTGAAGGACACCCCGGATTGGGGTCCGCCGATCTGGGACCAAGTCGCCGGTAAGGGCCTGCAGACCCAGAGCGGCAAGATAGAGTTCGTCGCCGGCAGTCTGAAGCGCTTCTACGCGACCGATGGCGAAGACCCGGAGCGCCCGGTGATGGGCCCTCAGTACCTGGAGAGCTGGGAAGGGCACCACACCACCGAACTCATCGACAGATACCCGCTGGCCATGGTGTCGCCGCACCCGCGCTACACGTTCCACACGGTGGGCGACGCGAAAGACAGTTGGAGCAATGACATCAAAGACCACCGCGTGGCGGTGGACGCCGGCGACGGCCGCGGTACACAGCATTACTGGATCATGCGCATGAACACAAGGGACGCGGCCACGCGCGGCATCAACGACGGCGACCTTATCCGAGCCTTTAACGACCGCGCCGAGGTCATCCTGGCGGCCCAGGTGACGGAGCGGCTCCCGCCGGGTGTGGTGCACTCATATGAGTCGTGCGGCGATTACCTGCCTCTGGGCGAGCCGGGGCACTCAGCCGACACCGCGGGATGCGTGAACATGCTGACCTCCAAGCGTTTCATCACCCCCACTTCACCCGGCCAGGCGCCGAATTCCTGCCTCGTGCAGGTGGAGAAGTGGGTCTGCACGTCGTAGTCGAGGAGGCATATACTCTTCCCTGGTCCATACTGGAAGTCCACGCATTGGAGATCGCAACATGACTTCTCTGACGGAGTTCAACAAGTACGGCACAGACCTCGAGCAGATGCTGCGCCTGAAGACCTATCCCCTGGCCATCAAGTTGCTCAAGAGCGAGTCGGAAGTGCCTGAGGGGGCCATCCGGCCCAAGAGGGACTTGGGCGAGCACCTTGCCGTCTGCCAAGCGTTTTCGCTCGCCCGCCGTCAAGGGATGACGCTCGCCATGTTCCTCGAAGACCATTGGTGCTTCGAACCGATCATCTCCTACGGGCTCGTCGAGACTCCCGAGGATTATCTCAACGGGTTCACCAACTCCTTCTTCATCGCCGACAAAGAGGCGGCCGCGAAGCATGCCCAGGAGATGACGCGTCTCCCGGTGGGAGAATACCCGGGTATGGTCATAGGCCCCTTGAAGAACGCCGGCTTCGAGCCCGATATCGTCATGATCTACTGCATCCCCGGGCAGCTGAGGCACCTGCTGCTCTCGCTCCGGCATCTCAACGGGACCGCGGTGACATCGACCCTCGACCCCATCGGCTCGTGCGTGCATTCTGTGGTCCCCTCGTTCTTGAGCGGGGTGTTCCAGGTGACGATCCCCGACCCGGGTGACTTCGAACGGGCCGGCGCCGACGAAAACGAGATGGTGCTGACAGCCCCCGCCGGCAGACTCGAGGAGCTCATGGCCGGCGTCTATCACTTCGAGGAGATCGGCAGAGGTTACCGGGAGTACAACCTCTTCATGCACGGCGACTTCAAGCAGCCCCCCTTCTACGAAGAGTACTTCAAGAAGTGGGGTTTGGACGCCCCCAAGAAGTAGGGTCCAGCGGCTTGGCGCGGAAGGCCCCTG
>DAIRFC010000073.1:0-12222 GCA_036795215.1 Actinomycetota bacterium | reverse complement strand
CTGCCGAACAGGGCCTCTTTGCCTGGGTCGTCCAAATGGTGGATCGCCAATCGGGACACCACAGCCCGGTACCCCGAGCCCAACCCGGCGGAGGCAAAGTCGCCCTCGACTACCCGGGCCCGTCCCCCGAAGGGCTCCAGGGTCTGCCTGCAGGCGGCCAGCATGACGGCCGAGACATCCATGGCAGTCACCTCCACCCGCGGGAAGGTCTGCAGAAGAAGGCGCGCGAGATTTCCGGCGCCGGCGCCCAGCTCGAGAACGCGAAACGGCCCGTGGCCCTCATCAGGAGCCACCTCTCGCACCGCGTCAACGAAGAGAGAGTCCTGCTCGAAGTAGTCGGGGACCACTCGGGCTATAAGGTCCTCATAGCGCTCCCGGCTCCAATCGAAGCCGGCCCAGGCGGCTCCGCCGGTTCCAGGGTCTTGGCTACTCACGACGCCGCCTCCGGAAGCGAGGGTAGATCTTCCCGGTACAACCACGCCTCGAACAATTCGCCCACCGCACCGGCGGGCACATCGGCGGCCATTTCTTCCACAAGGGCGACGAAGTCCTCCGTCGTAGCGCTCCCGTGCTGATGTCGGGTGGCCCACTCGCGCAGGATGCCCGTGAAGACGTCGCCGCCGACCAGCAGCCTGAGCGCGTGAAGGGTCAAAGCGCCGCGCCGGTACACGTTGACACTGAACAGGCCGTCCTCACCGGGGTCGGTGAGCAACGGATGGCGCCTGCTCTGCAGCATCCTTTGGCTCTCGTTCACCATGGCGTCCAGCGTCTCCGGACCGCGGTCGTGTTCCAGCCATAGCCAGCTGGCATAGGTGGCGAAGCCCTCGTTCAGCCAGATGTCCTTCCACTGGGTGATCGTCACGCTGTTGCCGAACCACTGATGGGCCAGCTCGTGCGAGATGTAGGTGTCTCTGACGACGTCATCGGAAGACAGACGGTCCAGAACGTCTTCACCAAAGAGGGACAGCGTCTGGTTCTCCATAGCGGCGCCGGTCGGGACGGCCGGGACCACCACACCGTAGACGTCGAAGGGGTAGGGGCCGAACCGATCGGCGAAGAAGGCGATCATATCCCCAGTGCCGGCGAACAAGGGTACGGCTTCATCCACCAGGCGGGGTGCGTAGTAGTCGCGGATGGGCACCCCGTTCGGACTCTCGCTCTCCCGCAAAACGTAGTCTCCCACGCTGACGGCGGCCAGATAGCTGGCCATCGGCCGGCGCATCTCCCATACGAAGGTCCGCCCAGCCGCCGACGGCACAGTCTCGACCAGCACCCCGTTCGCCACGGCCACGTGTGACTCCGGCACGGTGAGCCGGAAGGTATAGGTGGCTTTGTCAGAAGGGTGATCGTTGGCGGGGAACCACGTGGAAGCGCCCAGAGGCTCATCGAGCGTATAGATGTAGTCTCCGTCTTGCCTCCAACCCACCATGAACGATTCGGCGTCCGCGAAAGCCTTCGGCCTTCCCGAGTACGTCACCTCCACCGATACCTCTTCGTGGGCGTCGAATACCTCCGGACAGTAGACGGTCAGTTCTTGACCTTCCAGCCGATAGTCCGCGCCTTCACCGTTCACGCTGACGTCACCCACCCGAAGGCCCGAGAAATCGAGATTGAGTGACGAAAGTCGAGACTCGGTGACGGCAAGGATCTTGGTGCGTCCCTCGACAGAGCCTGAAGCCGGATCGACATCCAGCGCGATATCGTAGTGCAGGACTTGGTAGCCACCGTTCCCAACTCGGGGCAGATAGGGATCGCCGGCGCCTACCGGCCCGGCCAGCGGGTCGGCGCCGTCGCAAGCCAAGCCACCCAGCGCACCGGACAGCAGTGCGGCCATGGTGAGCAGCATGAGTAGCGGGCCCACGCGCCGGCCCCAGAGCGAATGTCGCATCTCCCCTCCAAGCCGCGTCGGCGCTCACAACGCCCCCTCAGCTTACGCCGCCCCTGCGCCTTTCTCCAGACCGGCCGTCTCGGTGAGATCCCACTCGGGCGTTTCCACTGCCAGCGCCGGGTCGGGCTCCACTTCTGCGCCCAACGCCTTGCGGGAGCGCAGCGCGTAGAACGATCCGGCCGCGACGCCCGCGGCGCAGATGCCCGCCATGGTAAGGATCGTGATGCGCACGCCCACATACTCGGCCATGGCCCCGATGATATAGCTGCCGATGGGAACGGTGCCGATGAAGAGCAGGATGTAGATGCCCATCACTCGTCCGCGCAGGTGGTCGGGCGCCAGAGTCTGCAGACGGGTGTTCGCAGTGGTCATGAACAGGATGCCCACGATGCCGGCCACGAACAGCACAGCCGTCGTCGCAGCCGTGGACGTCGACAACGCCAACAGCACCAGCAGGATCACAAAGAAGCCTGCCGAGCCGAGAAGCAGTCGCAGGCCTCCCTTGCCGCGGTATGCGATGAACAGCCCTGCCACCACCGACCCGATACCCATGGCCGTCGTCAGTAAGGAGAGGGTGGACGCTCCCGCGTCGAGCAGCCACTTCGTGACCAACGGCAGCATGGTCTGAAAGTTGTAGCCGAAGGCGCCGATGCAACTCATCACGATGAAGATCACCATGACCTCCGGCGTTGCCCGGACATACCTGAATCCTTCACGAAGCTGCCGCATCGTTTTGCCGCGCGGAGCAAGGGGGATCAGATGCAACTCGCTGGGCCGCATGGCAAAGAGCGCCGCTATCACGGCGAGGTAGGTCACGACGTTGATGTAGAAGCACGCCGCGATCGCATCCTTACCTCCACCCAAGGCGCTGATGACCACCGCGCCGATCGCCGGCCCGGCTACGCGCGCGGCGTTGAAGAGGGTCGAGTTAAGGGCCACAGCGTTCGGCAGATCTTTCCTGCCTACCATCTCCGGGACGAAAGCTTGGCGCGCCGGCCCTTCGATTGAATCCACGAGACCCCGCACGGCGGCCAGAGAGTAGATGAGCGTCACGGTGATAGCATCTGCCGAGGTGAGAACAGCCACTGCAAGCGCCACCAGCAGATGAGTCGTCTGCGCGATGATCAGCGTCCTCCGCTTGGGGAGCCGGTCGGCGAGCACGCCGCCGTGAAGCGAGAAGAGCAGAGCCGGAAGGAAGCGGAAGGTCATGGTCAGCCCGAGAGCGATAGGCGAATCGGTCAGCAGGACCACCAGCCAGCTGAGAGCCACATCCTGCATCCAGGTGCCGGCCTGAGAGACCAGCTGTCCGCCCCAAAACAGACGATAGTTGCGATTGCGAAGCGCGCTGAAAGCCTGCGTGAGGTCCCCTGTGTGGGGCAGCCTGACACGCGGCATCCACCTTCGTCCGGCGCCGCCCCTCATCGTTCTCTCACCCGGGTGGCGGCAGCCGCAAGAGTCTCAAGGGACGCCACGATCTCCTCCAGGTCGTCGCCGATCTCGTCGGCTACGGCCTCCAAGAAAGGTCCTGTGGTCTCCCTGGTCAACTCGCCGGCCAGCGACAGGCCCGTTTCGGTCAGCTCCAGGGGTATCTGGCGCCGGTCAGAATCGTTGCTTCCCCGTGCGACTAGCCCCCGGTCCGCCAGCTTCGCCACCAGGCCACTGGCGGTTGAGACGGTGATGCCCAGGCGATTCGCAAGCTGGCCTGTCGTGATGCCCGGAGACCGGCGCACCTGATACAGCACCCGCAGTTGAGGCAGGGTGAGATGGGATTGCTCCCATTGCTGCAGGCGCGACGTGTCCAGGTCGTGTAAGACCTGCCAGTAGGCGTCCCTGAAGCGTTCTCGCCGATCCTGCTGTTCCCGTGTACTCATGATGACGCTATTATACGGCATCGCCGTACTATTTGCCAAGACCGTACTGTTTCGGCCCGCTGCGGGCCGGCCGGTGAGAGGTCAGTGACGAGCCAGGCGAGACACCTCGTCGCGAATGAAGACCGGCCACGTCGATGGCTCCCCATTTCGAAGAGCGTCGATGCCTTCACCTTTGCCCAGCACCTCACCGATGTCGGAGACCTCGATGCCCGCGCCGGTGATGGCCGCCGCAAGCGCATCCACCTCGGCGGCGGCGCAGGTGATGAGCAGGCTGCCGGAACCGATCAGGCCAAGCGGGTCGAGATCGAGGGCGGTGCAGATCCGTGCTGTCAGTGGGTAGACCGGGATCCGCTCCATGCGGAGGCGCAGCCGGCGGCCGCCGGCTGCGCCCAGCTCCCTGACCGCGGTGGCAAGACCGCCTTCGGTCACGTCGTGGAGGGCGCTGACCCCGGAGAAAGATGTCGCTATCCGCGCTTCCTCCAGGATCCCTATCCTCTCCAGGAACCCGGCCGCCTCATCCACGTCGGCGGAGCTCAAACCCCTCTCGGCAAGCAGGCGGCCGAACTCCCGCGCTATGAGGCCCGTGCCCTCGATAGCCACCCCCTTGGTCAGAAGGATATGGTCGCCTTCCTGCATGGACTTCTTATCCACGAGCCGGCTTCTCTTCGCCGTCCCTGCCACAGTCCCGACGACCACGGGTCGGGACACTGCATCGGATATCTCAGTGTGTCCACCACACAGGGTCACGCCGCACCGCGAGCAGACGCGCTGTATGTCACGTGTCAAAGCAAGGACTTCCGACCCGCTCGACCCTGGGGGGAAGAGCAACGTGCTGAGCAACCAGCGCGGAGTCGCCCCGGCGGCGGCGACATCGTTAGTGTTCACCAGCACTGTGTAGCAGGCCATGGCATCCACGGCGAGGGTTATGGGATCGGAGGCCAGCACCAGCACCTCGTCGTCCCCGATGTCTATAGCGGCCGCGTCCTCGCCCACGCCCGCACCGACCAGAAGAGTCGAGTCATCGACTACGATCTCTCCCAGACTCGCCTGCAACATGTCGACGGGCAGTTTGCCGGTAGGGAGCGGAAGGCCGTAGGCGATGATCCGCCCAGCGTCCCACAGGGTGTCAACCACGAAGTGGGCGTCACCGGTCGACCTCGTTTCCCGGGGATCGTTGCGCAAGAACATCGTGAGGGTCCCGGCGCGCTTGCCCGCCTCTATGTCGAAAGCGTGATCACCGATCATCAACAGTCCTGCAGATTCGACACCCAACTCGCGGGCGGCGAACTCCACACCGTCGGGAAAGGGCTTGGGGTTGAGAGGCAGATCGCGGCTCACCACGAGGGCGAAATCACCGAGGGCGATCCCCGGCAGGCGTGCCATGGCGCGCTCCACAGCGGCGCGGCTGTTGCGGGTGATGATGGCCATGGGTATCCCACGTTCGCGAAGGAACGACACCAATTCGGACGCCCCCTCGTTCTCCTGGGCACGGCCGGCCGCCTCCATCTCGGCGGCATGCAGGACAGCTTCCTTCCGCCCTCTCTCCTCAAGGTCCTCGAGAGCCGCGAGGAACTCCAGCAGGCCGACATCACGAGGGCTGCCGACGGCATCATGGATCGCCGCGAAGTCAAGCATCCCCGGCAGAGTCAGGGTCCCGTCGAAATCGAACACCACTCCGTTCAAGCGGAATGGGCTACCGTCGGGCAGATATGGGAAGCTGCCGCCTCTGTGTGAGACATCCCGGTCCGGTCTCATGCTTGGCCACCCACGGTCACGTACTCCCTATGTCAGATAGTAGAGCAGCGCGGGGATCACGCCCACAGCCATCAAGGTCGTGGTCAGTACGATGGATGACACCAACTCAGGCTGGTTGTTGTACTTCGTACACAGTACGGTGGTGAAGACGGCGCTCGGCATCGCCGCCTCAAACAGAATTATGGCCCGAGGCAGCCCGCTCATGCCGAGCAGCCAGACCGCCAGCAACCCCACCGCGAAACCCCCGCCCATGCGGATCACACTCGCCAGAAGAGTCAACCGGATCTGACTGAACTTGAAACGGCTTATGTTCATCCCAAGCACCAGGAGCATCAATGGCACCGCGGCCTGTCCCACCAGTTCGAGCGAGTTGATCACGGCGTCCGGCATCGGGACTCTGGCAAGATTCAAGACCAAGCCCAGAACGGCCGCGTAGATGAGCGGCGTCTTGAACACTGCTTTCAGACCCTGCCTCAGTTCCTTGTGGCCGGAGGCCATGTAGATGCCGAGCGAGTAGATAAGAAGGCCGTTCGGTATGTAGAAAAGGACCGTCGTCGCCACTCCCTCGTCCCCGAACGCGAGATAAATGATCGGCAGCGGGATGTTTATGGTGTTGGCAAAAACGATAGGCAGATACAGAGCCGGGCTACCCTTGCCACGGGTGCCGAAGACCAGCCAGGCGATGACGAACATGCCCGCCACGGAGATCAGGGCGGCAGCCCATCCCCGGAGGGCGTCCCCCATCACGATGGGGCTTGCGTACAGCGAGTGGAGCACCAGGCAGGGTGTAGCCACGAACATGGCCACGTCGATGAGGGTGTTCAAATCCGGCTTGCCGAACTTGCTGAGAAGATAGCCAAGCGCGATGGCGAAGACGGTCGGCAGGATGACGGTGATTATCTGTTCCACGAAGCCAGGTTACACGCGCCCGAGGCCGCGCGCCACCGACCCTCGCGGCCCAGCTCTGTAGGCAGGACGCAGCCACACGGTTCGCGCGCAGCGGCTTCAGATGGTATAAGTTCCACCAATGGACGAATCGACTTTCTACTATTGGCTTGTCGTGGCCTGGATGATTCTGGCCGCCGCCACTTTCGTCTTACTCTTCTTCATCACCGCACCATACGGGCGCTTCACGAGAAACGGCTGGGGGCCCCGCATGAGCGCCCGTTGGGGCTGGATACTCATGGAGACGCCTGTACTCATCACCTTCCTGGTCTTGTACCTGCTCAGTGATCGTAGAGCCAACCCAGTGAGCATCCTTCTCTTGGCCTTCTGGATGGCTCACTACATCCATCGCTCGTTCGCCTACCCGTTCCGTCTCCGGAGCAGCCGTCCCAGCATCACCGTCGCGGTCATCGCCATGGGCGCCGTCTTCAACGTGGGCAACGGATACCTGAACGGCCGCTACCTCTTCACCTTGGGGCCCGAACTGCAGAGCTCCTGGTTCCTCGACCCCCGGTTCATCATCGGGGCCTGCCTCTTCTGGCTCGGGTACGGCCTCAATCAATACTCCGACCAAGTATTGATAAGCCTCCGCTCCGACGGCGAGACCGGCTACAAGATCCCCCGCGGAGGAGCGTACAGATATGTCAGCTGTCCCAACTACCTGGGAGAGATGGTGGAGTGGGCCGGATGGGCGCTCATGTGCTGGAACCTGGGAGCTCTCGCGTTCTTCGTCTGGACGGTCGCGAACCTCGCCCCTCGGGCATTCAGGACCCATCGCTGGTACAGAAGCCAGTTCCCAGACTACCCCCCGGAACGCAAGGCCTTACTACCATTCATCTTGTAAGACAGGCCGCCCGCGTGGCCGGTGCCCGGCGGGCGCGATAGAATGGCCGCTGCGGAGCAGCTTTCCAACACCTACTGTGAGGGGCTGAGAAGCTAGTGAGTGCAGCCATGAGCCAGGCGCGAGCGACGGCTCCGGTCGCCCGGAGCATCTTCTTGTTGATGGTGTCGCTTATCGCCTGGGAACTCTACCAAGGCCTGCGGGCCGGCGTGCCGGCGCCCGAAGGCTCCTGGGCCCTTGCACCCGTCGACTTGGTCTTCCTCGTGCTCCTGCCGGCACTGACAGCCTTTGCCTTTACCCGGCTTTTCTTGATAGTCGGACAGACCGCACGCGGGACGCTCAACATCTATGCCGCTGTCTCCAGCCCGCTCGCGTGGATGTTCTGGGTCGGCTTGGGCGTGGGGCTGATCGGCCACGGCATCCATATCGCCGGTCATGCCATCCAACGCGCCATGCCCGAGATCTTCGAGCAGGGAGAGTTCGCCGCGAAGATAGCCTTTCTCGATATCGAGGCCGGCTACCTCATTCTAGGCATAGGGTTCTTCTTCGCCACTCTTGCCGTCCTTCTCGCGGGACTGGGTGCGGGCCGGCAGATCTCAGGGCCGGAGAGGCTCCTTTTCGTGCTGGGGTCGCTCGCGACCTACGGGCTCGTGCTGATCTACCTGGGAGTCGGCGGTGGGCAAGTGATCCCGGTGATCGCCGCCAGTGTGGTGCTGACCGCGGTCAGCCTCTGGAACATGCCCCCGGTTGAGATCACCCGCGATCCCATAGGAGCCTTCGTCATACCGGGAACCTTCCTGGCGGGGGTCACTCTGATCATCTGGACCGTTGTCGTGGGTGGACAGCCCACGTGGCCATGACGGCCGCCTCATTCTGAGACGGCCTCTTGGGCTATAATCGCGCCTTGCTCAAAGCCTGCTGCACTGCGCGGAGTGGTGTCCGAGTTGGCTTAAGGAGCACGACTGGAAATCGTGTAGGCGGGGGTAACTCGTCTCGAGGGTTCGAATCCCTCCCACTCCGCCATCTTCTCGTTGTTCGCGTTAGGGAGGAGCACCTGTGAGCGTCCACCTGCGAAAGATGGGCTCGATCGCGGCCTGCCTCCTCCTCGTCCTCCTGACGGCCGGAGTCGCCGGCTGTGGCTCGTCCGGCCCCGATGAGACCTCCACCACCACGGCGATCACGCCCAGCACGTCCACCACTATGATCGAAACCACTTCCACCACGTCTCCCCTTATCACAGAGTGGGACAGGAAGTTGAAAGAAGTCGCGATCCTTCAGAACCGGCTGACGAACGTTCTGTTGGAAGAAGAGGCCGGTAAGGACGATCCGCGGATGGGGATCATCCATGGACTGCGAGCATGCACCCAGGCCATCGCCTGCCGCGAGGCTCTCGACCAACACAATCTCGACCTGGCCGATACCGCCATGCAGGAAGTCCGCTACGCGCTCAACCTCGCCCGCGACGTCGCTACCGGGACGGCCGGGGAGACCATAGCCGCCGCACGAGCGACCATCGAGACCTTGGGCAGGCCCTCTGCAGCACCCGACGAGGCCGCCACCATGCTTGATGACTTCCTCGCTACGCTCGTTCCGCTCGTAGACGAGGCGAGGGCTCTCGTCCCGGTAGACACGACGACTACCTGATAACCCGAAGCCGGCGGCCTGCTGTATACTCCTGGCGACCGTGCTAGGTGGGGAGCCAGCGGTGCCCTGTACCCGCAATCCGCTTCAGCGGGGCTGAATTCCCACCCGAGGAGCGGGCCTGTGAGGTCTGACGCCGGCAAGTGGTGTTGACGGCCAGGTCCTGCGCAATGGAAATCCGTGAACCGGGTCAGGACCGGGAGGTAGCAGCCCTAAGCGGACTCTTTCATGTGCCGCGGGGTAGCTTGGCTTGAGCCGGCTACCGGTGGGCGCTCGGAGGTTCGTCTTCGACGGTGGGTGCACGGTCCTTTGAGTTCCTACTCGCTCGAGTGGGTGCGGGTCCAATCTCGCACCGTGCCAGGCACCCGATACCAAAGAATGAGGGCCACATGGAAGCGACCAGCACTTTCTTGTCGGCGACCGATTTCTCCCAGGGCGCCCGAGATGCGGTCCGGCGCGCGGCGCTTCTCGCCGCGGAACAGTCTGGGCGGGTAGAGCTCGTCCACGTGGTCAGTGGATCCTCGCTGCGGAGACTGGGGGGATTGCTCGGCCTGCCGGCGGACATCCAGGCTCGGATGACAGACGAGGCCCGCTCGATGCTCGAGAGCCTGGCCACCGACATCATGCGCGAGATAGGAGTCGAGCCGGGTTTTCATGTGCGGACCGGCACCCCCGTTGACGAGATTCTCGATGCCTCGGCCGACGCCGACATGCTCGTCCTAGGGGCCCATGGGGCGAGTGGGCTGAGCGATCACATCCTGGGTACGACCGCTGAGAGGTTGGTGCGCAAGTCCCCGGGGCCGGTGCTCGTCACCAACGCGCCGCCTCGCGGTCCGTACGAACATGCGCTGGTACCGGTGGCGCTCGGCCCGAGCCCAGTGCCCGTGCTGCAACTCGCGATGTCCGTCGCCTCGAGCGCCGACATCACCATCTTCCACGCTTCGTCCGTGCCGTATGAGGCGCGACTGCACTACGCGGGCGTGGCCGGCGAGGAGATCGACAGGCTCCGAGCCGAGGCACGCCGGCAGGCGCTCTCTGAGATAGACGCGCTGGTCGAGGGCGCCGGAGATACCACGCGGTTGTTCCGCAGATCGGTGGAGCACGGAGGAGCCGCCCAGCTGATACTCCAGAAAGCAACGGAACTCCAGGTCGACCTCATCGTGATGGGCAAACAGGGCGAATCGACCCTGGAGAAGATGCTGCTGGGCAGCGTCACCCGCCATGTCCTGTCCGGAGCCACATGCGACGTCCTCGTGGTGGGCGGACAGCCGACCGAGGCCGGTGTCTGATCGCGCCTGAGCACCGACCGGTACGATGCAGGAGTTAGACCTCATACTGACCCTCGCCGCCGGCCTCGCCGCGGCTTTGGTGCTGGGCTACGTGACGCAGCGGATCGGCCTCTCTCCTATCGTCGGATACCTCGTCGCGGGAATAATCCTGGGGCCGGCCACCCCCGGGTTCGATGCCAACCGCGAGATCGCGACCCAGCTCGCCGATGTCGGAGTGATACTCCTCATGTTCGGGGTCGGCCTGCAGTTCCACTTCAGAGAGCTTCTCGCGGTGCGGCGCGTGGCGATACCCGGGGCGCTTGCCCAGATCGTCATCGTGACCGCCCTCGGAGCCCTGGTCCTGGTCTGGGCGGGAGGCACTTGGCAGGCAGGCGTCGTCTATGGTTTCGCCATCTCGTTGGCCAGTTCGGTGGTCCTCATCCGTGTGCTCTCCGACAACGACCACCTGCACACGCCAACGGGCCACATCGCGGTCGGTTGGGAGGTGTTCAAAGACCTCATCACCGTCGTCGCACTGGTGCTCATACCCCTCTTCTTCGGCACCACCGGGGAATCCGGGGACAACGCCGCCCTCGAGATCCTGTACGCCCTCCTGAAGATCATCGGCCTGTTGCTCTTCACCATGGTCGTGGGCAGCAGGCTGATCCCTTGGATACTCGCCCGGGTGGCAACCACTCGTTCGCGAGAGCTCTTCACCCTCACCATACTGGTGGTGGCCTTGGGCATCGCGGTCGGTTCCGCGAAGTTCTTCGGCGTCTCGATGGCCCTGGGAGCGCTACTGGCCGGCCTTGTGGTCGGCCGTTCGGATTTCGCCTTCCGCGCCGCATCGGAGGCCCTGCCAATGCGCGACGCCTTCGCGGTGTTGTTCTTCGTGTCGGTGGGCATGCTGTTCGATCCTTCTTCCATAGTGGAGTCGCCCGGACTCCTGGCTCTGACACTGGCGCTGGTGGTGATCGCCAAGCCGGTCATCGCGCTCGTGACGACCACTCTTCTCGGTTATCCTTGCAGGATCGGGCTGGGAGTGGCCGCGGCTCTCGGACAGATCGGGGAATTCTCGTTCATCATCGCCACGCTCGGCGTGCAGCTGGGCATATTCACGGGTGACGCCGTCAACGGGCTCATCGGCACCGCGGTCGTTTCCATCTCGATCAACGCGCTGGTCTACAAGACGGTCGCGCCCCTCAACCGCTGGATCTCGCAAAGACCAGGCCTCTTCCATGCACTCAACTTCAGAGCCCCGGTAGCGCCGGCTTCTGGAACGCCGGTTGTCGTAGATGCCCAAGTCGATCCCCAGCACCGGGCGGTCATCGTGGGCTATGGCCCGGTCGGGCGCACGCTCGCCCGGCTCCTTCAGGAGCAGGGGGTCGAGCCGTCGATCATCGAGATGAACGTGAAGACCGTGCAGGAGTTGCGACGGGCCGGCATCAAGGTGTTCTTCGGAGACGCTACGCTCAGGAGTATCTTGGAACAGGCGGGGGTGGGTTCCGCGGGAACGCTGGTCTTGACCGTCTCAGGGTTCAAGAACGCCAAAGAGGTCATCAAGATCGCCCGACAGCTCAATCCAAAGATCCACGTGATCGTTAGGGCGGCCTATCTCGCCGACATCCCCGACCTGCACGCTGCGGGAGCCGACCGCGTGTTCTCGGGTGAAGGTGAGGTGGCCCTGGGGATGACCGAGTACGTCCTCTCCGAGCTGGGCGCTACACCCGAGCAGATAGACCGGGAGCGCGCGCGCGTACACGGGGAGCTCTTCTAGACCTGGTGGCAGATCCCGGCGACCCTGTCGAGCCCCACCGTGAAGGCGATTCCCGCTCCCGGCTCGTTCAGATGCGCAGCGTTCACGATAGTCTCGAGCACGTGGTCGCTGACAGCCCGGGGTACCACGGTGAGCAGGATCTCCTTTTCGGGCTCTATGGGCACCCCGAGGATCTTGCGGGTCTCGTGGATGCCCGCCCCTCGCGCGTACAGGATGGTGCCCCCCTCGGCGCCGGC
>DAIRFC010000072.1:10224-12252 GCA_036795215.1 Actinomycetota bacterium | reverse complement strand
CCTAGCTGTGAGCATCGAGACCGCGCTGGCGCTGGGAGCTATCACAGGCGGTCTGGTGGGGGCACTGCTCGACAAGGGGACGCTCAGCGCCATTTTTGGAGCCGTCATGATGGCGGTCTCGATCTACATGGGGTTGCGCAGGAAGGTATCCCCGCGGGTGTCGGTCGACGGGGCCGGCCTTGGGCGTCTCGGAGCTTCGTACGTCGATCGCGAGCTGGGCCACACAGTCGGATATGCGGTCAGGAGACTTCCCTTGGGGTTGTTCGTGGGACTGGTGGCGGGCAATGTATCGGGCCTTCTGGGCGTGGGCGGCGGGTTTCTCACCGTGCCTACGCTCAGGTTGGGGATGGGTGTTCCCATGCGCGCCGCGGCTGCTACGAGCAGCTTCATGCTGGGAGTCACCGCCTGCGCGGGAGCCCTCGTCTACCTGGTGCGCGGCGCGGTTGATCCGGTGGTGACCGTGCCGGTGGTGTTGGGAGTGACGGCGGGCGCCCTTGTGGGGTCCAGCCTGGCGGCCCGGGTCAAGAGTTCCGTGTTGGCCGTGGTTCTGGCAGTCGTCCTTCTTGCATTGGCTGTGCAGATGATCCTGGCCGCGGTGGGGGTGAGCATCAGATGAACCAAGATCCGCGAGAACGAAGCGACGAAGCGGGTCTTCCGGCGGTCCCGTCTGTGCCTGGCGCTCTGTTCCGTGGGGCGAAGGCCATGGATGCCGACTGGGTCCTGTCCCGGCTGCTGGTGGCCGGCCTGGTGCTCGCGGTGCTCATCTTGGTGGCCGGCGTGGGGTTGGCGATCGCGGGCGTCGGCGACGAGGTGACACGAGGGAGCTCGCTGAGCGCCCTGCCGCGCGCGCTGGCGGCAGGAGAACCGTGGGGCTTCTTCATCCTCGGACTGCTCGTCCTAGTCGCTACCCCTGTCGCTCGAGTGTTGTTCTTGTTGGTATGGTTCGCGCGTCGTGGCTCATGGTGGTTCTTTGGGGTCTCTGCGATCGTGCTGGTCGTCATCAGTCTGAGCGTCGTGCTCGGCTTGCGCGCTTAAGCACTCCTCGGCTAGAATCTCGCGGATGGCCGTCTTCCTCCTTATCGTCGCCTTCATTGTGATACTCGCCGGCTGCGAGTTGTTCGTCAACGGGGTCGAGTGGTTCGGTCGCAAGCTCAATCTGGGCGAAGGCGCGGTGGGCAGCGTGCTGGCCGCGGTGGGCACGGCTCTCCCCGAGACCGTGATCCCGCTCATCGCGATACTCTTTGGCACCGAAGAGGCCGGCAAGGAGATCGGCATCGGCGCCATCCTCGGCGCTCCCTTCATGCTTTCGACTCTCGCCATCTTCGTCTGCGGCATCTCGATAGTCATCTTCACCCTCACGAAGAAGCGCAAGCTCGCGGTGCGCTATAACAAGGTGGTCATGCGGCGCGACCTGGCCTATTTCCTCGTGGCCTACGCGATCGCCATCCTCTGCGGGATATTCGATATCGGGTTCTTCAGGTACATCGTCGCGGCGCTCCTCCTCGTCGGATACGGCTTCTACGTGCGGCAGACCATGAAGAGCGAGGGTAATCTCGAGGGTGAGTGCCGCTCTCTCTACTTCCACCGCACCGTCGAGTCGCCCCAGCTCGGACGGGTGATCCTGCAGCTCATCGTGGCCCTTGCCGCCATCATCTTCGGGGCCCATCTCTTCGTGGAGCAGCTCACCCACATCGCGGCGTCGGTGGGGGTCCCGGCTCTGGTGATCTCGCTGCTCATCACCCCGGTGGCGACGGAGCTCCCGGAGAAGTTCAACAGCGTCTTGTGGATGCGCCAGAAGAAGGACACCTTAGCCCTGGGCAACATCACGGGGGCCATGGTCTTTCAGAGTACCTTCCCTGTGGCGATCGGAATGGCCTTCACCGACTGGAAGCTATGGGGCGGCGACGATTGGCACGCGCCTGTGGCTGCGGGGGTGGCGATCTTCTCCGGCTTGATCCTCTACGGGCGGTTACGCTTCTTCAAGAAAGGGTTCGGCGTCGGGTCGCTGCTCTTCGGAGGGATACTCTA
>DAIRFC010000072.1:0-10124 GCA_036795215.1 Actinomycetota bacterium | reverse complement strand
CGCTGGGCCATCGCGGCCTTAGATGCTTCCGCGGACACCACGTCGATGACTCCCGGTGTGGTCTCGTAGATGGTGGCCCGCCCTTCGAACACCCGCTTGACGGTGACGACTGCCGCCACGGCGGCTTCGTCCTTCAACTCGCGTAGGTCGAGAAAGACTTTGTCGATGGGCTCGTTCGAGCGCACCACCTCGTCCACCATACCTACCCCTTGCGGATCGGATATCTCGTAGTCTTTGATTCCGTCGGGTTCGAGGTTGCCCACGTGATCGGTGAACCACTCGTCGTCGCTCTCGACGTTGGCTGTGGCTCCCAGGCCACGACCCAGATCGATGATCTCTATCGCGAGATCGGCAGGCACGGGCGTGTGGGCCAGACCCGCCGCGGCCTGGACGTTCCAGAGCAACGCCCCATGGCAGGCTATGAGAGGCGTCATGAGTCCGAGCTCTTGGTGGAACGGCCGCATCTCTCGTGGCGGTCGCGAAGACACCAACACCACCTCGACACCGGCCTCGCGAACGTTCGCGATCGTCCGTTTGGCTCTCTCGGATATGAGCCGCGGACCCGAGAGCAGGGTGCCGTCGAGGTCGATGAAGACTAGGCGCATCACCCGGCCGGCACCGACCAACTGAGCCAGCCCGCGTGCCACGTGATCCAGATGCCGGCGCATTGCTTGGCGCGCCTTCTGTTCGTCGCCGGATCTGATGGCTTGCCGTATGGCGTCGTGCTGTTGCTGGAGAGCGATAGCTCCGCCCGGCTCCTTATAATAGGCGGCGAATACCGCCTCCATGTGGTCGTGGAGCAAGTCGACCGGCTCTTGAATGATCCGCTCGAACAAAGGATTGTGGGTGGTCTGAGCGATAGCGGCGTGGAAGGCCACATCTTCCTCAGGCGAGATCTGATCGCCGGGGGCGGTGAGGGTTACCGCGAGCCGGTGGAGGTCTTCTATCGTGGCCCGCCGGGCTGCTAGACCGGCCGCCTCGATTTCCACGGCGCTGCGCACTTCCATCAGTTCGATGATGCGCTCCGCACCCGTGCCGAGCAGAGGTGACATGGGCACAGCGAAACTCGGCGACGGCAGACTGGCGACGGTGGTTCCCTGTGCGCCCCGCCCAGCGATCACATAGCCTTGGGCCTTCAGCTCGCGCAAAGCTTCTCGCACCGCCGGACGGCCCACGCCAAGCCGGGCCGCCAAGTCGCGTTCGGAAGGCAGTCGCTCGCCGGCTCTGTACTCCCCGGAAACAATCAGATGCCGCAATTGCTCTGCGACCTGATCGGCTATGGTTCGGGGAGTGACAGGTTGAAGCATGGGTAAGATGGTAACACCATCATGCACGCCGACGCAAGCTGACCCCCGCTATCTAGCCCGCGGCGCCTCCGATGTCGGCATCCCCCACATCGGCGTCTCCGCCTGAGGCTTCGGCTACAACGGCCGCCCGATCACGTTTGGCTCTTCGACTTTCGCCCATCTTGGCGAGCAGAATACCGACCTCGTAGAGTGCGATGAGGGGGATGAGCATGAGCATCATGCTCACGGGGTCCTGGCTTGGCGTAAAGACCATGGCGATGATGGCCTCCGCGAGTATGGCGTACTTGCGTACCTTGCGCATGCGCCTGTGGTCTACGACACGCGCCCACGACAGCAGCAGCATGACCAAGGGGAGCTCGAAAACGATGCCGAACGCCAGCAGGAACAGCGAGACGAAGCTGATGTAGTTGTCGGCGCGGAGGAGCATGTTGAACATCTCGTCCCCATATCCGACCATGAAACTGAGGCCTACCGGCAAGACGATGAAATACCCGAACACCACGCCACCGAGGAAGAGCACGGTGGTCCCCAGCGTATACGGGATGACGCTCCGTTTTTCGTTCTCGTAAAGGCCCGGCAGGATGAACGCCCAGAACTGGTATAGGATGAAGGGGAGACAGACGATCAGGCCGGCGTAGATGGAGACCTTCAAGACCGACATGAATCCCTCGGTCACACCCAGGACGCTGAGTTGAGTGACATCGGTGTTCCTGGTGAGTGGGTACATCAGGACCTTGTACACCCACTTGAACTCCACGAAGGCTGCGATCATGCACACGATGACGGCGATCGCTATGTAGGTGATGCGCCTGCGGAGCTCACCCAGATGCCCCATGATGGGCATCGTCTTGGTCGGATCCCTGCTCACGGCCAGAGTATAGCCCAGGCTCGACGCGGTACGGACCGGGCGGGGTGGGCCTGTCGCATAGGGCCGGCGCATGGTCGAATGTGCATACCGATTTGCCGATGCAGCCCCATTTTGGTATCGTCAGTGTGCTCCGCGGCAGCCCTCGAAGCGGCCCGGTCACTATTGGAGCAGTCCCGCGTTGAGGTGCCGGCGTGGTAAATCCGACCATCGATGTGGTCATCCAGTTTGCGATCATGTTCGCCATTGGCGCCGTGATGGCGGTCGCCTTTGTGGCGATCTCTCATCTGCTGTCGCCCAAGAGCACAAACCCCAGCAAAGGAGAGCCATACGAGTGCGGCGTGGTGCCCAAGAGTGACGCCCGGGCGCCGTTCAACGTCCACTACTACCTGGTGGCCGTGTTGTTCGTCCTGTTCGATCTGGAAGCGGTCTTCATATATCCCTGGGCGATAACGCTGCGCGAACTGGGCACCCCTGCTCTCGTGGAGATGTTCGTGTTCATCGCCATCTTGCTGGTGGGCTATGTCTATGCATGGAAGAAAGGCGTGTTCGATTGGGAATGACCGACTCACGTCTACGTAACGCCCAAGACTCCGAGGTGCGAGCCGCGTTGGAGCGCACGGGCCTCGATCCCGGCGATGAGCTGATGGGGGGAGCGGTGCAGCTTCCGGGCGGTATCGCTCTTCCTACGCAGATCGAACGGGTTTTGGGATTCGGACGTAGTTTCTCATTCTGGCCGCTGCTCTTCGGCCTAGCGTGCTGCGCCATCGAGATGATGGCCTTGGGCGGATCGCGGTTCGACATGTCCCGTTTTGGCATGGAGGCCATGCGCGCCTCGCCGCGCCAAGCCGACGGCATGATCGTGGCCGGTTGGTGCACCACCAAGATGGCTCCGCGGGTAGTGCGGCTCTATGAGCAGATCCCCGACCCCAAATGGGTCCTGGCCATGGGTTCCTGTGCCATTTCGGGCAACGTGTGGGACACCTATAGTGTCGTCCAGGGCATCGACAGCCTCATACCGGTGGACGTCTACGTGCCCGGTTGCCCGCCCCGCCCTGAAGCTCTGTGGCAGGGACTGGAGATGATCCGCGACCGCATCAAGGTGAGCCGGCACGCATACGATGGACTGCGCCGCATCCCGGCGCGCGATGCCATAGCCGAGAGCGAGGCGAGAACGTGAGCGACTCGCTCTCCCCGTCTCTTGAGAAGGCCCTGGCGCGGCTCAACAAGCGGTTCGGGGCAAGACTCCTTGAACAGACAGTGTTGTACGGAGACGTGACCTGTGTGGTGGCTCCTGAGGATTGGATGCGTGTTCTGAGCTTCTGCAAGAGTGCCCCTCAGCTGGCCTTCGACCAGTTGGACTCACTGTTCGGCGATCACCTGCCGGAGCGTCCGGAGGCGCCGTTCGAGGTGGTGACTCATCTGGTGAGCCACAAGCACGGCCACCGGCTGCGGGTGAAGACCTCCCTGGCCGAGGGTGGGTCGTTGCCCACCTTGACCGGCCTGTGGCCGTCGGCGGGCTTCGACGAGCGGGAGACCTGGGAGATGTTCGGGATAGTCTTCGAGGGACATCCCGACCTGCGCCGTCTTCTGACCACCGAGGACTTCGAGGGTTTTCCGCTGCGAAAGGACTTCCCCCTGCAGGGCACCATCGGCGGACGCATCCGCACCGATCTACGGGGCAAGGTGTAGGGTGGCCACGGCCCACGACACGCACGATGCAGCGAGCGGTCCCGGCGGCGTGCCGGTGCATATGATCGCGCACCCGACCCCAGAGGAGCTGAGAGCGCGCAAGGCCGCGGGTCGCATACGGCTGGAGCGCAACGCCGAGCTCATGTCCTTGAGTATGGGTCCTCAGCACCCCTCGATGCACGGGGTCTACCGTGCCGAGCTGGAGCTCGATGGAGAGGTCATCGTCTCTGCGCGGCCCGAGATCGGCAATCTGCACCGAGGGGTGGAGAAGCTCTGCGAACATCGCACCTACCACCAGATCATTCCCCTCACCGACCGCTTGGACTACATCAGCAGCTTTGCCATGAACCACGGGTTCTGCGAAGCAGCCGAGAAGCTCATGGGCGTGGAGGTCCCGGCCAGGGGCCGTTACATCCGCACGCTCGCTCACGAACTCTGCCGCCTCTCCAATCACATCCTGTGGTTGGGGACGTCCATCATGGATCTGGGTACGCAGACTTTCTTCACCATCTGCTTCCGCGACCGTGAATATGTGCTCGACCTGTTCGAGATGCTCACCGGGGCCCGGCTCACCCATTCGTTCGGGCGCATAGGCGGGGTGGCCAAAGACCTCCCCGACGGTTTCGACCATCGCTGCCGCAAGGTGATCGATTTCTTGCCCAAGCGGCTCGCCGAGTATGAGCGCATCATCAAACAGAACCGCATCTTCATCAAGCGGGCGAAGAACATAGGCATCTTCACCTCTGACGACTGCTATGCGTGGCGGGTGACCGGACCCACTCTGCGCGCAGCTGGAGTGGCGCGCGATCTGCGTAAGGACGAGCCGTACGCGGCATATCCGGAGGTCGAGTTCGACGTAGCCGTGGAGTACAACGCCGACGTCTACGACCGCTTCCTTGTCCGCATGAGAGAGATGCGGGAGTCGTGCAAGATCATCCGGCAGTGCCTGGACAATCTGCCGGACGGGCCGTTCCTGGCCCCGGACGCCGGGCATTCTCTTGCGCTGAAGAAGAACGTGCTCCACGACTCCGCGGCCATGATCCAGAACTTCTATCAGGTGTTCCAGGGACCGCAGGTCCCAAAGGGTGAGGTCTACCGCTGTATCGAGGTGCCCAAGGGGGAGATGGGCGTGTACATCCGGTCGGAGGGCGGCGCAAAGCCCGCCCGCGTACGCTTCACCACCCCGAGCTTCTACCACGGCCAAGCGGTGCCCGCTTTGGTCGAAGGAGAGATGGTGGCCGATATGATCGCCATCTTCGCGAGCGTGGACGTCGTACTGGGAGACTGTGACAAATGAGCGACCCGGTAGCCGAGCTCGTATTCCTCATCATCAAGGCCATCCTCATGCCGGTCATCATCATCTTGATGGTGGCCTTCGCCATCTACTTCGAGCGTAAGTTCGCCGGTTTCTTCGCCGGCCGGGTCGGCCCTACCTATCTGGGGCCCTGGGGCTCTCTGCAATCGTTCGGCGACGTCTTCAAGTTGATCTCGAAGGAAGACGTGATCCCGTCGAGGTCAGACAAGCTGGTGTTCAAGCTCGCTCCCTACATCGCCTTCGTCCCGGCCTTCCTGGTAATGGCCGTGATCCCCTTCGGATCGGTGGGGGGCGAGGCCAACCTGTTCGGATACCGGTTCGACTATGTCATCTCCAGCTTCGACACCGGGCTGGTGCTGTTCCTGGCCATGGGGGCCATCGGCGTCTACGGGGTGGTGCTGGCGGGTTGGTCGTCCAACAACAACTACTCCTTACTCGGAGGCCTGCGGGCCGGCGCCCAGATGATCTCCTACGAGCTGGCCATGGGCTTCTCGGTGGCCGGGGTCATGTTGATGGCAGGGTCGATGAACCTCGTCGACATCGTCGATGGACAGGCGGGCGCCTTCTGGGACTGGTACTGGATCCCGCAGATAGTGGGCGGTGTGATCTTGTTTGTCGCCAGCATCGCCGAGCTCAACCGCACACCGTTCGACCTGGCCGAAGCGGAGCAGGAACTGGTGGCGGGCCACCTCACCGAGTACTCCGGCATGCGCTGGGGCATGTTCTACCTGGCCGAATACGTGAACATGATCGTTGTCTCGGCGATCGTCTCGACGCTCTATCTGGGCGGCTGGCGGGCTCCGTTCGAATCCTGGAACGTCATCCCGGGGCCCATCTGGCTCTTCATCAAGATATGCTTCCTCATCTTCATCTACATGTGGATCCGTTGGACCATCATCCGCTACCGCTACAACCAGTTGATGTCCATCGGCTGGAAGGTGCTTCTGCCGCTATCCATAGCCAATCTCGTGGTGACCGCCATCGTGATCAGTGTGGTGGGTTGACATGGGCCTGGTAGACATCGTCAAGAAGGGTGCCTTCGTCGATATCCTGCGCGGGATGTCGGTGACCGGCACCTACTTCGTCGTCGACAAGGTGACGGTGGAGTACCCGAAGGAGAAGCTGCAGACCTACCCTCGTTTCCGCGGAGTCCACGCGCTTCTCACCGATCCAGATACGGGCGACACGAAGTGTGTGGCCTGCATGCTCTGCGCCACTATATGCCCCTCCCAGTGCATCAAGATCGTGGGCGAGCAGACTCCCGACGGGCGCAGCCATCCTGCCGGCTTCGACCTCGACCTGTCGCGCTGCGTGTTCTGCGGGCTCTGTGAAGAGGTGTGCCCTGAGGCGGCCATCGTGATGACGCGCCACTACGAGCTGGCCACCCTCGACAAGAACGACTTCTATCTCGACAAGCAGAAGCTCGTCGCGAACCAGGTGTACGCGCACAAGGAGCTGTACGCGATCCCCGGCGCGGACGGTGGCGCGACGGACGCGGGGCGCTCGGCCGCGGAGCCGGACGGCGCCGCCGGGCGCGTCCCTGGCCAGGGTGCGGCGCGATGACCGAGAAGGTGCTCTTCATCATCTTCGGGGTGCTTGCCGTCGCCGGGGGTATCGGCACCATCACCCGCAGGAACGTGGTGCACGCTCTGCTGCTGCTGGTCTTCACGTTTCTCAATGTGGCAGCCATCTTCGCCCTCACCCAGGCCTACTTCCTGGCTGTGGTGCAGATCTTGGTCTACGCGGGCGCCATCATGGTGCTGTTCTTCTTCGTCATCATGCTGCTCAACCTGCGCACGTTCCGCGAGGAGGAGCAGACCCACCGGCGGCAACGTTGGGTCGCGCTAGGCCTTTCGGTGCTGGTGCTGGCCGAGTTCATCGTGGTGCTGGCCGGTATCACCCTCACGTCGGTCCGAGGTGGCTTAACCCCTGAGGCCATGGCCGAAGCCGGCGGTGGCACCAAGGTCTTCGGTGAGGCCCTCTTCAACAACATGTTGCTGCCCTTCGAAGTGGCGTCCGTGGTGCTCCTCGTGGCCATGGTGGGCGCCATCATCCTGGTGAAGCGGGAGAAAACGGCCGGCGGTACAACGCGAGGCTGGGACCCGGGCGAGCAGCCCACCCCCGAAGCCATAGAGGAGGAGGTGTAGCCCCATGATAGAGCCTCCCGTCGAAATGCCCATCCCGGTCGATTGGTATCTCTACCTCTCGGCTGCGCTCTTCATCGTGGGCGTCGCCGGCATGCTCACCCGGCGCAACCTCTTCATAATGCTGTTCTCCCTGGAACTCATGCTGAACGCCGTCAACATCAACCTAGTGGGCTTCTCGCGCTTTCACGAGAACCTGGTGGGCCAGAACCTCGTGATCTTTGTCATGGCCATCGCGGCCGCCGAGGCCGCCGTGGGCTTGGCCATAGCCACCGCGCTCTACCGCAACCGCAAGACCCTCATGGTCGATCTGTTCGATCGGATGAAGGGCTAGGAGTAAGGGCGTGGAGAACTACATCTGGCTCATACCGCTGTTGCCCTTCCTGGCGTTCCTCGTCACGCTGCTCTTCGGTAAGTGGTGGATCAAGGAGTCGGCTCACTGGCTCCCCATCCTGGCCATGCTGGGCTCGTTCGGTCTTTCGCTCGCGGCCTTTATCCAGATCCGCGGCGCCGAAGAGCCCGTGGTAGTGGAGCTGTGGCGCTGGTTCTCGGTGGGCAGCTTCCAGGTCCCGATGTCGCTTCAGATGGACCAGCTCTCGGCCGTCATGTGCCTGGTGGTCTCGGGCATCGGTCTGCTGATCTTCATCTACTCCAAGGGCTACATGCACGGGGACACCGGGTACTACCGGTTCTTCGCCTTCATGAGCCTCTTTGCATTCAGTATGCTCACGCTGGTCTTGGCCGGCAACTACCTGTTGCTGTACTTCGGGTGGGAGGCCGTCGGGCTGTGCTCTTACTACCTCATCGGCTTCTTCTACCACAAGCCCGAAGCGGCGGCAGCCGGCAAGAAGGCCTTCATCGTCAACCGGATCGGCGACTTCGGGTTCGGCCTGGGTGTCATGCTCATATTCGTCACCTTCGGCACCCTGGACTACGTGGGGGTGTTCGAGCAGGTGGAAGCGGGAGCGTTCGGCGAGGCCACGCTCATCGCCATCGCTCTGCTGCTCTTCATGGGGGCCATGGGTAAGTCGGCTCAGTTCCCGCTGCACGTATGGCTGCCCGATGCCATGGAAGGCCCCACTCCGGTCTCGGCTCTCATCCATGCCGCCACTATGGTCACGGCCGGCGTCTACCTGGTCGCTCGTAGTGCGGTGATCTTCGCAAGCGCGCCCGCGGCGCTGCTGGTGGTGGGGGCCATCGGGACGTTCACGGCCATCTTCGCGGCCATCATCGGCATCTGTCAGAAAGACATCAAGAAGGTGCTGGCTTATTCCACCGTGTCGCAACTGGGGTACATGTTCATGGCCCTTGGCGTGGGCGCGTGGGCTATCGCTATCTTCCACCTGATGACCCATGCCTTCTTCAAGGCCCTGCTGTTCCTCGGGGCCGGTTCGGTGATCCACGCCATGGGCGGTGAGCAAGACATGGACAAGATGGGGGGTCTGCGTAAGCGCATCCCCGCCACGTACTACACCCTGGTGGCCGGCGCGCTGGCTCTGTCGGGCATCTTTCCCTTCGCCGGGTTCTGGTCTAAGGACGATATCCTGGGAGCGACGTGGCGCGATGGCAAATATCTCATCTGGGCGGTGGGGCTCATCGCGGCTTTCATCACCGCCTTCTACACCTTCCGCATGATCTTCATGACCTTCTTCGGGAAGCCGCGCATGGACAAGGAGACCGAGAAGCATATCCACGAGAGCCCCTGGTCGATGATCGTGCCGCTCGTCGTGCTCGCCATCGGCGCTCTCCTGGCCGGCTTCCTGGGTATGCCCGGCAAACTGGGCGCCATCCAGAGCTTCCTGGACCCGGTGTTCGCTCCCGCCGACCACATCCTGGGCATCCACGAACACACCCTGGCGGCCATCGATTACGTGCTCATGGTGGTTTCGGTGTTGGTGGCCATGCTGGGCATCGTGCTCGCTTGGTTCATGTATGTGCGCCGCACCTACCTTCCCGCGTTCGTGGGGCGCAAGGTCCGCCCGGTCTACAAAGTGGTCTACAACAAGTTCTACGTGGACGAGTTCTATGCGGCCACCGTGGTGCGGCTGTCCGTGGACGGCTCCCGGTGGTTGTGGAAGAACTTTGACGAGAAGATCATCGATGGCGCCGTCAACGGGACCGCTTGGCTGTGGCAGCGCGCAGGCGCCGTGGTGCGTCCTCTGCAGACCGGCCGGGTGCAGAACTATCTGCTCGGCATCTTCATAGGCCTCTTTGTCATCGCCACGGTGGTGGTGTTCGTATGAGCCTTACCATCCTCACCTTCCTGCCTGTGATAGGCGCGCTGGTCATGCTGGTCTTCATGCGCGGTCGCCCAAGCGCCTATAAGACGACGGCGCTTGTGACGAGCATCATCACCCTGGGTGTCGCGATCTATCTGACCGCAACATTCGACACCGGCGCCGGGGGATTCCAGTTCATCGAGAAGCACGACTGGATCCCCGGTCTTGGTATCTCCTATCACCTGGGCATCGACGGCATCTCCCTGCTGCTCGTCCTGCTCACCACCGTGCTGTCCGTGGTCGCCATCCTCGGCTCGTGGAACTCCATCAAGGACAGGCAACTCGCGTTCTTCATCAGCCTCTTGGTGCTCGAGACGGGCATGCTGGGCGTCTTTGTGTCTATGGATCTTTTCCTGTTCTACGTGTTCTGGGAGATCCAGCTCGTGCCCATGTACTTCATCATCGGCTTGTGGGGCGGGGCGCGGCGGGTCTACGCGGCCATCAAGTTCTTCCTGTTCACCTTTGTGGGCTCGGTGCTGATGCTGGTGGCCATCCTTGCCGTGGTGTGGTGGTACGCGAAGA
>DAIRFC010000071.1:0-12732 GCA_036795215.1 Actinomycetota bacterium | reverse complement strand
AGAGCGGCTCACTCGTAATGAGCAGGTCCGGGGTTCGATTCCCCGCGTCGGCTTTTTTCGACCGATGAAGCCTTTGTCACGGCAGCTCGCGTGTCTTGACTGAACATGAGAACGACGAGGAGCGTAGGCTATGGGTAGGTTGACACCGAAAGAGAAGCGGGTGGGTCTGGGCCTCGGCGTCGGCTTCTTGGCGTTTGTAGCCTACATCTCGTTAGGTCTTCCCGATGGGCTTCTGGGGGTCGCTTGGCCGTCTATACGCGGCACCTTCTCTCTGCCACTCGACTCGCTCGGCGCCCTCTTTGTATCGACGACGGCCGGCTATCTCTCCACCAGCTTCTTCGCGGGCCGCCTCACGGCTCGTTTCCGTCTTGGCGCCCTTCTTGCCGCCAGCACTTTCTTTGCCGGAGTGGCCCTGGTGGGCTACGCGTTGGCTCCCCGTTGGTGGGTCGTTGTGGTGTTCGGCGTGGCGTTGGGATTGGGGAGCGGGGGCATCGATGCCGCACTCAACATCTACGTGGCCGCGCATTACGGCGAACGGATGATGCAGTGGCTGCACGCGGTCTACGGCATCGGCGCGACGCTGGGCCCGGTGATCATGACTCTGGCCATCGGCTCCATGGGCAGCTGGCGCTGGGGCTATGCGATCGTGGGCGCTCTGCAGCTCATTCTTGCCGTGGGCTTCACCCTCACGGTCTCCCGCTGGGACGACAAGAAGGGCCCCGGCCGAGCCGAAGTTCTGGAGGGCGGAGAGGGCGCCGCAGGGCTGGGCGGGGCGGAGGGCGAGAGTGACGTGCCGCGGCGCCATCACCAGGACGTGCCCATGCTCGAGACCCTGCGGGAGTGGCGGGTATGGCTGAGCATGTTTCTCTTCTTCCTCTACATGGGCATCGAGGTCGCTCTGGGGAGCTGGGCCTACACGCTACTCACCGAGTCGCGGGAGGTCTCGCCGCGCATGGCCGGTTTCTTTATGGCGAGCTACTGGGGGATCTTCACCGTGGGGAGGATCGTGGCCGGTTTCTACACTCGGCGTGTTGGAGAACGGGCGTTGGTGGTCGGCAGCTTGGTCTTCACACTGATGGGAGCCGCTCTCCTCGCGGTGAACGTGCCCGGGGTTCTGAACCTCGTCGCCTGTGCCATCATCGGGCTTGCTCTCGCGCCAATACTGGCGGCCTTTCTCTCGGGGACTTCCCGCCGGGTGGGCGAGCGCCACACCCCCAACTCCATCGGCATCCAGATAGCCGCCATGGGGGTGGGGGCAGCCACTATCCCGTCTCTTACCGGCATCGTCGCTCGCCATCTCTCCCTTGATGCGATCCCGTTCTTCATGATCGCGCTGACGGTCATCCTGATCGGTTCGTATCTGTTCTCGTTGAAGATCGCCAGGGCGGCTCGCCCGGTCGTCGATTGAGCACTTGTCTTCCGTTTGGGAAGTGCTAATCTAGTACCGCCGTCTACTGTATGAATGGAGGGGGTCCTTTCTCGGTAGCCGAAGGCTGCTTCAGCCTGCGATGAGACGGGGACGCAAGTCCCTGCTCGGCCGGTGACCTCCTCCGAACACGCACCCGGTCCACCACGTATGGGCTCTGTGAGCCCGCGATTGCGAGAGTAGTGAAAGAGAGACGACACTGACGCTGAAGCCTGCACAGTCAGTCTCTCTACCCTTCGGTGCACTGATCCTTTTGGCGCTTCTCTGGGGCTATAACTGGGTGGTCATGAAGGTGGGCCTGCAGGACGCCGAGCCGTTCACCTATTCGGTACTTCGTAATCTTTTCGGGGCGTTCTCGATCTTCGCGGTGGCGGCGGTCTTGCGCCGCCCGCTGAGGCCCAAGGCCATCGGGTGGACGGCGCTGTTCGGCCTCTTTCAGACGAGCGGCTCCGCGGGGCTGTCCATGTTCGCCGTGTACCTCGGCGGTGTGGGCAAGGTCTCGTTTCTCACGTACACCATGCCGGTCTGGCTCCTCCTCATCGCGTGGCTGGTGCTCCGCGAACCGATCAAAGACCTCCAATGGGTCGCGGTGGGTCTCGCGGTAGGTGGTCTTGTGTTCCTACTCGAGCCCTGGCATCTGAGGGGTCTCACCAGCAGCCTCCTCGCGGTGGGGGCGGGGATCTCGTGGGCTGTTGCATCGCTCATCGTGCGGCACGTCCGGGCCCATCACGATGTCGATCCATTGTCGTTCATCGCGTGGCAGGGCATATTCGGCTCGATCCCGCTGATGGTGGCCGCCTTTCTGACGGCGGAGGGGCTACCACATTGGGACGCCGGCTTCGTTTCAGCGCTCTTCTTCAGCGCCGTACCCGCCAACGCCATCGCCTGGGTGCTGTGGTTGTTTGCGTTGGAGAAGTTGCCGCTCAACACCGCCGGCTTCGGTAGCATGGCCGTGCCGGTGGTGGGGGTCTTCTCGGCCTGGGTGCAGCTGGGCGAGCAGCCGAACCCTGCGGAGGCCGCAGGAATGGGCCTGATAGTGGTGGGGTTGGCGGTCCTTACCGCGAGGGAGCTCCGCGTGAGTCAGCGCGCCGGGCTGCCGAGACCGGTCGCCAAGCCCGCGCACTGAGTGTCCGGCGGTCCGCTGGTCGTTAAAGCTGCACTGGTGTTGGCGCCTGGAGTTGGTACAGTCTAAGCATCGCACCCCGTCAGGAGGTCAGATGCCATGGACGTGACCCATGAGAACGTGACCAAGTGGTTGGACGAGTACTTCGAGTTCTGCAACAGTAGCCAGGGGACCGTCGACGACGTCGCCGACCTGGCCCGCTATTTCGCCGACGACTTTGAGTTCTGGATGTTCACGCCGCCGCCCTTCTTCACGCCTCCGCTATCTCGCTCGGAGTTCTTGATGCTCTTCGTGCATCCCGGGCTCTATGAGGCGATCCGGCCCCAGCACTACGTCATCGACACAAAAGCCATGATGGTGGTGGTCAAGTTCGAGTTCGAGTTCGTCGACGAGACATCGGGAAGAACGTGGCCGCCCCTTTTCGCGAGCGCCCACTACCAACTGGCGCCGGGCGGCGAAAAAGAGCTGCAGATCAAGCGCATCGACTACTGGACGCAGACGACTTCCGACGACCGCTCCGACCTGTTCGAGGTGTGGATCGCGCGCAGGCAGAAGGCGCTGGAGGAGTCGGCCGCACTGCGGTGGGAGGCACCCCCGCGCGCCTGAACAGCTCCCTGCCGGCCTGAGCGGCTCCCGCCAGGCGTCCGGCCCCTGAGGAGCTGTTTCAGCCGTTGATGAGCGACCGCGTCGAGAACTGCGGGTCGCTCGTCGCGTTGAGGCCCAGCCGCCGCAGGCCGGCCTCGTCGCCGGCGGTCGGCAGGTGGGTGGTGTGGAACTCGCACCCCGAGAGCTCGGTGAGTCGGTTCACCGCCGCCCGCGCGGCCGGGTTGGTGGTGGCGCTGATGCCCAAAGCGATCAACATCTCGTCCAGGTCGAGACTCACCGACTTCATGCGTAGGATGTCCTTCTTCATGGAGCCGATAGACTCCATCACGTTGGGCGTGAGGAGCGGGATCTCGTCCGGGATGCGCGAGAGGTGCTTCACGGCGTTCAACACAGCGGCAGAGGCGGCGTGCATGAGTACGGAGTTCTTGCCGGTCACGATGTGACCATCGGGCAGGGCGATGGCTGCGCCGCAGTAGACGCCCTTGTTGCCTTTGCCCTGGGCCTCGCCCTCGGCGGCCGCTTCGCGGGCCGGCTGCACCACCACTCGCCGCTCCTCGGTCAGGCCGAGCTCGGTCATGAGGAGCTTGGCCCTATCGGCATCTTCCTGCTCCACGAGGCCCAGAGCGTATTCGCACGAATAGCGGAAGTAGCGGCGGATGACCTCCTGCTCGGCGGCGGCGCGCACCACGTCGTCGTCGACGATGGCGAAACCCGCCCTGTTGACGCCCATGTCGGTAGGCGAACGGTAGAAGGCTGCCCCACCGATGCGCTGCAGGATGCGCGCCACAAGGGGGAAGGCCTCGATATCGCGGTTGTAGTTCACCGCCTGCTTTCCGTAGGCCTCCAAGTGGAAGGGATCGATCTGGTTCACGTCACGGAGCTCCACCGTGGCGGCCTCGTAAGCGACGTTCACCGGATGCTTGAGGGGCAGGCTCCAGATGGGGAAAGTCTCGAACTTGGCGTAACCGGCAGCGTTGCCGCGTTGGTGTTCGTGGTAGACCTGGGAGAGGCAGGTGGCCAGTTTGCCGCTGCCCGGACCGGGTCCGGCTACGATGACCACGGACCGCTCGGTGGGAATGTACTCGTTGGCGCCATAGCCCTCGTCGCTCGCGATGCGGTCGACGTCGGTGGGATACTCGCGCGTGCAACCATGAGTGAACACCAACACTCCACGCCGTTCGAGCCGCGCTTTGAACACCCGCGCGGACGGCTGGTCCTCATAGCGAGTGATGACGACGGCGCGCACCAGGAGGCCCCAGTCGCGCAGATCGTCGATGAGCTTCAGGGCGTCCTGATCGTACGGGATCCCGAAGTCGGCGCGGATCTTACGTCGCTCGATGGCTCCGGCGTAGATGCAGACTATGATCTCGGCCTGGTCTTTGAGCTTCTGTAGCAGGCGGATCTTGACGTTGGGGTCGTAGCCGGGGAGGACCCGGGCGGCGTGGAAATCGTACGCGATCTTTCCGCCGAACTCGAGGTAGAGCTTGCCGCCGATGCGCTCGGAGCGTTCGACGATCGCGCGGCTCTGTTCCTCGAGGTACTTGTCGTTGTCGAAGCCCACCCTGCTTGTCACGGTACCCCTTTCGGGCCTACCCGGTCGGGTGGCCTTTGTCAGGATAGCGGCGGAGTCGTAGGTTGCGCAAGGTCGGCCGGGCTCGCTTCATCCGTGGACCGGGCGTCTGCCGGGATCTCGTTCGTGAGACCGAGGGGCTTGGGCTTGATGAAGATGAAGAGCACAAAAGCCACCAGCATCAGTGGTGCGATGTAGAGATAGACGGGTGCCAGGGCCTCATTGTACGAGGTGATCACGATGGTCTTGAGGTCTTCGGGCATCTGGTCGACCATCGCCGGGGTGAGCGAATGCGGGTCGACACTACCTCCAGAGCCTGTACCCCAGGGGCCGAGCCTGTCTCCCAGCAGGCCCATCAGGCGGCCCGTGAAGAGAGTGCCCACGACGGCCGAGCCAACCGAGGCTCCGATCTGCCGGAAGAAGTTGTGCGCGCCGGTCGCAGTACCCACCTGAGTGATGGGGAACGAGTTCTGGACGATGAGAACAAGGATCTGGAAACCTATCCCGGTGCCGATGCCGCAGATGAACAGATAGATGCCGGTGACGGTCAGAGACGTATCGGGATCGAGGGTGGAGAGCAGAACGAGACTGATGCCGATGAGAAGGACGCTCAAGGCAGGCATCCACCGGTACTTGCCTGTGCGGCTGGCGATGATCCCCGAGCCCAGCGACCCCACCTGGATACCGGCGGCCAAGGGCACCACCAGCAGACCCGCCTTAGTCGCGGAGAGGCCCGTCACCATCTGCAGGTAACTCGGCATGTAGACGATGACGCCGAGGAAGGCCACCGAGCTGAACAGGGCCCCCGCTGTGACCAGGTTGAAGTTGCGATCACGGAACAGGTGCAACGGTATCACCGGCTCCGCGGCTCTTCGCTCCACGAACACCAAGAGCCCCGCGACTACGACCGTCAGCCCGATCAATCCGAGGATGAGGGGAGAATCCCAGGGGTACTCGCGGCCACCCCAGGAGATGACGAGGATGAGCGCGGTGGTTGCGACGGCGAGGGTCATCATGCCCGGGATGTCGAGCTTCCGCCGGGCTTTCTTGTGCAGAGGCATGCGGACATACGCCCACACCGCCAGCACGGCAATGAGCCCCAACGGTAGGTTGAACCAGAACGCCCATCGCCACCCTATGGAGTCGGCGAACCACCCACCGAGTACGGGACCAAGGACGGATGCGAACGCCCAGGCGCCTGCCATGATGCCCATGTAGGTGCCTCTCTGGCGCGGCGGCACGATGTCGGCGATGACCGATTGCGAAAGGATCATCAATCCACCTCCGCCCAGGCCCTGCACGGCCCGCGCGGCGATGAGCACGTCTATGCTGGGCGCGAGCCCACCGAGCACAGACCCGCCCAAGAACAGGGCCAACGCACTCAGCAGGAGCAACTTGTGTCCAAAGAGGTCGCCGAGCTTGCCGTAGATGGGCATCATGATGGTACCGGCGAGGAGGTAGGCTGTGGCCACCCAGAGCATCTGATCCACGCCGGAGAGGTCGCCCACCACCGTCGGGAGGGCCGTGGAGAAGATGGTCTGGTCCATGGCCGCGAGCAGTACCGAGACGAAGAGCGCAAGTACCACGAATCCCAGGTTCCGTCTGCTGACGGCCACGGGTCTCGTGTCGAGCTGTTCTTCGAGCAAGACTTCGTCCTTAGCGGGGGAGTCCTTGAGGAACGTGCGCAAGAATGCACGGGCCTTCGCAGCGATGGCGTCGGTCTCTCGCATTATGGCAGCCGGGGTGATGCGGGTAAAGGGCCGGGTTTGACAAGGGTGGCCGGCGGTTATAGCTGGTGTGACGACTTCTAAGGGGGTGCCGTGACCGAGAGACTACAAGAGATACGAGAGCAGATCGCCGGCCTGCAGGCCGAACAGAGACTGCGCGAGATCCTCCCGCTCCTGCGCGAGGCAGTGGAACTCACGCGCGAGCAGGAGGGCGAAGACTCTTCCGCCCACGTCGCTGCGCTGAACGAGCTCGGCTCACTATGCCGGACGCTCCGCGAGCTCAAGAGCTCCGAAGACGCCTTCGTAAGAGCCGCGAAGATCGAGGCCGAGGCCCGGGGCACCGACAATGCCGACTACGCCACCTGCATCAACAACCTGGCGGGGACCTATCGCATCAAGCGCGACTACGAGAAGGCGGAGTCGTTGTTCGCCGAGGCCATCGAGATCTACGAGCGACAGGTGGGCACGGAGCATTTTGTGTACCTGAGCGCTCTCAACAACCTTGGCCTGGTCTATCAGGATCTTCAGAGATACGAGGAAGCCGAGCGGCTGCACCGTAGAGCCTTGGAGGTCCTCGAGAAGAGCGGCAAGCACAACGCCGTCTACGCAACGACCCTCAACAACCTGGCCTCGGTGGCCATGAGCACCGGTGGGCACGCGGAAGCCCAGCGGTACCTCGAGCAGACCCTCGAGCTGTACGAGCAGGCTGAGGGAAAGGGCTCGGTGCTCTACCTCACGGGTCTCAACAACCTCGCCGCCGCCGGCTACATGGGCGGGGACTACGCTACCGCCGAGCGTTACTTCGCTCAAGCTCTCGAGCTCATCGAGAAGGTCCTGGGAGCCGAGCACCCGGATTGGGAGAAGGCCAGCAGAAATCTCGCCCGCGCGCGGGAGAAGATGCGTGTGGCTGAGGGTGGCGGAGACACTGGGACATCCGGAGACTCCGGGACGTCCGGAGACACCGGGGGCGAGTGACCGGCGCCGGCATGAAGGGTCTCGAGCTGGCCGAGCGGTATTACGAGGAGTATGGCCGGCCTCTGCTGGCCCAGCATTTTCCTGGTTACGAGAACAGGATCGCGGCAGGTCTCGTGGGAGAGGGATCGGAGTGCTTTGGGTTTGACGACGAACTCTCTCGCGATCATGATTGGGGGCCGGGTTTCTGTCTCTGGCTCACTGAGGACGACCACGTGGCGATCGGCGAGGAGTTGCAGAGGCGCTACGATGAGCTACCCAAGGACTACCTGGGGTACGAGCGCAGGTTGGAGGGCCCACACGCGGGCAAACGGACCGGAGTCTTTGAGATCAAGGACTTCTACCGCAGGTTCATCCGCTTCGACCATGTGCCTGCCAGTCTGGCCGAGTGGAGAGCGCTTCCCGAGACCTACCTGGCGACGGCTACCAACGGCAGGGTGTTTTGCGACGCCCTGGGGGAGTTCACCGCCTTCCGCGACGGGTTACTGGCCTTCTATCCCGAAGACATCCGGCGCAAGAAGCTGGCCGCCCGCTGCTACACGGCCGGGCAGACGGGGCAATACAACTATGGGCGTAGTGTGGCCCGGGGCGAGCTGGTGGCGGCCCACTGTGCGCTCAGCAGCTTCATGGAAGCGGCCATCTCGATCGTCTACCTGCTCAACAGGCGATACCGGCCCTTCTACAAGTGGATGCACCGGGGCTTGAAGGACCTGCCTGTGTTGGGCGAGACCTGCTACCGGCTCTTCGCGGACCTTTGCTCGGAGGATCCGGCTCCGCCACCTGCGGAAAGGGTACGCATCGTGGAGGAGATCAGCTCTTTCATCATCGCAGAGCTGGCCGTGGAGGGGTTGAGCGGTTCGGAAAGCGACTTCCTTATGGACCACGCGCACGCGGTGCAGGCTAATATAGAGAACCAAGCACTACGAAGCCTACCTGTGATGGCGGAATAGCGAGATGAGACCATGGATATCACGCAAGAGACGATGAGAGGCATACTCGACATCGAGTGGGAGATGTTCCACTCGGTGCAGGGCATAGACGGGCCGGCGGCGTGTCAGCAAGATCGCAAGACGTTCGAGATCATGCGCTCCAGCCAGCTACAGGCCTGGAATCAGGCCACAGCCGAGAGCTACCTGGACGATCTGCAGAAGGCGGAAGCGGCCGGCCGCAATCTCATGACCGAGAAGTACGCGCGGATGATGGAGTACTCCTCGCCGTGCGAGTTCAGGCGGATCGCCCCGGACGTGCCCCTGCTGGACGCCGAAGCGGCAGCGATCATCGAGCGCCTGTCGGATCTCTCGGTGCGCTGGATGGAGGAGTTGGCCGAGAAGTATCCGCATGTGGGTGCCCAAGGCCGGCCCATCCGCAACTCGGGCGACAGCGCGCACACTCCGTCTTTCGAGACCTACAACCGGGGCGAGCTGGGCACCTACAGTGTGAGGACGCTACGGCTTCTCGAAGACCACTACATGCAGCTGGAAGCAGACGGGCAGAGCGCGGCCCAGATCATCCTGCAAAACACGGTAGAACGGCTGGGTTACGCATCGCTCGACGACGCCGAGGCCGCGCAGAAGGCGCGTATCGAGAAGGCCCGAGCAGAGAGGGGCTAGTGAAGCTCGGTCGGCAGTCTGGTGGTGGCCCTGCGGCGGCACCGCTTCGCCGGGTATGGCGCACCGCTGCGGCGGCGGCGGTTTTGCTGTGGACGGTGTTCGTCGTGTTTGCTGCCGGCGCTTGTGGCGATGACGGCAGTGAATCCACTTCGGAGTTGTCGGCTGCCTCGACCAATAAGGTCATCGCCGTCGGCTCGACTACCACGACGACCGGGGCGCCGATAGACGACGGATCCGACACGACCGCCGGGGAGACGCGCAGAGAACCCGTGCCCGTGGGGCAGGAAGCCGGGGTGGGTGACTGGAGGGTGCGGGTCATGGACGTGTCGACCGATGCCACGCAGGCCATCCTCGACGAGAACATGTTCAACGACCCTCCCGGGCCCGACGAGCGCTATGTCCTCATCACGCTGGAGGCCACCTACGTCGGCAAGGACGTGGGTACCTTCTGGATCGACATCCTCAGCACGTTCGTGGGAGACGAGGGCGATACCTTCAGCCTGGCATCCGTGGTGCCGCCGACGCCCATGACCGACACCAGCGAAGTGGCCGGCGGAGAAGCCGTATCGGGCAACGTGGTGTTCGCGGTAGCCTCCAAACAGATCGCCGGAGGCACTCTCATGCTACAAGACCTGCTGTCGCGCGAAGGCGGCCGGGTCTTTTTCGCGATCGACTAAGCGGGGCTTTGCGTCAGGGCCGGATCGCCGGTGCGTCCAAGTACTCGTTCTTGACGTCCTCAGAGATCAGGCCGTCTGTGACCTCGATGATGCGGTCGGTCTGCTGGGCTATGGCTCGATCGTGCGTGACGATGACAAATGTCGTACCCATTTCGTCGTGGATGCGGCGGAACAGGTCGTATACCAACGCCGAGTTCTCGGTGTCCAGGTTGCCGGTGGGCTCGTCGGCCAGGAGGATGTCGGGAGAGTTCATGAGGGCGCGGCCTATGGCGACCCGCTGCTTCTGTCCTCCCGAGATCTGCTCCGCGCTCTTGTCGGCCACTTGTCCCACACCCAGGAAGTCGAGGATCTCCTCGGCCCGCTTGCGTGTCTGGGTTGCCGTGCTGGCGGCGCCCTTGAGCCCGCCGATCCAGGTGGGGATGAGAAGATTCTCCCGTACCGAGAACTCGGGTAGCAGATGATGGAACTGGAAGACGAAGCCCAAGTGCTTGTTGCGGAACGCCGCGCGCTCCTTCTTGCTGAGCGCGCCGACGTCGGTGCCCAGCAGGCTCACTGTGCCCTCAGTGGGGCGGTCAAGGAGGCCCAGAAGGTTGAGCAGGGTGGACTTACCGCTGCCGGACTGCCCGATGATGGAGAGGAACTCCTTGTTCTCCACGCGAAACGAGACCCCGCGCAGGGCTTTGGTCTTGACGGTGGTGCCGTACTCCTTGGTCACGTCGCTCACTGTTATGGTGTCAGCCACCTTGGATCACCTGTATGGGGTCGAGACGCGCGGTCTTGCGGAACGGGATGATGGCTGATATCAGGGCGATGGCGATGCCGATTCCGGCCGACAGCAGCACGAAGCCCAACCTGGGCTCGATGGGGAAGAGCCCGGAATCGCCACTCCTGGCTACGGAACTGAACACGGCGATCAGCGCCAGGCTCACGGCGATACCGAGCACCGTGCCGATCACCCCAAGGATGCCCGCCTGGTAGAGAAACACCAATCCGGTCTTGGCGTCGGACATGCCGAGCGCCTTGAGGATGCCTATCTGCCGGGTCTTCTGCACGGCTGATATGGCGAGGGTGGAAGCGATGCCCAACATCACCGCGATGATGACGAACACCTGGATCATGTACGACGAGGTGCTTTGGCTCTGAAGGGCGGTGAGGAGGTCGCTGTTCTTGGCCTGCCACTCAGTCACGGCGAGCTGCGGAAAGGCCGCCCCAAGATCCGTCGCCACCTCGGGTGAGGTGAACACGTCGGCTATCTGCACCTCCACGGCGCTCACCTGGCCGGCCGGCCGGCCGAGGGCTGAACCTGCCAGCTCCAGCCCGGAGAAGACTGAACGCTCGTTGGCGGCCTGCGCCCCCAAGTCGAACACGCCCTCGAGCACCGTCTCTACCGTCGATCCGTCGGCCAGGACCAGCCGCAGAGCGTCCCCAGGGGCAAGGCCGTTCTGCTCGGCCAGTTCTTTACCTACCGCGATGCGGTCGCCGGTCAGCGAGATCTCTCCGTCCACCAGCTTCTCCGACAACCCGTAGATGGAGTCCAGATCGGTGAGTTCCCCGCCCTTGACCGCCACCGGTACGCTTGTTTCTCCAACCGCCACGAGCGCCGAGAGGCTCTGCACGGGGGCCAGCGCCGTCACGCGGGGGTCGGCGCTCACCGTTGCTCTGTTCTCAGCCGTGAAGGCGAAGGCCGTTTGGCCGTCACCCGGCTCCAGACTCACATGCGCACTCGAACCCACGGTCTCGTCCACGAGGGAATCTTGCAGACTGGTGATGAGGGACCCCACGAACACCTGCACAGCGATCCCTATCGCGATGCCCAGGATTATGAGAAGGGACTGGACTTTGTTGCGCCACAGGAAGCGCAGGGCGATGCGCAGCTCAAGCATCGGAGCGTTCCTCGTCGGCCGGGACCAGCGGCTTGCCGGCGCCCGCCGCACTCCCTTGCGCTGCGGCCGCGGCCACGGCTCCGGCCTGTGCCTCTTCGACCAGCTTGTCCAGCAGCGACTCGACCGAATGCACGACGTACTGCTCCCAGCCGCGGTCAGAGTGCGCAAATGCCGGTCCACCCACCACGATGCGGACCTGCGGGAGACTCTCGTGCAGACGCGCGACCACCTCGTGCAGCGCTGAACGCTGGTAGTGGGTGGACGCAGAGAGACAGATCACCGACGCGCCCGTCGTGCGGACGCAATCCACCATCTGGACGACCGGGGTCATCGCCCCCACGTAGACGGTGCGGAACCCCCGCATGTCGAAGCGGTCGGCCAGCATGCGCAGGCCGATGTCGTGGGTTTCCTCGGGAGGGCAGAAGAAGGCCACGGTGAGCGGCACGGGCTCGACTTCGGCCTTGCGCTCGAGCACCCTGGGATAAAGGGCTTCCACGGCCGTCCGTACGGCGCCGACGATGAGATGCTCCTCCCACACGGTGGTCCGACGCTCTTGCCATCGTCTGCCCACCATCTTCAGGAAGGGCTCGAGGACCCGGGAATAGAGGTCCTCCATGGAAGATCCCGCTTCGACGGCGTCCAGGATAGCGCCCACCGCCTGCTCGCGGTCGTGCGTTTCCATGCACCGTTCGAGGCGCGTCAGAAGCTCGGATGTGATGCTTTCATCGGTCACTTACGGGGGGCTCCTCAGCTCGGCTTGAGCACCTGGTCCTCGAAGATGCTACCCGCGGCCGGCCCGGTCTACACACGACTCTGGCTCTACCGCCGGTTCACCTATGAGCGCAAGCACCGCCTCGGCTGCGCGACACGTACCGGACGAACGACGGTCACAACATCTGTGTGAGTTACCGGGGCATCATCGATCTGGCCGAGAGCGTCTGGGCTCGGCTGCAAAGCGGTGAGGACGTGGATCCCTCTGAGTACTATCCGCGCGGGCAGCCCATGTACGAGGCGGCGATCGACTGTCCTTACAGCGGGCTCAACAGCATCAGATCCCGCAGCGGCTACTCCGCGACTCTGTGCTCACCCAAACGCCGTCCTAGCAGAAAAGCGAGCGGAAGACCGAGCAGCGCCACGA
>DAIRFC010000005.1:39194-60897 GCA_036795215.1 Actinomycetota bacterium | reverse complement strand
CGCTCGGTGCGCACCATCTTGTTGATCTTCTCGATCATGTGCACCGGGATGCGGATGTTGCGGTCTTGATTGGCGATGGCGCGCGTTATGGCCTGCCGGATCCACCAAGTGGCATAGGTGGAGAACTTGTAGCCTTTGCGGTAATCGAACTTCTCCACGGCGCGGATGAGCCCGGTGTTGCCCTCCTGGATGAGGTCGAGCAGGTCCATGTCTTGGGTGTAGTAATTCTTGGCGATAGAGATGACCAGACGGAGGTTCGACTGGATCATGCGGTCCTTAGCCCGCTTGTCGCCGGCCTCGATGCGCTTGGCCAGCTCTATCTCTTCGTCCTTGGTGAGCAGGGGGATCTCGCCCGCTTCTTTGAGATACAGGCGCAATGGGTCGTGCGTCACCGTCTCGATGGAGAGGTCGAGCGTAGGCTCGGTAGGTTCGAGGACTCCCTGGGTGACGGGGCTCTGCTCGTATATCTCGATGGATTGGTCGAACAGCTGGGAGTAGAGATCTTCGATCTCCTCCACGGTCATGTCGAACTCCTCGACCAGCACCATGATCTCATCGCTGGTGACATATCCACGTTCCTGCCCTACCTGGAGCAGGTCTTGTACGTCCACGATGGCGCGAACGTCGATGGCGACTATTTCACTCTCTCTGTGCACGGTCCCTGCTATCCTAACGGTAGATTTATGCTTCCCCAAACCATACTAGCGCGTTGCGCAAACCTCAGTAGTATACTCTGCGCCGCGCTCGGTGTCAACGATACAGTTCGTTGTCGCCTATCTATATATTCTAACGAACAAACGTTCGCAACGCAAGTCCGTTGGACCCACCTTACACTGAGCTTATGTGCGTCTCACACATGACGCTTCGGCGGGGCCGACGGTTCCCCTGCCCAGGTGGTGTCTGCTTCCCGTGCGCCTCACTTTGTGAGAGAGTCGTCGCAGTGGCCGATCTCGCGATCGAGATATGAAGGAGGCATGGTGAACGACCGCACCGAGCCCGAAACACCCGCGTCATCGCCGGCCGCCGGGCCACCACTGGGTCCCGAGTCGCCGGTGACGCTTGCTCTGGACGTCGACGGTGGGGATAACGCTCCGGAAGCGATAGTGACCGGCGCGTTGGAAGTGGCCTCGCCCTCGCTTCATATCCTGCTTGTCGGGCGGCCGGGCCCCATAGAGCCCCTTCTCAGCGGGCCTGCCCGCAATCACGTCGAGATCGTGCCCAGCGCCTCTGTGATCCACTCCGATGACGAGCCAGCCTCCGCGGTGAGGAACATGCGGGATTCGTCGATAGTCGTCGGCGCGCGGACGGTCGCCGAAGGCCGCTCTCAGGGTTTCGTGTCGGCGGGCAGCACGGGCGCCATGCTTGCGGCCGGGCTTTTGGTCATCAAGCGTGCCGGCAACATCCGAAGGCCGGCCATCGTGACCATGTTGCCGGGCACGGAAGGGCCTGTGGTCTTTCTGGATGCAGGAGCCAATGCCGACTGCCGGCCGGAGCACCTCCTGGAGTTCGGGATCCTGGGGACGGCGTTCGCGCGCGCGGCTCTAGGAATGGAGCGGCCGCGAGTGGGACTGCTCAACATCGGAGAGGAACCGGGCAAGGGCAGCGAGATGGCCAAGGCGGCCCACGGTCTCCTCGCAGATTCGGGGCTTGAGTTCGTGGGAAACGTGGAAGGTCGCGATCTGCTCCGCAACACTGCCGATGTGGTCGTCACCGACGGGTTCACGGGAAACGTCGCCCTGAAACTGCTCGAGGGCTGCTCGTCGACGCTCTTCACTCGTCTCAAAGGAGCGGCGTCAAGCAGCGCCAGGGCCAAGGTGGGCGGCATGCTGCTGCGGCCGGCCCTGCGCCGGTTGCGTTCGGACCTCGATCCCGAGGAGTACGGCGGCACCTATCTGCTCGGAGTGCGTGGGCTCGTGGTGATATGTCATGGCAACTCGTCCAGCCGGGCCGTGGCCAACGCTCTACGCTTCGGCGCAGATGCTCTGCGCAAAGGTGTGCTCCCGGCTGTCGACGAGGAGATGGCACGCATGGCGGAGCGCACAGGGTCTGCCGCTTCCTGACCCTCGTTGGTACAATGGCGCAGTCACCCGAGTGACTATGACGGACAGCTACGAAGTGTGGATTAAGGAGCGACGAATGAGCAAAGACGAGATCCTGGCTAAGGTGCGCGACATCCTGGCCGAACAACTGGATGCGGATGTCGACAAGGTCACGTTGGAGGCTTCGTTCCAGGATGATCTCAACGCCGACAGCTTGGACCTGGTGGAGCTCATCATGGAGCTCGAGGACCAGTTCGGTATCAAAATAACCGACGAAGAGGCTCAGACCCTCACCACCGTCGGCGCAGCGGTGGATTTCATCGCTGCACGTATCTAGCGTTTGCAGGATCGGATGGGACTGCGGGGACTGCCGGCGCTCGTGCGGGCGGTCCCCGTACTCTTTCCTCGCCGGCCACAGACTCCCACGGCCCTCCGCCCGGGTGGCGCCGGCACCCTTCTCAAGCTGATAGAGCAGCTGCCCCCGGAACTGAGGGCACGGTCGCTCACGCATTCATCCTGGGTGGATACGCGCGTGCGATCCTACGAGCGCTTGGAGTTCCTGGGCGACAGTGTCTTGGGACTGGCCATCGCCTCAGTCCTGTGCGGGCGGCACCCTGACAACGACGAGGGCGATCTGGCTCGCATGAAGAGCTTCATCGTGAGCCGCGCCAGTTGCGTGGAGGTCGCCAACCGCATCGACATCCCGAAGCTGATCCTCGAGGAGGCTCCGGCTCCGGAAGAGAAGCGGCGCGAGATGGCCGCCAATCAGACCATACTCGGCAACGTGCTCGAAGCCCTCATAGGGGCGGCCTTTCTCGCCCACGGCTTCGAGCAGACCCGGTTGGCCGTGGTCGACGCCTTCGAGGAGCAGATCCGGCGGGCGGAGACGGCGCGTGTGGATCACAAGACCGCCCTGCAGGAGTTGTTGGCCTCCCGTGGGCTGCAGCCCGTCTACCGGGTCGTGGCCGAAGAGGGCCCGCCGCATGCCCGCCTGTTCACCACCGAGGTGTATGTCGACGGATCGGTCCGTGGACGGGGGCAGGGTACGACCATCAAGATGAGCGAGCAGGCCGCCGCCGGAGAGGCGCTCGATTCATCGGCCATCGGTGGCGGGGGAGACTGAGATGGTACATCTCCGGTCCGTCCGTCTTCGCGGGTTCAAGACCTTCGCCAAACCCACCGAACTGGTGTTCGAACCCGGAGTCACGGTGATCATCGGGCCGAACGGCAGCGGCAAGAGCAACATCGCAGACGCGGTGCTGTGGGTGTTGGGGGAGCAAAGCCCTGGGAATCTGCGGGGCCGGAGCATGCAGGACGTCATCTTCTCGGGTCCCGAGGGGCGCCGGTCGAGCGCAGTGGCCGAGGTGAGCCTCGTCTTCGACAACAACGGGTCGGGTGCCCTGCCGCTTGATTGGTCGGAGATGGAGGTCACCCGGCGTCTGACCCGCGACAGCGGCTCCGAGTACCGTCTGAACGGGAGTGGCTGCAGGCTGCTCGACGTACAAGACGTGGTGGGCGGACTAGGACTCGGCAGAGAGATGCACAGTGTCATCAGCCAAGGGAAGGTGGAGGCCTTCCTGAGTTCCACGCCTGAGGCCCGTAGGGCCATGGTGGAAGAAGCGGCCGGATTGGGCCGTTTCAAGAAGCGCCGCGAGAGGACCCAAGCCAAGCTTGAGCGCACCAGACAGAACCTCTTCCGGGTAGCCGACATAGAGCGCGAGGTAAGGTCGGCGTTGCGGCCCCTCAGGCAGCAGGTGGCCGCGGCGGAGAAGTTCGCGGAAGCGACGGAGGAGTGGGCGGCGGCTAGAGCCCGTTTGTTGCTCCGTTCGCTGGTAGAGGTTCGTGAATCGCACGAGAAGACCGAGAAGGAGTTCGCTGACGCCGAGGGGCGCCGTCGCGAGATTGAGGCGCAGTTGCAGCAGCTGCGCGAGCAGCGCCAGGCCGAGGAGGAGTCGTTCGCCGCGGCGCTCGACGAACGCGAGCAACTGGGGGCCCTTTTTCACCACACAAGGGCCGGCGCCGAGCACATGGAGAGCAGGGTCGCCGCACTACGGCAGAGGTTGGCCCGGGTGGAGGGCGAGTTGGACCGCGCACGCAGGCGCTACGACCTCGCCGCGGGTGAAGCCGTGTCGTCCGCTGCTCGCGTGAACGAGGTCATGGCCGCCACCAGCCACGAGAACCGTCTGGCGCGGGTGAGTGGTTGGGTGGAAGATCTGCGCAGGGCATTGGAGGATTCCTTGCCCGTGTACCAGGCGGCGGTGGCCACCGAAGACGGGCTCAAGGACTCGGTGTTCGAGCTCGAAGCGGCCCGGTCGCGGGCCCTGCAGGATAGGGAGTTCTTGCGCCGTGAGGTGGACCAGCGCAGCCGGGTGGGCGAAGAGCTGGCCGCTCTCATCGCAGAGGCGGCCGCTCGTGTGGAGCGATTGGAGAGCGAGGCGGCAGCGTCGGAGGTAGAGTTGGCCGCCGCGCAGACCATGGTGAGCGAGGCCGAGTCGGCCCTGCGCTCCGCCGCGGACGAGCGTGAGCGGGCAAGGGCCGCGGCGGAGGAGGCTCTTCACGCCGATGCGGCTCTGGGTGAGCTGCTCGCTGGTGTCGACTCACGCGTGGCCGTGCTGTCGGATGTACTCGACCGGCGAGAGGGTATCCCGGCCGGTGTCCGTGAGTTGCTCGAATCTGGGACGGGCTACCGCTCTTTGACGGAGGTCCTGACGGTGGAGCCCGGGTACGAGCGGGCGTTGGCCGCGGCTCTCGGCCCCTTGGTGCAGGCGGTGGTGGTGCCTGCCGGCAGCCCGCTCACCCAGGTCTTTGCAGCGGGCGGACCATTGGAGGCGGTGCAGGAGTCGGGTGCGTCACAGGGGCGGAAGGATGAGCCCGAAAGACCACCCGCTGGGACTTGCGACCTGTGGGATGTGGTCGCCGGCCCCGCGAGTGTCGTGGGGGTCTTGCGCGATCTCATCGGGCCCACGGCGGTGGCTGAACGCGACCATGTAGACGACCCATCAGGCGTCGGCGTGCGCGAAGACGGTGGTCCGTGGCAGATCGTCAGCCGGACCGGGGAGTTGCTGCGGGGCGGCCTGCATGCGGCCAGGCGCCAGGAAGTGAGTGCCGAGACCCTGCTTCGCGCGGGCAACGAGTTGGTGGAGGCCACGGAGGAGCAAGAGACTCTCGTGGCCCGCCGGCTGGAGACTCGCGAGGCTGTGGAGAAGACGGCGATAGCGGCCGGTCAAGCCGAAGAGCAGTACCGCGAGAAAGAACGGCTGCTGCAGGAGGCGGTTCGCCGGGCGACGGCTCTCAGGGGCGACTGCGACCTGCAGACTCGCAGGCTGGAGGAAGCCCGGCGGCAGTCCATCGAGCTGGCGGACCGCAAGGAGCGCGAAAGCGCTCTCTCGGCCGAGATGCTTGCTGAGTTGCGGTCGGTCGAAGAGAACATGGTAGCCGGCGAAGTGGGACTCGACGAGGCGCGCGTCCTGTTGCGGGAACATCAGAGCCAGATGGAGACCCTGCGCCGCAGGGTCGGCAGGCTGGAAGAGAAGAAGGGGCAGGCCGCGCTGGTAGAGGTACGGCTGCGCGAACGTTGCCGCGCTCATGAGAACGAAAGGACACGGGCGCTGTCGCAGCGTGACGTGGCCGAGACTGAACTTGCACGGTGCCGTCGCAGGGTCGATGCTCTCGAACGATATGTCCCGGTGGTAGCCACGCTGCTCGAACAGGCGGGCCGGTTGGCGGAGAAAGCTCAGACGGTCGTCTCGAGCCTGGGAGCCAAGGTGGACGCCTCCCGGCAGCAGGCCGACGGGGCCGCCCGCTCCATGCGCGACTGGGGCGGCGCCGAGGCCGAGTCTCAGCGTCAGATCGACGCTTTGTCGGCCCGGTCGACCGAGCTTCAGGTGGAGCGAGCCGTCTTACGAGACCGGATGAGCGTGCTCGAGGGCGAGCTGGCCGAACTGCGCAGGCGCCACATGTCTCCGCGCGCGCTCCAGCCGGCTGATGTCGCAGATGCCGATGCCGCCTCTCTGGAGGCCGCGGTGGAGAGGGCTGAACGGCGGCGGGAGCGTATCGGGCCCATCAATCCGCTGGCCGAACAGGAGTTCGCCGAGACCGAAGAACGGGCTCGCTTCCTGGAAGAGCAGAGGCGCGATCTGGAGACGTCCATGGCTCAACTCCAGGATGTCATCAAAGACCTCGACGAGCACATCGAGCGGGTCTTCACCGAGATCTTCGAGGCCACTCGAGAGCACTTCTCGTCGGTCATAGCCTCGGTGTTCCCGGGCGCCAAGGGGTCGCTCAAGCTGACGGAGGCGAAGGCGGTCGGTAAGGCTCCGGACGACGAGGACGCGGGCGGGGCGGACGAGGAGGGAGAGGAAGAGCCGGTGGGCCCGCAGATGGGGGGCATCGCGATCGAGGTCAAGCTCCCCAACAAGTCCCCGCGGAGCCTGAGCCTGCTTTCAGGGGGCGAGAAGGCCATGACGGCGATAGCCTTCCTGTTCTCGCTGTTCTTGGCCCGGCCTTGCCCCTTCTATATCCTTGACGAGGTGGAGGCCTCGCTCGACGACATCAACATCCGTCGTTTCTTGAGCTTGGTGCGCAAGTATCGGGAACGGACGCAGTTCATAATAATCACCCACCAGCGCCAGACCATGGAAGTCGCCGACACTCTCTACGGTGTCACACTGGAGAGCGACGGCACCTCCCACATCTTGTCGCGCAGGCTGGCTGTAGCGAAAGGGGCATAGAGCTTTGAGCCACAACTGGGCCGAGGTGTTCATCGGCATATCCGACGAGGTCGCTGCAAAAGCCACCGCTGAGGTGCAGGAGACGAGACGGGGATGGATGTCTCAGCTGCGGGAGGGCCTCTCCAAGAGCCGCAAGGCACTGCAGCAGCAGTTCTCGGCTGTGCTCTTCGATCGTTTTGACGATGATCTCTGGGAGAGCATCGAAGAAGCCCTCATCTACGCCGACGTGGGCGTGGAGACCACCATCTCCATCGTCGAGACCCTGGAGGCCGAGGCGAACGCCGGAAGCATCAAGGATTCGAAAGATCTGCTCACGCGGCTCCGCGCCGCCACGGCCGCTCACTTCTGCCAGGCCGACACGCGCATCGATGTGGCTCATGCTCCCGCGGTGATCCTCATGGTCGGCGTCAACGGCACCGGCAAGACGACCACCATCGGCAAGATCGCCTGGCATCTCAAGCAGCTTGGCAAGGAGCCCCTTCTGGTGGCGGGCGACACGTTCAGGGCGGCGGCCATAGAGCAGCTCGGGGAGTGGGGGCGCCGTGTGGGCTGTGAGGTGGTGCACCACGAGCGGGGTGGGGATCCCGGAGCCGTGGTCTACGACGGCATCGCGGCGGCGGAGGCCCGCAAGGCCGATGTGGTGATCATCGATACGGCCGGCCGGCTCCATACCCAGGTGAACCTCATGAACGAGTTGGCCAAAGTGGGACGGGTGATCCAGAAGCGCGTGCCGGGAGCGCCGCACGAATGTCTGCTCACCATCGATGCGACTACGGGACAGAACGGGCTGATCCAGGCGCGGATGTTCAAAGAGGCCGTGGACCTCACCGGCGTGGTGCTGACCAAGATGGACGGGACGGCGAAGGGCGGCATCGCCCTGGCGGTCTCGCACGAGCTGGATCTCCCCATCAAGCTCATAGGCACAGGGGAAAAACTGGAGAGTCTGCAGCCCTTTGACGCGGCTGATTTCGCCTCACTGCTGTTCGACGATTCCCTTGGCCGTCGTTGACCGAGGTCGCGGCCGGCCGGTGCGAAACGGCCCGCCGGCAATGACCGGTTTGACGGCGCTCCTGCCTGCTAGTAAACTCCCTCCCTCGCGGCCGAGGTGCGGCCGCTGCGGAGCGGTGCCCGCACAGCACTGTTAGATGGCAAGGTGACAGGTGTTCGAATCCCTCTCGGATAAGCTGCAGACAGCCTTTGACGGCCTCAAGAGGCAGGGCAAGCTCACGGACAAAGACGTGGAGCGGGCCGCCCGTGAGATCCGTTTGGCGCTGCTCGAGGCCGACGTCAACTTCAAAGTCGTCAAGCAGTTCGTCGACCGGGTCAAAGACCGGGCACTCGGCAGCGAGGTGCTCGAGAGCCTGACTCCGGCTCAGCAGTTCATCAAGATCGTCAACGAGGAGTTGACGGCGTTGATGGGGTCGGCGTCCACCAAGCTCACGTTCTCCCCGCGGCCGCCTACAGTCATCATGATGGTGGGCCTGCAGGGCTCGGGCAAGACCACCGCCTGCGGCAAGTTGGCCAACTTCCTGCTCGGCCAGGGTAAGGCGCCGGGCTTGGTGGCCGGCGACGTCTACCGGCCGGCCGCCGTCGACCAGCTGAAGACCCTGGGCGAGCAACTCGGGGTGCCGGTGTACGACGAGGGTACGTCGGCCGATCCGGTGGACATCGCCAAGCACGGGGTCAAATGGGCTCAGGACAAGGGTCGCGACGTGCTCATCATCGACACGGCGGGCCGCCTCCATATCGACGACAAGCTCATGGAAGAGCTGGTACGCATCCGCCACTCGGTGAAGCCACACAACATCCTTTTGGTCGTCGATGCCATGACCGGCCAAGACGCCGTCAACGTGGCTTTGCAGTTCCAGGAGCGTGTGCAGTTCGACGGTGTGATCCTCACCAAGATGGACGGCGACGCCCGAGGCGGCGCGGCGCTCTCCGTCCGTGCGGTCACCGGCAAACCGATCAAGTTCGCGAGCAGCGGCGAGAAACTCGACAACTTCGAGTACTTCCACCCCGACCGGGTGGCTTCGCGCATCCTCGGGATGGGCGATGTGCTTTCGCTCATCGAGAAGGCCGAGCGCACCATCGACGAGCGCCAGGCCAGGGAATTGGAGCAGCGGCTCCGCAAAGCCACCTTCACGTTCGATGACTTTCTGGAGCAGATCCAGCAGGTCCGCAAGATGGGGTCCATCTCCAGCCTCCTCGGCATGATCCCCGGCATCCCGGCGGGCAAACTGAAGGGCATGCAGGTGGACGACAGGGCGTTCGACAAGATCCAGGCGCTCATCCAATCGATGACGCCCGAGGAGCGCAGTCATCCCGAGCTTATCAACGGCAGCCGGCGCCGGCGCATCGCGGCCGGGTCGGGATCCGATATACAGGCCATCAACCAGTTGCTCGCTCAGTTCAAGCAGGTCCAGAAGATGATGAAGCAACTGGGATCGGGCCGTGCACCCAAAAACCCGTTCCAGATGTTCGGGAACTCTAGCTGATTTGAGGAGGTGACCTATGGCAACAGCAATCAGATTGACGCGTCGCGGCAGTAAGAAGCATCCGACGTACCGCATCGTGGTCGCCGATTCCAGGCGTGCCCGTGACGGGCGGTTCATCGAGACCATCGGGTATTACAACCCGCAGAGCGAACCGTCAGTGATCGTAGTGGACGAGGCCAAAGCCAAGCAGTGGCTGCAGTGCGGCGCACAGCCCTCCGACACGGTGCGCAAACTCTTCAGCGTGAAAGGCATCGTCTAGGTGAAAGAGCTGCTCGAATTCTTGGCTCGATCGCTCGTCGACAACCCGGAGCAGGTGAGGGTGGAAGAGAGCGAGAACTCCGACGGGGTCCTACTGCGCCTGTTCGTAGCCAAAGAGGATGTTGGCAAAGTGATCGGCAAGCAGGGCCGCATCGCCCGGGCCTTGCGGACCGTGGTCAAAGCCAGCGCCGTGAAAGACGGCAAGCAGGCTTCGGTCGAGATAGTCGACTGAGCCGTCTACGGGGCGTGCGCTGAGATGAGCCGTCCTGAGTGGATCGAGGTCGGGCGGATATCGCGTCCGCACGGCGTCCATGGCGAAGTACGCATCATGCCCGACTCGGACAACCCGGAGCGTTTCGCTCCGGGTTCCGTGTTCTATGCCCGTCCGCGCCATGTCGGGGTTGCCGGCCGGCGCCTGCAGGAGCGCGTGCGTCTTACCATCGAGTCCGCAAGGGGCGGCGATGACTTCCCCATCGTGGCGTTCAGCGGAGTCGGCGATCGTGGCGCGGCCGAGGCTCTGCGCGGGTACATCCTGGAGGTGCACTCCAGCGAGCTCCCCCTACTGGATGAAGATGAGTACTACCCGTTCGATCTTGTTGGCTTGGAGGTAAGGGATGGTCCGGGTGCGGTCGTGGGCAGGGTGACCGAGGTGATCGAGTCGCCTGCGCATGCCATCCTGGCCGTCTCACTCGAGACGGGGGGAGAGTCGCTGGTCCCGTTCGTGCTGGAGGCCGTGCCCGAGGTTGCGGTGGACGCGGGCTACTTGGTGGTATCGCCGGCCTTTCTGGGGGAGCACGAGACCAAGGGAGCGGAAGCGATCCCGGACGAAGACACCACCGACGGCGTGCCCGGATGAAACACATCCACATCTTCACCTTGGTCCCCGACGCCTTCGATTGGTTCGTGGCCCAACACCCGGTAGCGACCGCCATCGAGTCGGGGGCGGTGTCCATCTCGGTGCACAACATCCGGGAGTACAGCGCTCTCCCTCATCACGAGGTCGACGACACTCCCTACGGAGGCGGACCGGGCATGGTGACGAGGGTGGACATCGTGGCGGCGGCGCTGGAACAGGTCTTTGACGAGCCGGCGGCACAAGTCAAGAAGACCCGGGACGTGTACGTCTTGGCCGCGGGGGGGCGGCCGTTCGACCACAAGCTGGGCCTCGAGCTGTCGGCGGGGGAGCGGGATCTGGTGCTGTTGTGCGGCCGGTTCGAGGGCTTCGACGCGCGGGTGGAGGCTCTGCTGGCCGGCGGGTCGATATCGATCGGCCCGTATGTGCTCGCCGGCGGCGAAGTGGCCGCGATGGCGGTGATCGAGGCGGTGGTGCGGCATCTGCCTGGGGCGCTGGGCAACACCGGCAGTGTCGTTGAGGAGTCGTTCAGCGAGGAATTGGGGGGGATGGTCGAGTATCCTCATTACACACGGCCGCGAGAGTACCAGGGTATGGAGGTGCCCACGGTCCTGTTGAGCGGAGATCACGGTGCGATCGCCAGATGGCGTCGCGAGAACGCCCGTCCCTCCCCCTGGGAGCGATGGGCTGCGGTGACCGAGGCTCGCGAGGGCGGCGAGACAGGCAGCGGGGAGAAAGGGTGACGTGTGGTAGAAAACGGCGAAGGCAAGAGCGTGGAACGGGAGCAGGCGGTTGACCGCAGGCGCGCCCGAGATGAGAAGAAGCGGGGCCCATGGGGCATAGCGCTCGAGATCGTGGTGATAGTCGCCGCGGCTTTTGCCATCGCGCTGCTGGTGCAGGCCTTCCTTATCAAGCCCTTCACCATCCATCAGGTCTCCATGCGTCCTACCTTGGAGGACGGTGATCGCGTCCTCATCAACCGTCTCTCTTACCATTTCCGCGACCCGGAGCCGGGCGACGTGGTCATCTTCCATTCGCCCAGGGTGGAGGGCGAGGACCTGGTGAAGCGGGTCGTGGCGGTGGCGGGCGACCGGGTCACTGTGAAAGACGGCAAGCTGTGGGTCAACGGCGTGGCGCAAGACGAGCCATATCTCCTCGAGCAGGACTTCGCGGGGGTGTATCCGCAGGCGGGAGAAGAAGAGGTGGTGTCCGAGGGCAAGGTCTTCGTCCTGGGCGACAATCGCAACAACAGTGGGGACAGCAGATACTTCGGCCCTATCGACATCGAGTCCATCATGGGATGCGCGTTCGCCGTCTACTGGCCCATAAGTCATTGGCGAGGGTTGTAATCCCTGCCGCGATGCTCTAAAGTCTGCTGGCTTTTCTGCGGGTACGTAGTCGAATCTCAAGATCATCAGGTCAGGGTTGGGTAGACACATGGGCGCGATTCAAGATTTCGAACAGAGTCAGCTCCGCGAGGATCTCCCGGTCTTCAAGTCCGGAGATACCTTGCGTGTGCATTTCAAGGTCACCGAGGGTAGCAGGGAGCGTATCCAGGTCTTCCAGGGCTTCTGCATAAGCCGGCAGGGCCACGGGGCGCGCGAGACCTTCACGGTGCGCAAACAGTCGTTCGGCGTGGGTGTGGAGCGGACGTTCCCGCTTCATTCGCCCAAGATCGACAAGATAGAGGTCACCGCCGTCGGCGATGTCGCCCGGGCCAAGCTGTACTACCTCCGCGACAAGCTGGGCAAGAAGGCCCGAGTCAAAGAAAAGCGCATCTAGGCCGGTCGCCCGGTGAACGAACCGGATTCAGGCTCTGTGGAGGAGCCGGAGCCGATCGGCCCTGGCGGTGTGGTGCAGACTGAGGTCGTGGTCCCGCCGGTTTCGCGCCGGGACGATGTGATCCGTTGGATACTCGAAGTGGTCGCCATCGTGGCGGCCGCTTTCCTTTTGGCCTTGCTCATCCAGTTGTTCGTTCTCAAGCCCTACGTCATCCCGTCGCCATCGATGGAGCCTACCCTTGTGGAAGGCGATCGAGTATTGGTGAACCGCTTGGTCTACCATTTTCGCGATCCGGAACGGGGGGACGTGATCGTGTTCCACCCTCCCGGCGCAGCCGAGGGCAGTGAGCCGTTCATCAAACGAGTGGTCGCTGTCGAAGGCGATACGGTCGCGGTTCACAACGGAGCGCTCTGGGTCAACGGGGTCGCGCAAGACGAGCCCTTCATCAAGGAATACCCGATCTTCGATGAGTTCACGGAGGTCACCGTCGATGCGGACCACGTGTGGGCGATGGGTGACAACCGCAACAACAGCGGCGACAGCCGCAGGTTCGGTCAGGTGAGCGAGGACGCCATCATCGGTTCGGCCTTCTGCATCTACTGGCCCTTCAGTCACATCGGCGGCCTGTAGTGGGCTCGTCCGATGGCAGGTAGAGCCGGCATCAAGAAGACCCGGGCCTGCGATCCCTTCCGCTTCGACAGGGGAGTCATCGCGGACGCGGTGGCCGCGGGGCGTGGAGAGGGATGCCGGCTGGCCGGGGCCGACGAAGCAGGACGTGGTTGCCTGGCCGGTCCACTCGTGGCTGCATCGGTGGTGCTGGACTACTCGGCTGCGCCGTTCGCCGGACTGGAGGGCCTGACCGATTCCAAGCAGCTGAGTCTCCGGTCGAGGGAGGCGCTGTTTCCGCTCATATTGGCCAAGGCGGCGCGGGTGAGCTGGGCGGCGGTCTCTCCACGCTCCATCGACGAGATCGGGCTTCATCGATGCAACGTGGCCGCACTCGGCCGGGTGGTGGAATCGCTGGACGGTCGGTACTGTACCGCCGTGATCGACGGGTTCGATCTGAAGCGTCCGGAGCTGCGGAGCGTGTCTATCGTCGGAGCCGACTACAAGAGCGCAGCGGTCGCGGCGGCATCGATCGTGGCCAAGGTGGTGCGCGACCGGCTGATGCGGACGCTCGCGGTGAGTTATCCGGAGTACGGTTTTGACGAGCACGTGGGTTACGGCACCGAGCACCACAGGGAGGCGCTCCGCCGGCACGGTCCCTGTCCTCTGCATCGCCTGAGCTTCCAGGGGGTAGGGACTTCTCAGTTGGGGTTGTGGGATCAGTGAAGGAGGCGGAGTGAGCGCGTTTGAGGACATGGTGCTCGCTTCGGGCTGTCTGCCCGACCGGGTGCTTCGCCGGATCATCAGGACCCGGGTGAGAGGTCTGGTGCAGACGTTCTCGCGCCTCACGGCGGAGGAGAACGAGGCGCGGGAGAATGAGCTTCTAGCCCTCTTGGAGAGAGGCCCGGTCACCGTCAACTCCGACGACGCCAACAGACAGCACTACGAGCTCCCGGCCGCGTTCTTCCAGATGGTCTTGGGCCCCCGCCTCAAATACAGCTCCTGCTACTGGGCGGATGGGGTGGCCGACTTGGGCGGCGCTGAAGAGGCCATGTTGGCGCTCACGGCGGAGCGCGCCGGCCTGGCCGACGGCCAAGACATCCTCGACCTCGGGTGCGGTTGGGGCTCGTTCGCCATGTGGGCGGCCCACATGTTCCCCAAGAGCCGGGTGGTGGCGATCAGCAACTCGCACAGTCAGAGGCGGTTCATAGAGGGCCGGCGCGACGAGCAGGGCCTCACGAACCTAGAGGTGGTCACCGCAGAGGTGGGCGCCTTCGAGCCATCCCGGCTCTTCGACCGGGTGGTATCGGTGGAGATGCTGGAGCACGTCCGCAATCACGGCGAGCTTTTCGACCGGATATCGAAGTGGCTCAAGCCGCAGGGCAGCCTGTTCGTGCACGTTTTCTGCCACAGGCGCTTCTTCTACGCCTTCGAAACCGACGGGCCGGGCGGCTGGATGGCCGAGCACTTCTTCTCGGGCGGCATCATGCCGTCGTGGGGCTATCTCACCCGCTATCAGGATCGCCTCCGTCTCAAGGAGCGGTGGGAGGTGGACGGGCGGCACTACGCCCGCACCCTCAGAGCCTGGCTGGATGAGTTGGACCGCAGGCGGAAAGAGGTCCTCCCGGTCCTTACGTCCGTCTACGGCCCCGAACGAGCCCGGCTCTGGCTGGCCTACTGGAGGATCTTCTTCATGGCCTGCGAGGAGACCTTCGCCCTGGATTCAGGCAGAGAGTACTTCGTCGCGCACTATCTGTTCTCGCGGCGCGACTCCGATCCCCCGGCTCCCGTCACGCGGTAGGCAGCGCCGGTCCGGACCAGGAACCCCTCGGAGCAGAGCTCGTCGAGCGTCGCTGCCACGTCTCCCACTTCTCTTCCGCTGAGAGCCGGTGATGAGTGCGCTTCCGCTGCGGTGAGGGCGCGCGGTGCGGCCGATAGCAGTGCGCGCAGGACCTCTGCCCGAAGCTCCCGGTGCGATCCGGCGAACGGGCTCTGCGTAGTGTGGTGCCGGCTCTTCCTGCTGGGATTGGAGAACTGTCTCTTGACCCACACCCCGTAGTCCATCAGGGCGTAGTACCAGGAACGAGGATCGTGACGGTCGAGCGTGAGCTCCACCAGAGGGAGGATCTCCCGGTCGTCCACATCGGCTCGATCCTGGAAGAAGTGATGGATGAAAGCCGCCCTGATGTTGGTCTCGATGAACACGAGGGGCGCGTTGTAGGAAAAGACACACACCGCGGCGGCGGTGGCCGGCCCGATACCGGGGAGGGCGCGGAGTGAGGCGGGCGAGTCCGGGACCCGGCCTCCGTGCTCGCGGGTGATGATCTGGGCCGTCCGGTGCAGCGCGAGGCCGCGCCTGTTGTATCCGAGGCCTTGCCATATCGAGAGGACGTCGACAGCGGGGGCTTTGGCCAGCTCCGCCATCGTGGGAAAGGCGTCCAGGAACCGGCGGTACTTGGGCAGGACGCGTGCCACCTGGGTCTGTTGCAGCATGATCTCCGAGACCAGTATCTCGTAGGCATCGGTGGTCCGCCGCCAGGGAAGGTCGCGACCGTGCTTCGAGTAGTGCTCGACAACGGCCGTGCAGAAGGTGTCGAGGTGCTCCGGCCTGCATGACATGTCTCTGCCATCCAATCTGGTACTGAAGTCTGAGTGCGTGACCGACCTCCCGGCGCTAGCCTGCCTGCAGGATCTGAACATCGCATGACGCAAGCAAGGAGGCCGACCTGGAGACTCGTGTTCCTGTAGACCGGATCGCGCGGGGCCGTACAGGGGAGCAGGTGGCAGCCGCCTTCCTGTCTGCCAGAGGGTACCGCGTCCTCGCCAAGAATCAACGGACCCCCATGGGGGAGTTGGACCTCATCTGCCGGTACCGTTGCGAAGTGGTGATAGTGGAAGTGAAGGCCCGTTGCACCGACGACTACGGCACGGCCCTCGAGGCTATCGGACCGCGCAAGGCCTCCCGGTTGAGGGGCTCGGCGCTGTGGTGGCTTTCCACTAGGGGTCTGTTTCCATGTCCGGTCCGCTTCGATGCCGTTGTGGTGAGGTTGGACGGGCAGGGTCTGCCCTGCAGTCTGCGCCATGTCAGAAACGTTCTCGAGGCGTGAGGAGCCATGGGAGTCGCTTCGGTATGGGGCTTCGCTGTGGTGGGAATCGAGGGCGTTCCGGTACGGGTGGAGGCGCATGCCAGAAGCGGGCTTCCGGGTGTCACCATCGTGGGACTCCCCGGCGCCGCGGTGCGTGAGGCGAGGGAGAGGGTCCGCTCGGGCGCTGCCTCCAGTGGCCTTGCTCTGCCTTCTCGCCGCATAACCATCAACCTGAGTCCCGGTGACGTTCCCAAGGAGGGCCCGGGCTTCGACCTACCCGTCGCGCTGGCGACGCTGGCGGCATGCGGGCATATGCCGGCCGAGTTTCTGCGGCGCGTCGGGGCGGTGGGAGAGGTGTCCCTAGAAGGCGTGGTGCGTCCTACGCGCGGCATTCTCTCGGTTGCCGAGGCGGCAAGCAAGGAGGGGTTGTGGTTGCTCATCGCCCCTGTCGAGTGCGTTCCCGCTGTCATGGAGGTGAGCTCCATGCCGGTGGCCGGTGTCAGGTCACTGGCCGAAGCGGTGCTCGTTGTCAAAGACTCCGGGTGCCGAGACCGCATCATCGAGAGAGGCGCTCGGTGGGCGCGCGGACGTTGTGCAACACCCAGGCCGGCGGCCGATGATTCTCCCGACCTCTCCGATGTAGTCGGGCACCGTCAGGCGAAACGGGCTCTCGAGATCGTGGCCGCCGGCGGGCATCATCTCCTGATGGTCGGGGCACCTGGAGCGGGCAAGACGATGCTGGCAAGGAGGCTCGCGGGGATACTTCCTCTCCTGACCCGAGAGGAAGCGGTGGAGGTCACGAGGGTGTGGAGTGTCGCCGGATTCCGGGGGGCGCAGGGCGGACTGCTAAGGGAGAGGCCGTTCAGAGCGCCTCATCACACCGCGTCGCGGTCGGCGCTCGTGGGCGGGGGGACGTCTCTGCGGCCGGGAGAAGTCAGTCTGGCCCACCGGGGCATACTGTTCCTGGACGAACTCCCCGAGTTCTCCCGCGATGGTCTTGAGGCTCTTCGGCAACCTCTTGAAGAGGGGTGCGTGATGATATCCCGTCGGGTCGGTACGGCTGTGTTCCCGGCAGCGTGCACTCTGGTCGCGGCCATGAACCCCTGCCCGTGTGGCTACTTGGGTCACACTGAGAAGGCATGCCGGTGCACCGCGGCCAGCGTTGAACGCTACAGAGCCCGCATCAGCGGACCGCTCTTGGATAGGGTCGATGCGCTCATCGAGATACCACCGCTTACGCTGTCCTGTCTCGAACAGCCCGATGTCGGCGAGAAATCTGTGGTGGTTCGCGACAGGGTGGCGGCGGCGCGGGCGTTCCGCAGCGAGCGTCTCGTGAGGCCCGCGACAGCGACAGACACTCCGCTCGAGAAGGGTAACCAGCTCACCAGAGACGCTCGAGCTCTGCTGAGGGAGGCGTTGGTAAGGGAGAGTCTCAGCGGCAGAGCGTACGTGAGGACGGTCAATCTCGCGCGCACCATAGCCGACCTCGACAATGAACTCCCTGTCCGGGTGGAACACATCGCTGAGGCCCTGGCTTTGCGGCTCGACCGGCGCCGCATAGGGTTCGAGTGATGGGCGCCCAGAGCGACGGGCGGATGCACTATGAGGCAGCTCTCGGACTTGCGTATATCGGTCAGACCGGCTGTCACAGTCTCTTGAAGCTGTTGGCTAGAGAAGGGGTCTTGGGTGTCTGGCAGGCATCGGCTACGAATCTGAGGGAATGGGGGGCGCTCCCCAGGGTGATCTCTCTCTTTGAGTCGAGAAGGCGTGCCTTCCAGGTCGAAGAGGTAGAGGCGGCCATGGCGTGCTCCAACGTAAGATTCGTTCCATACGGAGCGCCGGATTATCCGAAGGAGCTCAACGACCTCGAGCTCCCTCCCGCCGGGTTGTTCGTGCGAGGGCCCGAAGAGCTGCTTGCGCGCCTATCGACGTTGCCGAGGGTGGCGATCGTGGGCACTCGAAGGGCTACGGCATACGGGAAGCGGGCGACAGAAGCCTTCTCGACAGCGTTTGCGACCGGTGGCATAGCGGTGGTCAGCGGGATGGCTTTGGGTATAGACAGCCGGGCCCACGTGGCTGCCATGGAGGCGGGTGGTCTCACGGCGGCGGTGCTTGGCTGCGGCCCGGACGTGGTCTATCCACCCCGCAACCGCTGGCTGTACAACCGTATTGCGTCTGTCGGAGTAGTCGTTAGCGAGATGCCGCCGGGCGCAGGTCCGGCACGCTGGACCTTCCCGCATCGCAACCGGATCTTGGCGGCCCTTGGGGATGCAGTGCTGGTGACAGAGGCCCCCCGCGCGAGCGGAGCGCTGCAGACCGTGAGCTGGGGGCTCTCGCTGGGGAGGCCGGTGTTCAGCGTACCCGGGCCGGTGCTCAGCGACAATCACCGGGGCTGTAACACGTTGCTGTACGATGGAGCCCTCCCGGCGGTCGACCCTTGCGTCACGGTAGAGGACTTCTTGTTGCAGACAAGAATCCAAAGACAAGAACGGCAGCCCCGTAGCGCGCCTCGTCTGGGTGAGTGTCAGGCGGACACTCAGGCCACGTTGGGTGGCGGGTGCAGCGCTCACAGCGAGAGGGTCCTGGGGGCCCTGGAGACCGGACCGGCTTCGGTGGACGGTCTCGTTGGGCCTACTGGTCTTGGGGTCAGGGAGCTTACGACAGTGCTTGCCAGGCTCGAACTGGCCGGCGTGGTGCGGCGGGCGGGACCCGGCATCTTCGTTCGGGCGCCCTGAACGGCGAAAGTAGTCAGGAGCAGCATGCAGACAGGCGGGCAGACCATGTCGTCTCTTCCGGCAGGACTGGAGCAACCGATCACCGCGTTCATCCGCAGTCTCATCGGAGCCGGCTACAGTCCTCGCACCGTGAAGGCCTCGGCCGTGGATCTGCGCCAGTTCGCTATCTTTCTACATGAGCGGGGTGTCGAGGAGATAGTTGATATCTCACGCGCGGATGTCATGGCGTTCGCGGCTGCCCTCTCCGATCCGGGGCCCGTGGGCACCCGTTCCTATGCGCGCAGCACCATCGGACGCAAGCTGTCCATGGTGCGCAGTCTGCTGCGCTTCTGTGAAGAGAACGGACTTCTCCAATCAAGTCCCGGCGAGGGGGTGTCGTCCCCGAAGATGCCGCGCAGGTTGCCGCAGGTACTCACGCCCGACCAGGTGGCGCAGTTTTTGGAGGCCATCAACGGGTCCAAGCCACTCGATTTGCGAGATCGCGCGCTTTTCGAGCTAATATATTCATCCGGGCTACGTTGTCAGGAAGTATTGGATCTCAAACTGCGCGACGTGAGTTTCGACTCGTGTGAGGTCCGGGCACTTGGGAAAGGACGCAAGGTGAGGGTGGTACCGGTGGGTGCCATCGCACTGGGCGCTCTGGAGCGGTATCTCAAAGAGGGGCGAGTTCGGTTGGCCAAGGGTTCTACAGACGAGGGACATGTCTTTCTGAGCCGGACAGGACGTAGGTTGTCTTCATCAGATGTCCAGCGGCGTCTGGCGCGTTACCTTGCGGTAGCAGGCGCACCTTCGGGAACGTCACCGCACACCTTGCGCCACTCTTTTGCCACCCATCTACTAGAGGGCGGCGCCGATCTGCGGGCTATACAGGAACTGTTGGGCCATTCTTCGTTGCGGACCACTCAGGTCTACGCCCACGTCTCCGCTGCTCATCTACGGAAGACTTACCGCCATGCGCATCCCCGGGCGTGAGATGAGAAGGCCTTGATCACCGACTCTACCAAGCAATCAGAACTGGATGAGGCCTGGAGGCTTTACAAGGAGCTGGGCGACACGAGGGCTCGCGACAAGCTTATCTTGGCCTACTCTCCACTGGTCAAGTATGTGGCCGGCAGGATGAGCAGTGGGCTCCCCGCTCACATCGAAGAGGGCGACCTCGTCTCGTATGGCCTCCTCGGTCTTATCGGCGCCCTCGAGCGGTTCGACCGTTCGCGCAACATCAAGTTCGAAACCTATGCGGTCTCGAGGATCAAAGGGTCCATCATCGACGAACTGAGAGCACTCGATTGGGTTCCACGTTCGGTCAGGAGTTGGGCGCGCAAGGTCGAAGCGGCGGTGACCAGGCTCGAGAACCGGCTCATGCGGGCCCCGAGTGATGAGGAGATCGCGGCGGAGCTCGAGGTCGACGTCGACGATTTTCAGAACATACTCAACCAGATCAGTTGCGCCTCCGTCGTTGCGCTCGACGAGTTCTGGGATTCGAGCGGACCGGGGCAGGATAGAGTCAACCTCATCGACACCATCGAAGACACCGAAGCCCCGGATCCGTCGCGGGCCTATCGCATCCAGGCGGTCAAAGAGACGCTTGCGGCTGCGATCGAGCGGTTGCCCGAACGTGAGAGGATCGTCATCGGGCTGTACTACTACGAAGGGCTGACTCTGAAGGAGATCGGCGAAGTCTTGGGGGTCACCGAGTCGCGGGTCTCGCAGCTTCACACCAAAGCAGTCCTGAGACTCCGGGGACGCATCAAAGAAGACCTGGATCTGGACCCACTGACCGCATAGCAGCCACCTGGCCGCCGGGCTCGCGCTGATGCCCTGTTGCCGCGGCTCTATGACCGTCGGCGACTCGCTGAAACGACGCTTTCTTGTGGTAAACTGCTGCGGTTGTGCAATCGAACCTGAGGTCCACCGCCGCGGTGGTGCCGGGCGACCGGTTCCGGGGCGCTCCTCAGAGAGCAAGAAGAACAAAACCAAAGTGAGGTATGCATGCCTGCAGCATCCATGAAGCAACTCCTGGAGTCGGGAGTCCATTTCGGTCATCAGACTCGCCGCTGGAACCCCAAGATGAAGCCGTACATCTTCACAGAGCGGGGCGGCATCCACATCATAGACCTTCAGCAGACCACGGTCCTCTTGGACCATGCCTACGACTTCGTCCGCAACATCACCAGCAGGGGCGGCAGCGTCCTTTTCGTAGGCACCAAGAAGCAGTGCCAGGACGTGGTCCGCGACGAGGCTGTGCGCGTCGGTATGCCCTATGTCTCGCACCGGTGGCTCGGCGGACTCCTCACCAACTTCACGACTATCGAAGCCCGCATCAAGAGGATGCATGAGCTCCGCAAACTCAAAGAAGAGGGCCAGCTGGGCCTTCTGCCCACCAAAGAGCGCATGGCCATGGAGCGCGAGCTCGAGAAGCTCGAGATCAACCTCGGGGGGGTCGGCATCATGACGCGCCTGCCCGACGCTGTTTTCGTGGCCGATCCCAAGAGGGAGGCTATCGCTACCAAAGAGGTCAACAAGCTGGGTATCCCGCTCATCGGGCTCTGCGATACGAACTGCGACCCCGATGAGGTCGACTATGTGATCCCGGGTAACGACGACGCTATCCGCTCCTGCAGCCTCATCGTCAAGACGTTGGCGCGGGCTGTGGAGGAAGGCAAGGCAAAGGTCCAGGTGTCGGAGTTCTTGGCTGCGGAGGCTGCGCGCGTCGCTCAGAGCCAGGCCGTACCGTATTCGAGCGATTCCCCGGGGGACGCGTCCGGCGAAGGCCGGGGGCAGCGGGGGCAGCGCGGTTCTCGCTCTTCCGGGCCCGACCGCGGTCAGGGTCGTTCTGGGGCGGGGGGCCGTTCTGCCGGCGGCGCCGGCCGCCAGGGCGGCTCGCGTCCGGGAAGTGGATGGCAGGGTTCTCGTGATGGCGCAGGTGCTCGTCCGGCGCCCGCGAGGCGCGCACCGGCCGCTCGACCGGCAGCTCCCAAGAGCGAGCAGCAGGCTGCTCCCGAGGCTGCCAAGGCTCCGGAGACGGAGACCCCGGCTGTGACCGAGACGCCGGTAGCGCCGGAGGTCCTGGCTGAGTCGAAGAACGTGGCTGAGACCGCGGGAGCGGCTGTCGCGGAGGC
>DAIRFC010000005.1:22399-39094 GCA_036795215.1 Actinomycetota bacterium | reverse complement strand
TCCTGGCTGAGTCGAAGAACGTGGCTGAGACCGCGGGAGCGGCTGTCGCGGAGGCTGCTGAGACTGTCGCCCCTGCGGCTGCTGAGCCGGTCGTCGCAGAGGTCGCGGAGGCGGTTGCCGAGGCGACGGATGAAGCCGCCAAGACCGAGACCGAGGCTGGGAGCGACGCCTGATCGTGGCGAAGATGCCTCCACGGGAGGCCGCGCCTGCCGGGCCGGTTGATGGCTCGGGATGACACTGGAAATGTTAGACGTCTCAATGGAGGCTGCAGATGGCTGTTGATGCTGGACTGGTTAAGAAACTGCGTGAGGCCTGTGGCGCAGGCATCATGGACTGCAAGCTGGCGCTCACCGAGGCGCAGGGCGACATGGACGAGGCTATAAGGATCCTTCGGAAGAAGGGCATAGCCTCTGCCGACAAGAAGTCGAGCCGGACTGCCAATGAAGGCGTCATCGACGCATACATCCACCCGGGGGCGAAGGTCGGCGTACTGGTAGAAGTGAACTGCGAGACCGACTTCGTGGCCCGCAACGATGATTTTCAGGCCTTCGTGCACGACGTGGCCATGCAGATCGCGGCTGCCAGTCCTGTCTGGGTCTCTCGCGACGATATCCCGGAAGCCACCAAGGCCGCTGAGCTCGAGATCTATCAGGAGCAGGCCAGGCAATCGGGCAAGCCCGAGCCCGTCATCGAGAAGATCGCGACCGGCAAGCTTGAGAAGTGGTATTCAACCGTGGTGCTCCTAGAGCAGGAATTCGTGAAGGATTCGGAGAAAACCATCGACGATCTCCGTCGTGAATTGGTGGGCAAGGTCGGCGAGAACATCGAGATCAGCCGGTTTGCGCGCTTCCGCGTCGGCGATGAGGTGGCCTAAGAAGAGGACACTCTACCCGTCCAACGATCCTCGGGGCGCGGTCCAGACCGCCGAAGAGGGCTGAAGCGAGGCGATATGACTCAGCAACCTTTGTGGAAGAGGGTGTTGTTGAAGCTTAGCGGCGAGGCCCTCATGGGAGAGCAGTGTTATGGGATCGACCCCGACCGCGTGGTCACCACCGCGGCGGAGATAAGCCAGGTGGTGGCCGGCGGTACTGAGGTGGCCATCGTCGTGGGGGGCGGCAACATCTTCCGCGGGGTGTCCGGCGCTGCCCAGGGCATCGATAGAGCGACCGCCGACTATATGGGCATGTTGGCCACCGTCATGAACTCCCTGGCGCTACAGGATGCATTGCGGAAGCTGGCCGTCGACACCCGCGTGCAGTCGGCCATCGGGATGCACGAGATCTGTGAGCCCTACATCCGTGGCAGAGCCATCCGGCACCTCGAGAAGGGTCGGGTCGTGATCTTCGCGGCCGGCACCGGTAATCCATTCTTCAGCACCGACACGGCTGCGGCCCTGCGTGCGCTGGAGATAGGCGCGGAGTGCATCCTCATGGCTAAGAAGAAGTACGACGGCGTCTACGATGCCGACCCGGAGACCGATCCGAATGCCAAGATGATCGAGTCGATCACTCACCGGGAGGCTTTGGAGCGTGGGCTGAGGGTCATGGATTCCACCGCCCTCTCGCTCTGCATGGACAATAGTCTACCCATCATGGTGTTCAACATGAGCGTGCCGGAGAACATCCGCCGCGTGCTCCGGGGCGACAAGGTCGGCACCAGAGTGTTGGCGGAGACGCGTGAGAGGGAGGGGATATGATCCGGGAATTGGTAGCCGATGGGAATCGCCGCATGGAGGGCGCGCTGGAGGCGCTGCGCGGAGAGTACAACACGGTGCGGACGGGACGGGCCTCCACCGGGCTGCTCGATCGCATCCAGGTGGAGTACTACGGGGCGAAGACCCCGCTCAAGCAACTGGCGACTCTGGCGACGCCGGACCCGAGGACCATATCGATCACCGTCTACGACAAGAGCGCTGTGAACTCGGTGGTCAGGGCCATCCAAGAGTCCGACCTGGCGCTCACCCCGAATGTAGACGGCGTGATCGTGAGGCTCAATATCCCGGCCCTCACTGCCGAGCGTCGCAAAGACTTGGTCAAGGTGGCCAAGAACATGGCCGAAGACTGCCGGATCGCCATACGCAACGTGCGTCGTGACGTCATCCAGGATCTGAAAGACCTCAAGAAGGAAGGCGAGATCTCCGAAGACGAGGAGCGCCGGGCCGAGGAGGAGGTCCAGAAGATGACCGACAGCCACATAGAAAAGGTCAACGAAATACTCCACCACAAAGAAGAGGAGATCCTCGAGATCTGACGTGGGCCTATTCGACCGCTTCAGAGTTCTTAGGGGCCTGGGCGGGGAGGCTGCTCCTGACCGGGGAGAGACTGAGTCGCGCGGCAGGTTGCCCTTCCACGTGGCCATCATCATGGACGGCAACGGCCGTTGGGCGCGCCGCCGTGGACTTCCCGTGGCCGCGGGTCATAGGGCGGGCACCCAAGCCGTCCGGCGAGTGGTAGAGGCGGCTCGTGACTCGGGCGTCGGTCAGTTGACCCTTTTCTCGTTCTCGAGCGAGAACTGGAGTCGTTCCCCCGAAGAGGTCGAGGGTCTCATGAGGCTCCACGCTGAGATGATCGAATCCGAGGTGCCTGAACTCCACCAGAATAACTGCAGGGTCGCTTTCGTGGGCAGCCGCGAAGGGTTGAACGAGCAGCTGCTGGAGAAGATGGAGTGGGCTGAGAGCTTGACTGCCGGCAACACCCGCATGGTGCTTTTCATAGCCTTCAACTACGGCGGGCGTAAGGAGATCGTGCATGCCGTGCGGAGCGCTATCGCCGCCGGAGTCGACCCCTCAAGCATCACCGAGGAAGACATCTCCAAACACCTCTATTCGCCCATAATGCGCGACCCCGATCTCTGCATCCGGACCTCGGGCGAGCGTCGCATCTCGAACTTCCTGCTGTGGCAGTCGGCCTACTCGGAGTTCTTGTTCGTCGATTGTCTGTGGCCCGACTTCGGCAGGGAGGAGTTCGAACGGGCTCTCAGCGACTACGCGGGACGCGAACGCCGGTTCGGTTCTCGCCGTGGGAGCTCGAATGCTTAAGTACCGCGTGGCAGTGGCCGTCGTCGCTCTTCCTCTCGGGCTCGCGGCGGTCATACTGGGCGGATACTTCCTCTTCGGTCTGGCCATCGTCTTGACGGCCTTCGGACTGCACGAGTACTACACCATCGTCCGGCCCTACAGACCCAACCTGCTGGTGGGCTACGTGTCGGGGTTGGGCATGGTGGTGGGGGCCTATTTCCTGGGTAACGAGGGGCTGCTGATCGGGCTTGCCGTCCTCATGGTGCTCACCTTCTTCTGGTCGCTCTTCGGGGATCTGGGCGCCCATTTCGTAGGCAGGATGGCCATGACGGCCTTCGGCATACTGTGGGTGGGGATCGGCTTTTCATACGTACTGCTGGTGAGAGATCTTGAGCACGGCATGGCGCTCACCATAATGATCTTGGCGTGCACGATCATGGCCGACACTTTGGCTTTCTTCGTCGGCAAGGCGATAGGCCGCCACAAGATGGCGCCCCACATATCACCCGGAAAGACGGTGGAAGGGGCTATCGGCGGACTGGCCGGCGCGGTGATCGCGGCGCTTGTGGTGCGGATCTACTCGCCCTGGTTGCCCACTGTGGAGGCCGTCATGCTGGGGTTGGTCATCGGAGTCGTGGGGCAATGGGGCGATCTCTTCGAGTCGAGTTTCAAGCGTGACTTCCGCGTCAAAGATTCCGGGAAGTTGTTGCCGGGTCATGGCGGCATACTCGACCGTTTCGACTCGCTGTTGTTCGCGGGTTTCGTCGCCTATTGGTTCTATGTCCTGCTGCTGGGGGATGTGGTGCGGTGAAGCGCGTCATCGTCCTCGGTTCGACCGGCTCCATAGGCGTCCAGGCCCTACAGGTGGTGGCCGCGAGCAGCGACCTGTGTGTGGTGGGCCTCTCCTGCGATCGTAACGTCACTCTGCTTCTCGAACAGGCCGCCTCGCTCGGAGTCGCGGATATCGCCATAGCGGATGAGGTGGCCGCGGCCGGAGTACCGGGGGTCTTGTACCCGGAGCTGTCCGTTCGCGCGGGCGCAGCAGCGGCGGCCCGGCTCGTCCGTGAGGTCGAGGCAGACTTGGTGCTCAACGCCATAGTGGGTTTTGCCGGCCTCGAGTCCACCTTGGCTGCCGTGGAGAGTGGGCGAGCGCTTGCTCTCGCCAACAAGGAGAGCCTGGTCTGTGCGGGCTCACTCGTGATGGAGGCGGCCCGGCAGCGCGGGGTGGAGGTCCTGCCGGTGGATTCCGAGCATTCTGCCCTCTACCAGCTGATCGGGGCCGCGAAAGCGGAGGCGGTGGAGTCGGTGGTGATCACGGCATCGGGGGGACCGTTCCGCGGCTGGGATGCCGAGGACCTCCGAACAGTGACGAGGGAGCAGGCCTTGGCGCATCCTACCTGGAGCATGGGGGAGAAGATCAGTATCGACTCGGCGACGCTTGTCAACAAAGGTTTGGAAGTCATCGAGGCTCATCACCTCTTCGGCCTCCCGTACGATCGCATCGAGGTGGTGGTGCATCCACAGTCGGTGGTGCACGCCTTGGTCCGGATGGTCGATGGGGCGCTTCTTGCCCACTTGGGCGTGGCCGATATGCGGGTGCCCATCGCCTATGCTTTGCACCATCCCGAGCGGAGCCCGGTGGCCGCTCAGCGCCTGGATCTTACCGCGGGACTGTCGCTGGAGTTCGAGTCGCCCGATGAGGCGGTCTTTCCGGCGGTCCGGCTGGCGAGGGAGGCCGGGGCCAGGGGCGATGTTGCCACCTGCGCCCTGAACGCGGCCAATGAGGTGGGCGTGCGCACGTTTCTTGAGGGATCCCTGCCTTTTCCGGGTATAACCGATGTGGTGGAGAGTGTGTTGCAGGCGGCTGGGAGTGGTCCGGTGGGAACATACGAGAAGGCCGCTGCCGTCGATAGATGGGCTAGACTCATGGCTACAGATGTGTGCAAAGAACGTTCGATGCGAGGGTAGGGGAACGTGACTACTTTTGTTGGAGTGATCGTCGCCATAGTGGGGCTGGGAGTCCTGATACTGGCGCACGAGTTCGGTCACTTCATCGTGGCCAAAGCCACCGGGATGCGGGTGGAAGAGTTCAGCCTGGGTTTTGGCCCGTTTCTCGTCAGTAGGCGCATAGGAGAGACGGTCTACGGCATCTCCGCCTTCCCCCTGGGGGGCTACGTGCGGGTCACCGGCATGCACAAGGAAGACTTTGAGCTACGGGTAGCCGAGGCGCGGGAGGCCGAGGCCGAACAGCGCGCCCAGATCGCGGGAGACCGCCGGCCGCAAGACCCCGAGGAACGGTTGGCCGGCAAGAGCGTGCTGAGCGCCGAAGAGATCGCCGCGACGCCGGTGGAGAAACGCTATTACTCGCACCCGCTGTGGCAGAAGCTGCTCTTCATCGTGGCCGGCGTGGTCATGAACATGATCTTGGCCTTCGTGCTCATCTGGATCGTCGGAGCCGGACAGGGTGAATACGTGACCACGAAGGTCATCGACGAAGTGGGAGAGGGGACTCCCGCGGCGACCGCGGGCGTCCGCCCGGGGGATGAGATCTTGAGCGTGGCGGGAGCTAAGACCGGCAGTTGGGAAGATATCCGGGCGGAGATCCTCACCCATCCGGGGGAGACCGTGACCATCGTCGTCCAGCGTGATGGTGCGCCGGTGGAGTTGACGGCGCAGATCCTGGAGCAGGAGGACGGCACGGGCTATCTGGGCGTCTCTCCCACCGGTGAAGAACGCGACCTGGGTTTCGCCAGTGGTTTCGGCTACGCGGCGCGGACGACCTGGGAGATGGTCACGCTCATCTTCAAAGGCATCGGGATGATGTTCTCGGGTGATGTGTCGGTCACGGGCGACCAAGGGCTGGCCGGGCCGGTGGGCATCATCCAGCTCTCCACCGAGGCGTATCAGGGCGGCTACTACCTCATGCTCTTGGCCCTCATCAGCGTGAACCTCGCCATCCTGAACATGCTGCCACTCCTGCCGTTGGACGGCGGGCACGTGCTCTTCAGCATCATCGAGCGCATCAGGGGCAAGAGCCTCTCGCTGCGGACGTTCGAGAAGATCTCCATGGCCGGACTGGCGGTGTTCGTGTTGTTGTTCCTGGTGGCCACCTGGAACGACATCGGCCGCATAGCCGGCTAGACCAGGCCGGACGGGGAGGCGCGCGTGGCCGCTCGGGAGCGGGTGATGGTGGGGGGAGTGCCTGTGGGCGGCGGCGCACCGGTAGTGGTGCAATCGATGACCAACACCCACACCGACGATGTCGAGGCGACTCTGGGGCAGGTTCGAGCATTGGCGACCGCAGGGGCGCAGTTGGTCAGGGTGGCCGTCCCCGACGCGGCGGGAGCGAAGGCCTTCGGTACGCTGGTGGCCGAGTCTCCGGTGCCGCTCATCGCCGATGTGCATTTCGACCACGCCCTTGCCGTGGCGGCGGTCGGTGCCGGCGCCGCGGGCGTGCGCATCAACCCCGGCAACATCGGGGGCCGCGACGAGGTGCGGGAGGTTGTTGAGGCCGCCAAGGAGCATGGTGCGGTCATCCGCATAGGTGTCAACAGCGGCTCTCTTCAGCGCGATCTGCGCGAGATGGAAGAGCGCGATCCGGCCGGGGCGCTCGTCGAGTCGGCCGTCCGCTATTGCGCGATGCTCGAAGATCTCGATTTCACGGCCATCAAGGTCTCGGCCAAGTCGTCGTCGCCTCTCATCACCATAAGGGCGAACCGTCTGCTTGCAGAGCGGATCCCCTATCCTTTGCACCTGGGCGTCACCGAGGCGGGGACCCGCTGGGCCGGCACCATCAGGAGCGCGGTGGCTCTGGGGGTTTTGCTTGCTGAAGGCGTCGGCGACACCATCCGCGTGTCGCTCACCGGCGACCCCGTGGAGGAAGTCCGGGTGGCTCTTGAGATCCTTCGGACTCTGGAACTGGCGCCGAGAGGACCGCGGGTGATCTCGTGCCCCACGTGTGGGCGGACGCGGGTGGATCTCGAGCCGCTCGCCCTGGAGGTGGAGCGCCGGCTGGAAGAGTCGGGCCTGGATCTGGAGGTGGCCGTCATGGGTTGCATCGTCAACGGGCCGGGCGAGGCAAGGAAGGCCGACTTCGGCATAGCCGGCGGAGATGGCGAAGGGGTGGTGTTCGCGAGGGGGCGGCCGGTATGCAAGGTGCCGCAGTCGGAGTTGGTCGACGCCCTCTTCGAGGCGATAGCCTCCCGCGGCGCGGCTCCGTCGGAACAGTAGGGCCTGCGGGGCTGGTAGACTGTCTTTCGCGCGGGCTTCGCGCCGCGCTCTTTGCTCACACGTTCGTCCTAGGAGGGATCCATGCGGGCGACCGCACTTTTCATGCCCACGGTCAAAGAGGATCCGGCCGACGCCGAGGCCGTCAGTCACAAGCTGATGGTGCGCGGAGGCTTTGTGCGGCAGTTCGCCTCGGGCATCTACATCATGCTGCCTCTGGGTTGGCGGGTGCTGGAACGGATCAAGGCCGTCATCCGTGAAGAGATGGAAGCCATCGGGGCGGTGGAGCTCTCCATGCCCACGCTGCATCCGTCCGACGTGTGGCAGGCCACCGGCCGCTACTCGTCCATAGGCCAGGAGATGTTCCGGCTCAAAGACCGGGGTGGGCGGGACATGGTGCTTGCCATGACTCACGAGGAGGTCTTCACGTGGCTGGCCTCGCGGGAGCTGCGTTCCTACCGCGACCTGCCTCAGATCTGGTACCAGGTCCAGCTCAAGTTCCGCGACGAGCCCCGGCCCAAGGGTGGGGTGATGCGTGTGCGCGAGTTCATGATGAAAGACTCTTACTCGTTCGACATCGACGAAGACGGTCTCGAGACGAGCTACGCCAAGCATATTGAGGCCTACGACCGCATCTTCAGTCGCTGCGGGGTCGAGTTCTACCGGGTGGAGAGCGACAGCGGATTCATGGGAGGCGCGCAGGCTCACGAGTATACGGCGCCGGCAGAGGCCGGCGAAGACCGCATAGCCTTGTGCAACGCCTGCGGCTACTCGGCCAACGTGGAGCTGGCGCGATCGGTCGCGCGCATACCCGAGCGGCCGGGGCCGGACGGTACGGCCGGCACGGGCGGCTCGTCTCCGCGAGAGGTGAGCACCCCCGACCAACGGACCATAGAGGAAGTCTCGGGCTTTCTGGGCATCGTTCCCTCGTCGATCATCAAGGCCCTCGTCTACATCGCGGACGAGAAGCCTGTGATGGCACTGGTACGGGGGGACCACAGCCTGCACGAGAGCAAGCTGTCGCGCTACCTCAAGGCGGAGGTCCGGGCGGCGCACCCTGAGGAGGTCGCCGAGGCCACCGGGGCTGAGGTCGGGTTCGTGGGGCCGGTGGGCCTTGCGTCGGGGCGCGTTCTTCGCATCGTGGCCGACGAGAGTCTGCGCCCCGAGCAGGCTGGGGCGGCGGGCGCCGGTGAGAGACACGCGAGCCCGCGCGAGTACGCGGCGGGCGCCAACAAGCCGCACACCCATCTGGTGGGCGTGGTCGTGGGGCGGGATTTCGAGCCGGAATACGCCGACCTGCGCGAAGCAGAGGAGGGCGACGGCTGTCCGGTCTGTGGCCGGCCTTTGGTGGTGAAGCAGGGCATCGAGGTGGGCAACATCTTCAAACTCGGCACCAAGTACTCCAAGCCTTTGGGGGCCACGGTTCTCGACGAGTCGGGGCAGGAGCGTCCGTTGGTGATGGGTTCGTACGGCATCGGACTGGCTCGGATAGCCGCTGCCGCCGTCGAGCAGCGCAACGACGAGCGGGGGATCGTCTGGCCAAAGGCAATCGCGCCCTTTGACGTCCATCTGGTGCAGGTGCAGATCAAGGATCCGCAGCAGACTGAGTTGGCGTCTGCTCTTCACGACACGCTGGCCGCTGCGGGTTGGGAGGTGCTGTGGGACGATCGTGACCAGCGCCCAGGCTTCAAGTTCGCCGACGCTGAGCTCATCGGCTGCCCTGTGAGGGTCACTGTGGGCAAGAAGAGCGGCGAAGGGATCGTGGAGGTGCAACCACGACAAGGGGGCGACCGCGAAGAGGTAGCGGTGGCCGATCTGCCTGCACGCGTGCGTGCTTTGTGGGAGGCGGCCGTCTGACCGTGCTATAATCCTCTCGCAAACGAAAGCCAAGTGTTGTTCACCAAAGTGGGTGCAGATGAGCCCACTTTTGTTTTACTTGAGGTAGAGGGTCGTGGCGCTGTCGGAGTCGTGGATCCAAGAGCTCATCGACCAAGAGGTCGAGGGCGTGGAACTGGTGCTCCTCGAGGAGATGGGTGGCAAGAGGCAGAAGATCATCCGCCTCTACATCGATCATCCAGACGGAGTCACCCATGAGCTGTGCAGTCGTGTGTCGGGCGCGGTGGGCCGGGTGTTCGATGAATCGGACGCGATCGCAGGGGCATATACCCTGGAGGTCAGTTCGCCGGGTCTGGAGAGGCCGCTCAGAAAGAGGAGCCACTTCGAGGCTCAACTGGGCAAGAAGGTGTACGTGAAGACCCGAGCGCCCATAGAGGGCGCCAAGGTCTGGCAGGGGATACTGATGGAAGTCGATGCAGACGCGATAGTGATCGCCGACGCGGATCGTAAGGCCATGATCCCTCTGGGTGAGATCGGTAGTGCTCATCTGATATACGAGTTCGAATAGGGGGAAGGGGATGAACAAGGAGACGATAGAGGCTCTCCGCCAGATCGAAAAAGAGAAGAATATTCCCTTCGACCTGTTGATCGGAGCCTTGGAAGACGCCCTCCATTCTGCTTACGAGAAGACTGCTCACGCGGTGCCGTTCTCGGAGGTGAAGATCGATCAGGAGACCGGCGAGATCCGGGTCTTCGAGCTGGTCTTTCCCGAAGGGCAGGAGCCTACGGTGGAAGACGAGGAGACCGAGATCGATACCTCCATGGCCGAACGGCAGGAGATCACGCCCGACGATTTCGGACGCATCGCCGCTCAGACGGCCAAGCAGGTCATCTATCAGAGGATACGTGAGGCCGAGCAGGGCATCGTGTACCACGAATATTCCACGCGCCTGGGCGAGATCGTGACGGGTATCGTTCAGCAGTCCGACAGTCGCTACACACTGGTCGACCTGGGGCGGGTCGAGGCCCGGCTTCCTAAGAGCGAACAGGTGCCGAGCGAGCGGTATGAGCACGGCATGCGCTTGAAGGCCGTCATCAAGGAGGTCTCACAGAACCCGAAAGAGCCCCCCATCATCCTGTCGAGGCGCAGCGAAGAACTGGTGCGGCGCCTGTTTGAGCTGGAGGTCCCCGAGATCTCCGATGGACTGGTCGAGATAGTGGGTGTCGCGCGTGAGCCCGGCTATCGTTCCAAGATATCGGTGGTATCGCACAGCGACGGGGTCGATCCGGTCGGGGCCTGTGTGGGGCCGAGGGGTTCGCGGGTCCGAATGGTGGTCTCGGAGCTGCGGGGCGAGAAGATCGACATCATCCCGTTCGACGAAGAACCGGCGCGTTTCGTGGCAAAATCGCTCTCGCCTGCACGGGTGCGAGAGGTTATCCTGGATGACCAGCAGCGGGAGGCGACCGTTGTGGTGCCCGACGACCAGTTGTCGCTGGCCATTGGCAAAGATGGGCAGAACGCCCGCCTGGCCAACCGGTTGACCGGCTGGAAGATCGACATCAAGTCGGAGAGCGCCATGAACGAAGAAGACGCTGAGGCTCCGGCTGCGCGGGAGGAGCCTCTGGTGGTCGACGGCCGGTGTCATGCTCTCACGGTGGGAGGCAAGCGCTGCCCTAACGCTGCGCTGCCGGGCAGTCTATACTGCGGCATAGCCGGCCATCAGGAGCTCGGTGGTGAGGGAACCTGAGCGTAGATGCATCGGGTGTGGACGGCGAGGGCCGCAGAGCGGCTTTCTCCGTTTGAGTCTGAACCTGGAGACCGCTCCACCTCGAGTGCGGGTGGTCGCCAAGGGGGAACAGCGGGGCAGAGGGGCGTATCTTTGTAAGCGAAGAGCGTGTCTGGACCGGGCTGTACAGAAGAAGGCCTTCCAGCGGGCGTTCCGAACCACGGTGGTAGTAGACGAAGACGAGATAGCCGCGGCGCTGACGAGCTGTATCGATCAGTAGCCGGGCATCGGAGACGGGTGGGTCGTGGCAAAGAGACGGATATACGACATCGCTAAGGAGAAGGGGCTGACGAACCGGGAACTGCTGGAGCGTCTGAACGCGGCCGGCCTGGAGATCAAGAGCAGCGTCTCCACTGTCGAAGAGGCGGATGTCGAACGCGTCCTGGCTCTCAAGACAAAACCCGCCCCTGCTAAGCGAAAGACCGCGGAGAAGCCCGCGGCACCGCCGGCGGCGACCACAAAGGCCTCCGCCGCTAAGACTACTGCAGCCAAAGCGCCGCGCACGAAAGCGCCGTCAGAGAAAGAACCGCCAGAGAAGGCGGTGGTAGAAAAGGCGCCGGTGGAGAAGGCCAAGCAGGCGGAGGCCGCGGACGCGGAAGCGGCTCACCCTGCGCCGAAGAAGGCCGCCGCGAAGGCTGCCGCGCCGTCAGACGAGGCGGTCAAGCCCGTTGCCAAAGAGCCGGCTGAGAGCGTGCCGGCCGAACGGCCGTCCGCCGATCAGGCAGCACCGTCCGCCGATAAGACAGCACCGTCCGCGAGTCCGCGCAAGCCGGCCGGGCCTGAGGCGGCGCAGCCGTCTCGTCCGCAGACCCCCCGCGGCGAAGGCGCCGGTCCGCAGAGTCCACGTCCTGAACAGCCGCGTCCGCAGGGTGCGCGTCCCGATGGCCCACGGCCCGGATCGCGTCCGCCTATGAAGCCTCGCGGCCGCGGCCCGCGTTTGGAGGACATGCCTACGGTGGTGGGGCCGGGCGTGCCATTGCGAAAGGGCGTCAAGCCCTCGGGCAAAGTGGTGACAAAAGAGGAGTTGGCCCGTATCCAGGCTGAGAAGGCCGCGCAGGCCGAGGCTGCCCGCAAAGCGGCGGCGGCGGCGCCCCCGCCTAAGCCCTCCACTCCTGGTGGTGGCGAACGCCCACCCAGAGCCCAGATGCCGCGGCCTGCTGCGGCTGCACCGGGACGCCCTCCGCGTCCCGGCGGTGCTACTCGCGAAACGCCCGACCGGCGTGAACGGCCAGGCCGGGGAGGACCGGCTCCTGCCGCCGGCGCATGGGTCGAGGGGGCCGAGACCCCGGGCATCGTCAGTCCGGCGCGGCCGGGTGCACCTTCCCGTGTCCGTCGCGGCGACGACAAGCCCGCCAAGAGGCGTGTCATCATCGATTCTCAGGCGGGTCGCAAGGGAGGCAGAGGCGGGCCGCACGATAGGCGCGGTCCGGCGGCCGAAGTGGAGAGGCCCGCTCCCAAGATCAAGATAGCTCCCGGCGTCGAGTCGCCTGTGAAGGTGAAGAGCGGCGCCAGTGTGAAAGACCTGGGTGAGGCGCTCGAGCTGAGCGCGGGCGAACTCATCAAGACCCTCATCAAGTTGGGGGAGATGGTCACCATAACCCAGTCTCTGTCCGATGACGCCGTGCTTATCCTGGCGGAGGAGTTCGAGCGCAAGGTCGAGATCGAACACGCCGAGGAAGAGAAAGAGGGTCTGGACGCCTTCGTGGACGACCCGGCCGATCTGTCTCCCAGGGCTCCGGTGGTAACTATCATGGGCCACGTCGACCATGGAAAGACTTCCCTACTCGACGCCATCCGGGAGACCGAGGTGGTCAAGAGCGAGGCCGGTGGCATAACCCAGCACATCGGCGCTTACCAGGTCACTCATAACGAGAGAAGGGTCACCTTCCTCGATACTCCGGGGCACGAGGCCTTCACGGCAATGCGGGCCCGCGGCGCTAAGTCCACCGATATCGCTGTGATCGTGGTGGCTGCCAACGACGGGGTCATGCCCCAGACTTTGGAGGCCATCAGTCACGCCAAGGCTGCTGAAGTCCCCATCGTGGTGGCGGTCAACAAGATGGATCTGGCCGATGCCAATCCGGATCTGGTCAAGAAGCAATTGGCCGACGAGGGGTTGGTCCCTGAGGCTTGGGGCGGCGACACTGTTGTAGTGGAGGTGTCGGCTAAGCAGCGCCTGAACCTCGACGATCTCATGGACATGATCCTCCTGGTCGCCGACGTGCAAGAACTGAAGGCCAACGCAAACACTTCCGGTTCCGGCGTCGTCATCGAGGCCCAACTTGACGTGGGCCGGGGCCCCGTGGCGACCGTCTTGGTGCAGAGAGGCACGTTGCGTGTCGGCGATGCTCTGGTCAGTGGCGAGTCATACGGCAAGGTCAAGGCCATGTTCGACTTCATGGGTAAGCCTTTGGCCATGGCGGGGCCGTCGGTGCCGGCGCAGATACTGGGCTTCAACACCCTTCCCTCCGCGGGCGACTTTGTCATGGCGGTGGGAGACGAGCGCGAAGCCCGTCAGAAGGCCGAACAGCGCACCGCCCGTCTGCGGCAGGAGCAGTTGGCTAAGAGCCGGGGTGGAGCCAGTAGCCTCGACGAGTTCTACCGGCGCGTCAAAGAAGGGCGGGTCAAAGACCTGCCACTTGTCATCAAGGGTGACGTGGGTGGCTCGGTAGAGGCGCTCGAGGAAGCCTTGCTCAACATCACGCATCCTGAAGTGAAGGTGAAGGTCGTCTTCGCTGCGGTCGGTGGTATCAATGAGTCGGATATCCTGTTGGCATCGGCCTCCAAGGCCGTGGTCATCGGCTTCAACGTGCGGCCTTCGGTGGCTGCGAAGGCACTGGCCGAGCAGGAACAGGTGGATGTGCGCACCTACCGGGTCATCTACAAGGCCATCGAAGATGTAGAAGCGGCCCTTGTGGGCATGCTGGAGCCGGAGCAGGTGGAGTCTGAACTGGGAACGGCTGAAGTGCGGCAGGTCTTCCACGCGTCGCGTATCGGGACGATCGCCGGCTGCTACGTGCAGACCGGCAAGATAACGCGGTCGGCGAAAGTCCGGCTGCTTCGCGACGGAAGTATCGTACACGAGGGCACGATCGGTTCACTGAAGCGCTTCGCCGATGACGCCAAGGAGGTGCTCGCCGGCTACGAATGTGGTATCCATCTCGATGGGTACGACGACGTGCATGAGGGCGACGTCATCGAGGCGTTCGAGATCAAGGAAGTCGCCCGTACCCAGTAGGAGCAACAAGGGTTTCGTAGGTATCCTCACGGCCGAGTTGTACTTTCCTGAGACAGGCTCCCTCAAAGGCAAACGCATGTATCTCAGGCGCATCCGGGACCAGGTGACGAGGCATCACGGGGCGTCGTTCGCAGAGGTGGGCCATCAGGATCTGTGGCAGCGGTCGCGGGTAGTCCTGGCTGTGGCCGCGTCGGACCTTCAGGTGCTAGAACAGACTTTCGACCGTTTGAGGGCGTATCTAGACTCGCAGGAATGGGTACTCACCTCTTGTGCTACTGAGGTGGTGGATGTAGATGGCTAAGGCAGTTTCATACCGGATGCGTCGTATCAACGAGGCGATCAAAGAGATCATCGGGAATGCTCTTTCGCAGGATCTGAAAGACCCTCGTATAGGCTTCGTGACACTCACGGGAGTCGATACGTCTCCCGATCTGTCCCATGCGAAGGTGTTTTTGTCTGTATACGGCAAGCAGGTCGAGAAGGATGCCACTCTCGAGGGGCTGCGCGCGGCAGGGCCTTACCTGCAGAGGCTGATAGCCGACGAACTGCCACTCAAGCGCATCCCGTCGTTGGAGTTCGTGTACGACGCTACCGTCGACCAAGGCATGCGCATACAAGCGCTGCTGAAGGCGAGCGGGGTGGAAGAGCTGGGCCCGGAGCACGAGCCTACGGAGGACGAAGAGTGACGGCCGGAGCGGCCCGGAGCGCCGTAACTGCCAACGATATTGCCCGGCGCCTGCGTGGCGAGACGAAGGTCCTGGCGATCTCGCACGAGGCTCCCGATGGCGATGCGCTAGGGTGTCTGTCGGCCTTCATGCTCATCTGCGAGCGACTGGGCATCGCGTGCGCGACGTACATACCGGGCGTGAGCGAATTTCCCCCTGAATACGCCTTTCTGCCACGCGTAGAGACCATCCATAGGGGGGACCCGCCTCCCATCGACCCGGATACGACTATCTACTTCTTCGACTGCGCTTCGCTCTTGCGTTCCAACTCCCACGGGTTCCCCGAGGGGGCCCTGCGCATCAACGTCGACCATCACCAGGACAACCCCGCCTACGGCGATCTCAACCTCATCGACGCGACGGCTCCTTCCACCACCGCCATGTTGTATGAGATATGCAGAGCAGGGGACATTCCGGTGGGACCGGACGTCGCCGTGGCCCTCTACGTGGGGCTGGTCACCGACACGGGGCGCTTTCAGTATTCGAACACCACTCCCAGGGCTCACCGCATCGCGGCCGAGCTCCAGGAGGCCGGGATCGACGTGGCGTCGGTCTATCGGAAGGTCTACGAAAGCACTCCACTCCCCAAGCTCCTTCTGCTGCAGCGGGCGCTTGGTCATCTGGAGGTGCGCCTGGATGGAGCGCTCATCGTCTCGTGGCTGGGCGGCGCCGACTTCGCCGAGACCGGGGCTGACGAGGGGCATGCTGAGGGCATCATCGACACGCTGAGGCAGATCAAAGGCGCCAGGGCGGCGGCGTTCGTGCGTGAACTGGGGCGCGGAGGCTCTGTGCGGAGCAAGGTGAGCCTGAGATCTACCGACGGATCCCTGGATGTGGCTGCGCTCGCTGCCAAGAAGGGCGGCGGGGGGCACGTGCGGGCGGCCGGTTTCACCAGCGACGAAGACGTATCGACAGTGCTCGCATGGATTGAGCATGAAGTGGCCGGCGCCCTGTGATGAGAGCCGGGCTGCGGGGGCTGTGACGTGTCGAATGCGGCGCCTCAGATATCCTGCGTGCTGCTGGTGGACAAACCGGTCGGGCCGACGAGCTTCGACATGGTGCGCAGCGCGCGCCGGGGAGTGGGTGGGCGCGTAGGTCATGCCGGCACTCTCGACCCCTTTGCCAGCGGGCTTCTCCTCGTCATGGTGGGACAGGCCACCCGCATCTCGAACCTTCTGATGGGGCTCCCCAAGGAGTATGAAGTCACGGTGCAGTTCGGCGCCGTGTCCACCACCGCGGACCCCACCGGCGTCATCAAGCCGACCGGCGGCAGCACCCGAGCCGCTGAGGTCGTGGCTGCTCTCGACGGCTTCAAGGGACGTATCCGTCAAAAAGTGCCTCTGACTTCGGCGGTGAAGGTGGATGGGCAGCCCCTCTACAAGAGGGCTCATAGGGGCGAGACGGCAGAGACTCCGGAGCGAGAGGTCATGGTGTACGACCTCACGATGATGGACTTCGACGAGGAAGCGCAGACCGCGAGGCTGCTGGCTCTTACGGGCAGCGGCACCTACGTGCGGACCCTGGCCGAGCAGATAGGCGCGGCTCTGGGGGCGGGCGCCTATGCGGCTTCTCTCAGGCGCACCCGCATAGGTATGTTCTCGGTCGAAGATGCTTTGCAGCCCGACGCGCTCACGCCCGAGGCCTACCAAACGGGGGCGCGCGGTGTACTCAGTATCGACGAGGCGCTCTGCTTCCTGCCGCGGCACGTGTTGGACGCCGCGCAGGCTCGTCTGGCGGCGAACGGCAACACTTTGCACGGGGTGCCCGAAGGCAGGTTCAGGGCCTACGGGCCCGAGGGGTTGCTCGGCGTATACGAGACGGAATCGGGCGAGACGGCCCGGCCGTTGGTGGTCTTCGCGAGGCCGG
>DAIRFC010000005.1:5377-22299 GCA_036795215.1 Actinomycetota bacterium | reverse complement strand
TACGAGACGGAATCGGGCGAGACGGCCCGGCCGTTGGTGGTCTTCGCGAGGCCGGCATGACGCTTCGCGTCTACAACTCCCTCGACGAGGTCAGCGAGGCGTCGGCACGGGGCAGAGTGGTTGCCATCGGCGTGTTCGACGGCGTCCACAGGGGACATCAGCGCATCCTCGGGCGGGCTGTGGAGGAGGCGGTGGCGCTGGAGGCGCCGTGTATGGCCGTCACGTTCTATCCTCATCCCGAGGCCGTGCTCCGGCCCCGGTCGGCCCCGCGCATGCTGACTTCGCTGGAACGCAAGGCCGAGTTGCTGGGTGGACTCGGGCTGGACGAGCTGCTGGTCGTCAAGTTCGATCGGGATTTCGCTCAGCTCTCGCCGGAATTGTTCTGTCGCGCGGTGCTGTCGGCACGTCTGGGGGCGAGGCTGGTGTTCGTGGGCGAGAACTTCCGTTTCGGCCACTTCGGCGCCGGGACACCCCTTGATCTCGAGCGGTACGGCGCCGGGCACGGATTCGAGGTACGGGCCATAGGGCTCGTGGAAGAGGGAGGAGTGACGATCTCGAGCACCCGTATCCGTGAGCTGCTGGGGGCCGGACAGGTGGCGGAAGCAGGTTTCTTGCTGGGACGGCCACACAGGATCGAGGGCGAGGTGGCTCACGGCGCCGGCAGAGGCCGGGGCCTGGACGCTCCCACGGCGAACCTCAGTATCTCGCCGCGGGCCGCCGTACCTCGTCTCGGGGTGTATGCGACGCGGGCGACCGTGGATCGAAAGGAGTCGTTCGCCGCCATCACGAGTGTGGGCACGAACCCGACTTTCGAATCGGACAAGAAGGTCCGTATAGAGACGTTGCTGTTCGACTTCGCCGGGGAGTTGTACGGCCGGCACCTCGCGGTGGACTTCCTCTGGCGCATACGCGGCCAGCGGACATTCGCCGACCCGGAATCACTGGCGGCGCAGATACGCCAGGATGTCGAGGCCGCCCGGCGGTTGCACGCCGGAGTAGCCTCCTCCGACGGGGGCCGATGACGATGCCGGGGGCCGTGCCCTCTCGGGGCCGCGGCGGCAATACTTCGCGCGTCCCAGCGTTGACCGCGCTGATGGTGGTGGTCGCGGTGGTGCTTGGCGTGGGTCTGTCTTCAGCCCTCACGGAAGAAACGGAGTCGTCGAGCATCCCCGAGATGGGTTTTGGCGCGGCGGTTTACGCGAGCGCGGAGGCGGGCGGCTACTCCGAGGGCGAGATGCGCGCACTCATGGAGCCACTGCCTGCAAACGCGGCTCAGGTCATGGTACCGGTGCTCATGTATCACTACGTTGACGACGAGCCGCCGCCGGCCGGCCCGTATGCCGACGGCCTCACGGTGCGCACCCCGGACTTCGTGGAAGAGCTGGAATACCTCGCGGAGAACGGATATCAGGCGGTCCGTCTGTCCGACGTGTACCTGGCGATGGCGGGTCTGAAGGAGTTGCCGGCGAAGTCGGTGGCCCTGACTTTCGACGACGGGGGGCTGGACAATTACACGGTGGCGTTTCCGCTGCTCAAGCAGTACGGATTCACCGCCACGTTCTTCGTGATAACGAAGACCGTGGGCCGCGACGGTCAGATGAGCTGGGAACAACTGCAGGAGATGGTGGCGGCGGGGATGTCTGTGCAGTCGCACTCGGTCTCGCACCCCGATTTGAGGGGGGTCTCCGATGAGAAGCTGCGGAGCGAACTCGTGGACTCTCGGCAGGCCATCACCGAAGCGGTGGGCGAGCCGGGGTATGCGTTCTGTTATCCCAGCGGAGCGTGTGATGAGAGGGTGGTCGAAGCGGTGAGGTCCGCGGGCTATGTGATGGCGGTGGTGACCGACAAAGGCGAGGTGCTGAACCCGGGGGCGATATTCGAGATCCGCCGGGGCAGAGTGCAGGCGCACATGTCGCTGGGGAGCTTCGCCAAGCTGGTGGATTGACAGGCAAGCCGGCTCAAGCGGGACCGGCGGGACGGCTCACATCAGCTCACCGGGCTTGGCCCGGAGACCGTGAAGTCGTTCAGGATCTCTTCGAACACCGGTTTGTAGGCCGCCCAGTCTTCCTCCACGGCAGTGAACTGAAGGAAGTATGCGCGCCCCTCTTCCACGAGCACGCATTCCATGAGCATCAGGGTGTGTCCACCGTAAAGGATGCTCCATACGTGCTTGACACCCCCCAACCCAGAAAGCACGATTTCTTTGAGTGGTTCGACCCTTTGAAGGCCGGCCCATTCTGAGGCCAGGCGCTCCAGTCTACTGTCGATCATCTCACGGAACTCCGGCAGCGTAGGTACCTCGACGAACGTCTCGTCGTAGACCTCTATCCAGATGTAGTCAAGGTAGCAGCCATTGAAGGTCGGTGAGTTCCAGTCCGCGAAGGCGGCCGGCACGAAGGTCTCGGTGTATAACTCAGCGCTCTGGCGGTGCATGCGTTGGCCGACCTCCGTGGGGTCGGTATTGCGCCAGACCCTGGGGAATTTGATGGTGAAGCCGTACTGCTTGTCGGTGTACCAGGCGAACTCCTCCTCGTCGGCGGGAGCTGCGGTGGTAGTCGATCCGATCACCGAGTCCGTCGGCGTGTCTATGAGGGCCGTCACCGTGGCAGGCGTCACGGTAGCAGTCGTCACGGTTGCGCCGGTGGCCTCTTGGTCGAGTGTGATGGTCCCGAGCGAGAACGTTATGACCGCCGCGGTGGCTAGTACCGTCCCGAAAGCCGCTGCCGCCTTGCCTCCGCGCGACCAGGGTCGTGGGGGAGGTCCGGCAGCCGGAACCGCCGGCGTGGTGGGGATCCCGAGGCGCGCCGCCTCCGACCAGTGCAGGGGCCGTCCGTCGGGTCCCATGACGGTCCCCGGGCGGATCGTCACGCGCATATCCCTCGTTTGGCGCTGAACGATGTGCGCGGCTACGCCGCCGGCAAGGAGCAGCACTCCGGCGGGGATCCACGTGAGAGGCCGGGGAAAGAAACCGAGGAGTCCCATGACCGGCAGAAAGACGGCAAGGGTCGCGGTCGAGGTTCGCCGCATAGCCGCGAGGGCGAGGGCTGCAAGACCCACTAGGACGGCCAGGAGCAACTCCAGGAAGGCCTGGAAGGGACCGTACGGCCGAGACAGGAAGAGCGCGAGAAGGACGGCGTGCACGCCGACCCCCACGAGCCCCCCCGACGCGCCGAGCACGACTGGTAGATCACGCACAGATCTCATGGGCTGCTTCTCTGGTTCACTACTACGTCATTCGGCAGGTGAATGCCCCAGCTTGAAGCGCGATGCCGACTGTGATGCGCCTACACCGGGAGGCAGGCCCTGCCAGTGTGCCTGTGGTAACCTACATCACCATATCCAACGTGCGTCGTTGGGTTGGGGCGGGCCCCCAAGCAGCAGTGGGCTGCGCACTCCTAGAAGAGGGTACCCGCCGGCATTGAAACCTGCATCTCGGCCCGGACCGCAGTGTCCCCGCTGGGAGCATGGAGCCCAAGGAGGCCATGCATGCTGAGCAAAGACCGCAAGACCGAGATCATCGACCGCTTCAAGAAGCACGACGTAGACACAGGGTCCCCTGAGGTGCAGATAGGTATCCTCAGCGAACGGATCACCGTGCTCACGGAGCATCTCAAAACGCACTCAAAAGACCACCACTCGCGCCGGGGCCTCCTCAAGATGGTCGGCCACCGCCGCCGACTTCTCAACTACCTACAGAAGCAGGATGTCGAGAGGTACCGCACAGTGATCAAGGAGTTGGGCCTCCGCAGGTAGCGGGAGGCGAGAGGAAGTAGCGACGACATAGGGAGTCGACGGAAGCAGGGGACCCAGGAAAGGTCCTCAGACGGGAGTAGAGACAGTGGCCAGCGGAGTAAGTAGGACAGAAGTAACTTTAGGCGACAAGACGATCAGTTTCGAGACCGGCAGGTTGGCGAAACAGGCGAGCGGAGCCGTGGTTGTGCGCTCGGGCGACACCATGGTGTTGGTGACGGCGGTCGTTGCGAGCAACGAACGCAACGTGGATTTCTTCCCCCTCACGGTCGACGTGGAGGCGGGTATGTACGCCGCGGGCAAGATCCCCGGCGGCTTTATCAAGCGTGAGGGGCGCGCCAGCGACCAGGCCATCCTCAACGCGCGTCTCATCGACCGCCCTGTCAGGCCGTTGTGGCCGAAAGGCTTCAACAAAGAGACGCACATAGTCGCGACGGTGCTGTCGGTAGACAAGACCAATCCCTATGACGTCCTGGCGGTGGCCGGAGCTTCGGCCGCTCTCAGCATCTCCGAGGCTCCCTTCCAGGGGCCCATCGGGGCGGTACGGGTCGCGAAAGTCAACGGCTCGTGGGTGGTCAACCCGACGTATGACGAGATCGACCAGAGCCCTGTCAATCTGGTGGTGGCCGGTACCAGCGAAGCCATCGGCATGGTCGAGGCGGGCTGCGAGGAAGTGGACGAAGCCGAGATCTTGGCCGGGCTCGAGGTGGCTCACGACGCCATCAAGAAGCAGGTGGAGGCCATCCGCTCCTGGGCCGCCGAAGTGGGTGCGCCCAAGATGGAGTTCGCTCAGAAACTGCCCGATCCGGCGCTCATGGACAAGATAAGGGCGCAATTCGGCGCCGCCGTTGAACAGGCGAGCAATGTCCTCGACAAGCACGAGCGCTCCGCGGCTGTCGCAGCGGTGAAGCAGCAGGTCTTGGAGACTTGGCCGCCTGCTGAGGGTTCCGAGGACCCTGCCGCCGAGTCGGCCGCGTTGGCGAAGGCCTTCGACGCTGTGGAGAAGGAGACAGTCCGCCGGGTCATCGCCGTAGACAAGAAACGTCCCGACGGCCGCGGTGTCGATGAGATCCGCCAACTCGATTGCGACGTCCGAGTGGCACCGCGTACGCACGGCTCGGGTCTCTTCACGCGCGGCCAGACCCAGGTGCTCACACTCCTCACTCTGGGCGCAGCCCGCGATGAGCAGCGCATCGACGGCCTCGATATCGAGGAGTCGAAGCGCTTCATGCATCACTACAAGTTCCCGCCGTTCAGCGTGGGCGAAGCCGGTTTCATGCGCGGCCCCGGCCGCCGCGAGATCGGTCACGGAGCTTTGGCCGAACGCGCCCTCTCCCCGCTGATCCCGGGCGAAGAGCAGTTCCCGTACACCATCCGCCTGGTCTCCGAGACCTTGGAATCCAACGGATCGAGTTCCATGGCGAGTGTGTGCGCTTCCACCCTTGCGCTGATGGATGCAGGCGTGCCCATCGAGCGGCCGGTGGCCGGTATCGCCATGGGCCTCATCAAAGAGGGCGACGACTACGTGGTGCTGACCGACATCGCCGGCGTCGAAGACCACCTGGGCGACATGGACTTCAAGGTAGCCGGCACCGACCAGGGTATCACCGCGCTGCAGATGGACATCAAGATCCAGGGTGTCACCTTCGCCATCATGAAGGACGCCCTCGAGCGTGCCCGCCAGGCCAGGATGTTCATCCTCGACAAGATCAAGAGCACTATCGGTGAGCCGCGCACGCAGCTGTCTGACTTCGCCCCGCGTATAGGCACCATACGCATCGATCCTGAGAAGATCGGGGCGGTCATCGGTAAGGGCGGCGAGACCATCCGAGGCATGGAAGCTGAGTTCGAGTGCACCATCGATGTTGCCGAAGACGGTCTCATCAAAGTCTTCGCCACCGACGGCAGACTGGGCGATGCCTGTCTGGAGCGCATCGGCCTTCTCACACGTGAGACCCAAGCGGGCGACATCATCGAGGGCCGGGTGGCCTCCACCACATCGTTCGGGGCCTTCGTCACGCTCAAGCCCGGCACCGACGGACTCGTCCACATCTCCCGTTTGGCCGACCGCAGGGTGGCCAACGTGGAGGAAGTGGTGAACCGCGGCGACTTGGTGAGAGTGGAAGTGCTGGAAGTGCAGCAGCAGCCGGGAGGCAAAGAGAAGATCAGCCTCCGGCTTCTGGAGAACCTCTCGGCAAAGGAAGGCAGTGTCGACTGACGAGTATCGTCTGGAGCAGCTCCCCAACGGGCAGCGTCTGATCACCGAGAAGCTCGATCACCTCAGATCGGTGTGTATGGGCTTCTGGATCCCGGCCGGTTCAAGGGATGAGACGGGCTCTCTCGTCGGGGCTACGCACTTCATCGAACACCTCCTCTTCAAGGGGTCGTCGAAGTACACGGCGGAACAGATCGCCCAGGTCTTCGACGCCCTTGGGGGGGAGCTCAACGCAAGTACCTCCCGCGAGTACGTGGTAGTGTACGGGCGCTTTTTGGACGACCAACTCCCGGTGGCGCTGGATGTCATGACCGACATGCTCGTCACGCCCACCTTCACCGACCTCGACAGGGAACGTGAGGTGGTGCTGGAGGAGATCGCCATGGTGGACGACTCTCCCTCTGACCTCATCCACGACGTTCTGGGCGAGGTGGTCATGGGTGGTCATCCCTTGGCGCACCCCATCCTGGGCACGCGCGATACCATAGCCGGTGTGTCCGAAGAGGATATCCGCGCATACCACGACCGGCGCTTCCGGTTCGCGGATATGGTGGTGGCGGCCGCGGGCAACATCGACCACGAGCAGCTGCGCGAGTCATTGCTCGAGCGGCACTGCATAGCCGATGGGCTCGAACCGAGCCGGGCTACGAGCGAGCCCAAAAGAGCTCCCCGGCGGCATTTCGTAGCCAAAGAGACGGAACAGATGCACGTATGCCTGGGTGGCGTAGGGATGGCCCGCAGCGATCCGCGCCGCTTTCAACTGTCTGTGCTCGACAGCCTCTTCGGTGGGTCGCTCAGCTCCCGGCTCTTCCAGGAGGTCCGTGAGAAGAGGGGTCTGGTGTACAGCGTGTATTCGTTCTCCAGCATGTACGCCGAGACGGGGCTCTCGGGCGTCTACTTCGGGTGCCGCCCGGAGCGTCTGGAGGCCGTCATGGAGACCGTCGGCCGGGAACTGGTGCGCCTGAGCACTGAATTGGTGCCCGAAGACGAGCTGCGGCGGGCGAAGGAACATCTTAAAGGCCGGGTGATACTCGGTCTGGAGAGCACGTCCAGCCGCATGACGCGCCTGGGCAAGGGCATACTCACGGATACCGAGATACTGTCACTGGACGAGCTTGCCGAACGCATAGACGCCGTCACTAGTGAGGATGTGCTGCGTTTGGCCAACGAGGTCTACAGACCGGGCGGGCTGTCTGTGGTCGGCATCGGGGCGGTTGAAGAATGCTTCACCTCAGCGGTGCCGGAGGACTGTCTCGCGGGACTGGCCTAGGGAGGGCCGATGAGCGATGGCGTGAAGCGCGAGGGAGGACTGATAAGGGTAGCGGTGTCGGGGGCCAGAGGCTGGATGGGTCGCATGACGTGCGGAGCCATCGGTGGCGACCCACAATTGACACTGGTCGCGGCTGTCGATCCCGCATTCACTTCCGAAGAACTGTCTGCCATGCAGGCGGAACCGCGTTTTCTGCACTTGGAAGCCGCCATAGACGAAGTGGGACCCGAAGTGGTGGTGGATTTCACGACACCGTCCGCGGTGCACGACAACGTGCTTCTCTGCGTGCGGCGCACGATCCCTGTGGTGGTGGGCACCACCGGACTCGGTCCGGCGGACCTGGCGGAGATAGAGCGCGAGGTCGAGAAAGGCGGCGCCCCGGTGCTGGTGGCGCCGAACTTTGCCATGGGCGCCGTGTTGATGATGCAGTTCGCCCAGAAAGCGGCGGAGTACTTCCGTGCGTGCGAGATAATCGAACTGCACCATGAGGGCAAGCTCGACGCCCCGTCGGGCACTTCCCGCCTCACCAGGCTCAGGATAGAGGAGAAGTGGCGCGAGGCCGGTTCGGAGCGAGAGGTGCCCATCCACAGCGTGAGACTGCCCGGGCTGTTGGCCCATCAGGAGGTCATCTTCGGTGGTTCGGGTGAGACGGTCTCCATAAGGCACGATTCACTGTCGCGGGAGTCCTTCATGCCTGGGGTCCTTCTGGCCATCAAGAAGATACGTGGTCTTCAAGGACTCGTCGTCGGTCTGGAGAACATCCTATAGAACCTGCTTGTCTGCGCGGAGGTTCTACTCGCGACCTGTGACGACTGAACCGCTCAAAGTCATACCCCTGGGGGGTCTTGGGGCCATCGGCAAGAACATGATGGTCTTGGAGTACGGCGACGCCCTCATGGTGATCGATACCGGTCTCATGTTCCCCGATGACGAGATGTTGGGCATCGACTTGGTGCTGCCCGACTTTTCTTACGTGGTCGAGAACAAGGACCGGGTGCTCGGGATAATCATCACACATGGGCACGAAGACCATGTCGGCGCGCTGCCGTATCTGCTCAAGGAGGTCGATGCGCCTGTCTACGGTACGCGGCTGACCCTGGGATTGGTGAACGCCAAGCTGGGGGAGCATGGGCTGCAGGGCAAGGTGGTCCTGCACGAGGTCACGCCGGAGACGATTCTCGAACTTGGGCCGTTTATGATCGAGTTCTTGGAGGTCGCGCACAGCATCCCCGACGGGGTCGGGCTCGGCATCCACACTCCGGTCGGGATCGTTGTCCACACGGGCGACTTCAAGCTGGACCAGACTCCCATCGACTGCCGTCCCACCGCGATGCAGCGCTTCGCCGAGCTGGGACGCAGTGGTGTGCTGCTCTTGCTGTCCGACAGCACCAACGCTGATGTCCGTGGCTTCACAAAACCAGAGCGGACCGTGGGCCGCCAGCTCGACAGCATCTTCGCATTGGCGGAGGGGCGCATCATCGTAGCTTCGTTCGCCAGTCATATCCATCGTATCCAGCAGGTCATGGATACGGCGGCCCGGCACGGGCGTTCGCTGGCCATCATCGGACGCAGCATGGTGAAGAACGTCAATATCGCATCCAATCTCGGCTATCTGACCGTGCCGGACGGCCTGATCGTGAAGCCTCACGACCTGGCCGTCTTGCCTCCAGACCGGGTGACGGTGCTCTCCACGGGGAGCCAGGGTGAGCCTCTGTCGGCGCTGGCGCGCATGGCCGCCCGCGATCATCCCTCCGTCGAGATCCAGAAGGGCGACACCGTGATCATCTCCGCCCGCCCGGTGCCCGGCAACGAGACCAGTGTGAACCGGACCATCGACCGGCTCTTCGCCTCGGGGGCCAGGGTCATCTACGAGGCATCGGCGGGGGTACACGTCTCGGGTCATGCGGCCACCGAGGAACTCAAGGTGATGCTCAACCTGGTGAGGCCGAAGTACTTCATGCCCATCCATGGGGAGCACAGGCACCTGTATTTTCACGCGGAGTTGGCCCGCGACACCGGGATCCCCGACGACCACGTCTTCATGCTCGAGAACGGCCAGGTTTTGGAGTTGACCCCCGATCGCGCCGAGGTGGCGGGACAGGTGCAGGCTGGGATGATCCTCGTCGATGGGTTTGCCATGGGCGACTTCCACGATCTGATACTGCGCGACCGGCGGCACATGGCGTCTGATGGCCTGGTGATGGTAGTCGTGGTGAGGAGCGCACAGGACGGCAAGGTCGTCGGGGAGCCTGAGGTGGTGTTTCGCGGTCTCGCGCACTCCGGTGAGCTGGACGAGCTGAGCGAGCAGTCCAGGCGGCTGGTCGTCGAGACGCTGGCCTCAGAAGACATGCTGCAAGTGACCGATCTTGGGCTGGTCAAGACCCGCGTGCACGACGTACTGCAGAAGTTCCTGCGCAAAGAGGCCGGCAGGCGCCCCATGGTGCTGCCGGTCATCGTCGAGGTGTGATCGCATGGAGGACGGCTGACATGGCCGGGACTGCACGCAAGGGCAGCGGACGGGGCGGCGCGACGGCGGCGAAGACGGCCGCGAAGTCGCCGCCGGGTAAACAACGGGCCTCATCGAGCGGCAAACGTACGTCCTGGCACTCCCGCTCGGAGCGTACGCGCGAGCTCGTGGCCTTGGTGCTGTTCGGCATCGCCGCCTTCCTGCTGTTCGTGCTCACGGCCAGCGAAAAGGGTGGCGTGGTGGGCCGGGGCGTGGGTGCGGGGCTGGACTACGCCTTTGGGAGGCTGGCCTTTGTGATTCCGCTGGCCTTCATCGCCGCGGGCATCCTCATAGTCTTTGCGGTGAAGGTGACGCGGTCGTTGCGGTTCTGGGGAGTGATCGTGTTTCTCGTGGGGCTGTTCCTGCTGATGGGTGGGGCGGTACCTCCGTTTGGCGACCACGGGGGAGGCCTGTTCGTGCGGGTCGACTTCGAGGAACGGGCGGGTGCGTTGGGCGAGGCCTTCTACGCCGGTGTGCACGCTCTCTTGGGCATAGTGGGCGTGGGGATCATCGGGTGGATCCTCGTATTGGTTGGTTTCAGCATGGTGACCGGGTTCACTGCGCTCTGGTTGGGAAGGCGCACCCGGCGGGCCGCTCAAGCCGTCAAGAACACGGCGGAGAACAGCGCCATGATGACCAGGCTGCGCGAGGATGCTGTTCCGCCGGCAGACGGGGTCGCGTCGGGCTGGGGCTCGAAGTCCCCTCGCACGCCGGGCCCGCCTCCGAAGCTGGGGCCGGTCGACCTGGTCGGCGGCGATCTCTCTGAGGCCGAGACCGTGGCGGGCGCGACGGGTGGGCGCGACGGCAAGAGCGGCAGCACTTTTGGAGATGTCTTCGACGACTGGGTGGGCTCCCGGGAAGGTCCACAGCACTCCGATGCCTCCGGCGGCACGGTGATCATGAGCAGAAGCGCGGGGGTGGTTGACGGAGCGGAGGCGTTCGCCGACGTGTACGCAGCGTCGGGACCGCGCGAGAGCCGGGGCGCAGCCGCCACCGACGGGGTGCCGGCGGATGTCGAGCAGCATGCGGCAACCATCACGCCTGATCGGCCGGGTGGCGCCGGGTCCGCGGGGTCCGCGGACGGGGGCGGACCCGACGACGAGGATGCAGCGGAAGAGGGGGGGCAGGCCACGTTACCCGGCCTCGCGCGTGAGCCGCGCCAGACCGAGCTCCCCCTGAGCGAACCGGCGTACGTCCTGCCGGAGCCGGCCGTGCTTCACAAGAGCACGCCGGCGACCTCCGGGCAGGACACTGGGCAGCGTGACACCGCCTCAGTGCTGCTGCAGGCGCTCTCGCAGTTCGGGGTGGAAGCACGCTTGGTGGGTATGGTTGTGGGACCGCGCGTGACGCGATACGAGTTGCAGCTGGCTCCGGGCACCAAGGTGGCCAAGGTGTCGGGGTTGAAGGACGATCTGGCCTATGCGCTCGCCACCACCGAGATCCGTATTCTCGCTCCCATACCGGGCAAATCGGCGGTGGGGGTGGAAGTCCCCAATCAGCAGCCGGATTTCGTGACTCTGGGCGACATCTACCACGAGTTCCCGAAGTCGGCCGGACCGCTCATGGTCTGGCTTGGCAAGGACATCTCGGGCAAGGCGGTCTACGCCGACCTCACCAAGCTGCCTCACCTGTTGATCGCGGGCACCACCGGGTCGGGCAAGAGCGGGTGCGTCAACTGCCTGGTGTCGTCCATCCTGCTGCGGAGCACTCCGGAGCAGGTGCGGATGATCATGATCGACCCCAAGAAGGTCGAGCTGTCCCACTACGACCGCATACCCCATCTTCTGGTGCCGGTGGTCACGAACATGAAGGACGCCGCGGGAGTGCTGCACAACGTGGTGAAGGAGATGGAAGACCGCTACGAGCTCATGGAGTTGGACCACACGCGCAACCTTGCCGAGATGAACAAGTTGCGGGCGCGGCGCGGCGAGCGCCCCGTGCCGTACATCGTGGTGGTCATCGATGAGTTGGCGGACCTCATGATGGCCTCACCGCAAGAGGTCGAAGACCATGTTATCCGTCTGGCCCAGAAGTCGCGGGCCGTCGGTATCCACCTCGTGGTGGCGACGCAGCGCCCGTCGGCAGACGTGATCACGGGCATGATCAAGGCCAACATCCCATCGCGTATCGCGTTCGCGGTGTCGAGCCAGACGGATTCCCGCGTCATACTCGATGTCAATGGAGCCGAGACCCTGCTGGGGCAGGGCGACATGCTCTTCAAGCCCCTCGGGTCGAGCCATCTCGAACGGGTGCAGGGAGCGTATATCACCGAGGAGGAGATAGCGCTGCTGGTCAACCATTGGCGGCACCAGGCCGAGCCCGAGTTCCGCGAAGAGCTGCTGCAGCGGCCGGTGGAGGTCAAGAAGGGTGAGGACGACCTCTTCGATCCCGATTCCGACGATCTGCTCGCCGACGCCGCCCAACTGGTCATCGAGACGGGGAGCGCCTCGGTCTCCATGCTGCAGCGCCGGTTGCGCGTGGGCTACACGCGGGCGGGTAGACTCATCGACATGTTGGAGCGCCGGGGCATCGTAGGGCCCTGGGAGGGTAGCAAGCCTCGTCAGATCCTGGTGGAAGCCGACGACGTCGAGCATGTGCTGGCGGCGCTCCAGGCTGAGGACGGCCCGGCCGGCGTAGGGGACGACGAGTGAGTCGCGGGGGCGTGAGCCTGCCCCGTCCGCCTTGGAAACTGCCTGCGAAGATGATAGATTTACGGGCGTCATAGTGGGGCTTCCGGCCGTTCGGCGGTCCCGATTCCCAGCAAGAAGCCGTTTAGCTCGCAAAGCGGTTCTTCTGACCCGAGAGGTATCGCCGGTCCCCTGTGTCGGATATAGGTAACACGCTCCGTGAGACCCGGGTTCGCAAGGGTCTCACTATCAAAGACGTCGAAGCCGCGACCAAGATCCGGGCCAAGTATCTTGAGGCTCTGGAAGAGGACGACTTCGAAGTGTTGCCCGGCCCCACCTATGCGAAGGCCTTTCTCCGTACCTATGCCACCTATCTGAAGCTCGACGCTGACGATCTGGTCGACTCGTATTCCCGGAGCCACAGCCCTCGCAGGGACGAGACCGGCGGCGCGCGGGGAGAGACCGTGCGGCACTCCCAGTCGCGCAGCATGGCCGAGCGGCAAAAACGCAAGACCAGGCGGACTCAGCGGGGGCTTGCTCTGCTCGGCGTGCTGGCCGTCATAGCCGTGGTGCTCCTCGTGTGGTTGGGCTCGGACTGGGGCCGACAGAGTGTCGCGACCATCGATCCTGAGAGCCTCACGAGCCTGGGCTCCAACACGAGTGTCACGCAGAGCGGCGCAACCACCTCATCGGTTCCGCCCGGTGGTTCCACCACGACGGTGTCGGTACCGGTGACCAGTGGCGAGAACATCGAGATGGTCGTCAATGTGACGCAGGATAGCTGCTGGCTCGTGGTGCATGAGGACAGCGAGGCCGGTGCCGAGTTATACGCCGGCACCCTCTCCGCGGGTGGGCAGATGACGTTCGACAGTTCAAAACGCTACTGGATGAGGGTGGGGAATCCCGGCGTGCTCGCGGTGACCGTGAACGGTGTGTCGGTGAAGCTGGACGAGACGGCCGGTTCGTTCGTCGTGACCGAAGCCGGCGTCGAGACGAGCCAGTAGGATGCCACGCCGTCACACTTCGCAGACGCGTCTTTACGTACACACACTGGGATGTCCTAAGAACGATGCCGACAGCCGCTCGGTGATGCGGTCGGCGTCGGCCGCCGGGGCGACGCTCGTGGACGATCCTGCCTTGGCGACCCACATCCTCATCAATACGTGCGGCTTCATCCAGGATGCGAAAGAAGAATCCATTGGAGCCATACTCGAGGCCTGCGAGGCCTACCGGGACAAGAGCATCCTTGTCATGGGGTGTCTGGTCGAGCGGTATCGTGACGAACTGCGGACCGGCATCCCCGAGGTGGCAGGGTGGTTCGGACTGGCCGGCGGATCCGACGAGGAGGGGCTCCTGCGCCTGCTGGCGGAGGGTGGCGATGTCGAGGCGCGGGGCGTAAGGCGCCCCATAGCCTCCCGAGGTCCCGGCCCCCGGACGTCGTGGGCCTACCTCAAGATCTCCGACGGTTGTGACGAACCGTGCACTTTTTGCGCAATCCCTGCTATCAAGGGGCCTTACCACTCACTGCCGGCCGCGGAGATACTCCGTGAGGCGAGGCGGTGCCTGGCCGAGGGAGCCCGCGAACTCGTCTTGGTGGGGCAGGATACGACCCGTTGGAGCGACGGAGACCTCGACCTGGTCGGTCTGGTCGACCTGCTCGCCGCCGATGAACGGGCGGCCCGAGTGCGGGTCATGTATCTGCAGCCCGAGCGCGTCACCGACCAGTTGTTGCGCCGCATGGCCGCTCAGCCCAAGCTGTGTCGGTATCTTGACGTGCCGTTTCAACACTCCCATCCCGAGATCCTGCGCGCGATGGCCCGCTGGGGAGACGGAGACACGTACCTTGAGCTTCTCGAGAGAGCGCGCCGTTTGATGCCCGATGTGACCCTACGATCTTCTTTCATCGTGGGGTTCCCGGGGGAGAAGGCCGCGCATTTCGACCATCTTCTCGGCTTTGTTCAAGAAGCGGGGTTTGATTACGCGGGAGGGTTCGTATACAGTCCTGAGGAAGGCACGGTCGCCGAGGGCCTGAGACCGAGGGTGCGGCGGTCGGTGGCCATTGGTCGCCTCAATCGTCTCAACGAGTCGCTGGAGACCTGTGCAGAAGAGAAACGCCTGGGCCTGGTGGGCTCGGTGATCGACGTGATGGTCGATGCTCTCGATCCGGCGGAGATGGGCGATGGTGTGGCCGCGGTCGGCCGCACCGCCGGGCAGGCTCCCGAGGTGGACGGCATCACGTATGTCGAAGGCGCGATCCCCCAAGGGACGGCGATAGGTGACATAGTGAGAGTGACGGTGACCGCCGCGGTGGGACACGACTTGGTGGGAGTGTGTGATGCGCCCTAATCTGCCCAACTCCATCAGTATCTTCAGAATCGTCATGATCCCGTTGTTCATGGTCTTCGCCCTGGCGGAGATCCCGGGTGGCGACATCGTGGCCCTTGTGGTGTTCGTAACGGCGTCGGTCAGCGACTTCGTAGATGGGTTCTTGGCCCGCAGGTGGCATCAGACCACTGTGATGGGGGCTTTCCTCGATCCCCTGGCCGATAAGTTGCTGGTGATAGCGGCGCTGGTGTGCCTGGTCGAGTTGGGACAGACCGATGGTCGCGGTCATCTGTCCGCCTGGATTGCTATGGTGATAATCGCACGTGAGTTGGCGGTATCGGGTCTGCGCATGGTGGCCGCGGTGGAGAACGTGGTTATCGCGGCGAGTAAGTGGGGCAAGGTCAAGACGTTCGTCCAGATGTTCACGCTTGCCGCCCTCATCATCACGCCGCGCCTGTTCAAGTGGGAGTGGACCTTGGGCGGGCATCATGTGACGTGGTACTTCGTGATCATCATGCTTGTCATCACGGTGGTGAGCGGCATCGACTACTTTGTGAAGGCGTGGCAGAGCCTGCAGGGCAAGACGGGGGCCGATGGAAAGAGGGTCCCGGTGGAGTCGAAAGGGGAGTAGCAGATATGGACGAGGCACGAGGCGCACAACAGAGGTTGTTCGTCGCGGTGCCTCTGCCTGAGGCTCTGGCGGGCTTCGTGCGCGAAGCCCAAGATCTGCTGCCGCCGGCGCCCGGACTGCGGCTGATGGGACCTCAGCAGTTCCATGTCACGCTGGCCTTCATCGGCGAGGTCGACGCTGCCAAGGCCGAGGCCGCCAGGGCGGTCATCGAATCGGTGCCTGCCGGCATGGGCGGCGAGGGGGTGTTCGAGCGGTTCCTTCTCTTGCCCTCGCCCAGAAAGACCCGCGTGGTGGCCCTCGAACTGAGCGACGGCGAGGGCTCGTTCAAACGGCTGTATGAGTGGGTCATGAGCGGCCTGGAAAGAGCCGGGGTCACGCAGAGGGAGAAGCGGCCGTTCCGACCGCACCTTACCATCGCGAGACTGAGAAATCCGGGCATGGTACAACCAAGGTCCGAGAGCGGGCGGGCGCGGTATGCGATAGAGTCGGTGTGCTTGTACAGGAGTGAACTCACACCCCGCGGTGCCGTCTACACGGTGCTCGCGAGGAAGGATCTTGTCAACGAAGTCGAGGCCTAGAGAGCTGAGGAGGAGTGGTGGAAAAAGACAAAGCCCTGGAAATGGCTGTGCTTCAAATCGAGAGGCAGTATGGCAAAGGCTCGATCATGCGGCTTGGTGACGAGTCGGCGGTCTTACGGGTGCCTGCCATCTCCACAGGCTCGTTGGCGCTCGATCTGGCCCTGGGGGTGGGCGGGGTCCCGCGCGGCCGGGTGGCTGAGGTGTTCGGACCGGAGTCCAGCGGTAAGACGACGCTTGCGCTGCACATGATCGCCGAGGCCCAGAAGGCGGGCGGCAAGGCGGCGTTCATCGACGCGGAGCATGCTATGGACTCCGTGTACGCGCGAAAGATCGGTGTCAATATCGACGAGTTGCTGGTGTCGCAGCCCGATAACGGCGAGCAGGCCTTGGAGATAACCGAGTTGCTCATCCGCAGCGGCGCCTTGGATATAGTGGTCATCGACTCGGTGGCGGCGCTGACCCCTCGAGCGGAACTCGAGGGTGAGATGGGCGACGCTCATGTGGGACTTCAGGCTCGTCTCATGAGCCAGGCGCTGCGCAAGTTGGCCGGCACCATCAACAAGACGCAGACCAGCGCCATCTTCATCAACCAGCTGCGTGAGAAGGTGGGGGTCATGTTCGGCAACCCCGAGGTAACGCCGGGTGGCCGCGCGCTCAAGTTCTACGCTTCGGTGCGACTGGACATCCGTCGCATCGAGACCCTGAAAGACGGCACCGAGGCGGTCGGGAACCGGGTGCGAGTGCGGGTGGTGAAGAACAAGGTCGCGCCGCCGTTCAAAGAGGCTGAGTTCGACATCATGTACGGGCAGGGCATCTCCACCGAGGGCGATGTGCTCGACCTTGCAGTGGAACACAAGTTGGTGCAGAAGAGTGGCTCGTGGTTCTCATATGGCGATCAGCGGCTTGGCCAGGGACGCGAGAACGTCCGCCAGTTCTTGCGCGACAACCCCGAGTTGGTGGTCCGGTTGCGCCGGGAGGTCATCCAGGCTGTGAATCCTGAGTGGAACACCGAGGGCGGAG
>DAIRFC010000005.1:0-5277 GCA_036795215.1 Actinomycetota bacterium | reverse complement strand
GAGTAGCCGGTCGTGGCCTTCCGTACGGCAAGGGAAGCCGCGGGAAGCCCTCTTGGTGAGGGGGTCATCACGGCATTGCCGGTGAAGAGAGGGCGCACCGATAGGGTGTCGGTGTATCTCGATGGTTCTCGTGCGTTCGACCTGGCCTGCGTCATCGCCGACGGCGCCGGCCTGCGGGTGGGCGACCGTCTGACGGCCGATGAGCAGCGACGGCTGCTCGAACTCGACGCACCCCACCGGGCGCGCGACCGCGCGCTCAGGTGGTTGGCGTTGCGCGACCGTTCGTCGCACGAAGTAGCCGATCGGTTGAGAGTGGCCGGGTTCGACGCCCAGGTCGTCTCCGAGACGGTGGCCTGGTTGAGGGGGCTCGACTATCTGAACGATGCCCGCTTTGCGGCGGCGTATGTGTCGGTCAAGCTCAGGTCGGGATGGGGGCGCCGGCGCATCGCGGCCGAGCTTGCTTTGAAGGGCGTCGACCGCGCTCTGATAGATGCAGCGCTCGACAAGGCAGACGTTGCGGCCCAGGACTCCATGGAGGGATTTGAGACGGTGTTAGCGTTGGCGCGCCGGCGCTTTGAGAAGCAGTTTGCCGAGGATCCCAAGGGTGCTACACGGCGGCTGGCAGGTTATCTGAGTAGGCGGGGGTACGACTGGGACACCATCCACGCGATCACCCGGCTATTGGGGGAGAAAGCGGGTGGTGACGGCGGGTCTACATCTTCTTGACACCCCTGTTGAAACGCCTGTAAACTCCACTGTGTGTGAAAATCGGTCGACGACGGTTTTGCGCGACCTTGCTTATAGCGATTTGATTCTTCGGCCCGGTACGTTGTTTGGCATAGGGATGCGGGTGCCGGGTGCTTAGATTGTGGGGGTAATACCCATGCGGGGGGACTGGCCCGTGGACGGCAGTTTTCCCGTGGTACGGTCTGTCCCGACTTAGGGCAAGGTACGAATAGGCAGTCATCGGCCGAGCGTATGCTCGGCTTTTTTCTTGTAGCTGAAGAGGCCGGCTAGAAACGTTGACCCAACCAGGCGGCGGTGACGCTCGCGAATGGAGTGGTGGAAACATGATGACAGTGGTTTGGATCGTGATCGTGCTGGTGGTAGCCGTCATCGCTGCGGTCGCCGGCTTTTTTGCCCGCAAACATCTGGGGGAAGCGAAGATATTCTCTGCGGAGACGGCGGCCGAGAAGATCGTAGAGGACGCAAAACGGCAGGCCGAGTCCATCCAACGGGAAGCCCGGGTGGAGCTCAAAGACGAGATGCATCAGTTGCGTACCCAGACGGAGGCCGAGGTCAAGGAGCGCCGTCAGGAACTCACTCAACTGGAAAATCGCCTCCTCAACAGAGAAGAGGCGCTCGACGAGTTACAGAAAGACCTGGCCAAGCGCGAGCAGTCGGTGACCGATAGGGAGGCGCACTACCGCAAGGTCATCGAGGAGGCCGAGACGTCCAAGGCGGAGCAGGAGAAGCAGCTCGAAGCGATCTCCTGCATGACGAAAGACCAGGCTGCGGCGGCCTTGCTCAAGCGGACGGAAGATGAGGTCCGGCACGACATGGCCAAGCTGATACGCACCATCGAGGAGGAGGCGCGCTACGAGGGCGACCGGCGGGCCAAAGACATCCTCTCCATCTGCATCCAGAGGACCGCGGCCAGCCACGTGGCCGACACGACCGTGTCTGTAGTGCCTCTCCCGTCGGACGACATGAAGGGCCGCATCATCGGGCGTGAGGGCCGCAACGTGCGCACGCTGGAGAACCTCACCGGCATCGACTTCATCATCGACGACACTCCCGAAGCGGTGGTCCTCTCCGGGTTCGACACGGTGAGGCGTGAGATCGCCAGGCTCACTCTGTCGAAACTGGTGGCCGACGGACGCATACACCCGGCGAAGATCGAGGAGATGTACTCCAAGGCGCGAGAGGAAGTCGAGAAAACGATCCACGATGCTGGGGAGCAGGCCATCCTCGATGGGAACGTGCACGGCGTGGCCCCCGAGCTGCTACGGCTCCTGGGACGCCTCAAGTTCCGGACCAGCTACGGTCAGAACGTCCTGATCCACTCTCTCGAGGTGGCCCATCTGGCCGGGTTGATGGCGGCCGAGCTGGGAGTCAACGCCAAGCTGGCGAAGCGGGCCGGGCTTCTGCACGACATCGGCAAGGCTGTCGACCACGAGGTGGAGGGGTCTCACGCGGCCATCGGCGGCAATCTGGCGCGCCGGTATGGCGAATCAGACGCAGTGGCCCATATCATCGAGGCTCACCACAACGAGATCGAACCGACGACTGTCGAGGCGGTGCTTGTAGCGGCGGCCGACGCGGTCAGCGGCGCCCGTCCGGGAGCGCGGCGGGAGACTCTCGAGACCTATGTCAAGAGGCTCGAGTCGCTGGAGAGGATCGCCGAGAGCAAGTCAGGTGTGGAGAAGTCGTATGCCATCCAGGCCGGTCGTGAGATCAGGGTCCTGGTGAAGCCGGAAGAGATCGACGACGATTCCGCGGCCCTGCTCTGCAGGGAGATCGCGAAGGAGATCGAGCAGGAGCTCGACTATCCCGGGACCATCCGGGTCACGGTGATCCGGGAGAGCCGTGTGGTCGAGTACGCCAAGTAGAAAGAGGCGGGCAGGCGGTATGCAGGTGGGGACCTATTACCTGCGTTCGTTCGGCTGCCAGATGAACGACCACGATTCGGAGCGCATAGCGGGGCTTCTGGAGGAGTCGGGCCTGACCAGGTGCGAGTCTCCCGAGGAGGCCTCGCTGCTCGTCTACAACACGTGCTCCATCAGGGAGAAGGCCGATTCTCGTCTGGCCGGCCACCTGGGGACGGCGGCGCGGCTCAAGAAGCAGGAGCCCGCCCGCCTGGTTGTTGTAGCGGGATGCCTGGCGCAGAGCCGGCGGGAGGGACTTCTAGACGACTTCCCCTTCGTGGACGTCATGGTGGGGCCGCAGAGCCTACACGAGCTGCCCGCGCTGCTCCAGCGGCGGCAGGAGGAGGGGGCGCCTGTCGGCGCGTTCCAGGAGGAGACGAGTGAGTGGAGCGCCGGGCTGCCCCGGGCCCGGCAGGCCGGTCCGTGTGCCCTGGTGCAGATAAACGCCGGCTGCAGCAACTTCTGCTCCTACTGCATCGTGCCGTACGTGCGGGGCCCGGAAGCCTCACGCCCTCCTGGGGAGATCTTGACCGAGTGCGAGCATCTGGTCGAGTCGGGGGTGCGCGAGATCATGTTTCTGGGCCAGAATGTGAACTCGTACGGCACGGAGCCGGGCTTCGAGGGCGGCGAGACGTTCGCCGGTCTTCTGCAGAAGGCCTGCGAGATCACGGGCCTGGACCGCATCCGCTTCATGACTTCGCACCCCAAGGATGTCTCCGAAGAGCTCATCCAGCTGATGGGGCGCCCCAACCAACTGTGTGAGCACCTGCATCTGCCCGTGCAGTCGGGGAGTGACGACATCCTGCGCGCCATGCGGCGCGGTTACGACCGACAACGCTATCTGGATGTCGTCAGGCGGCTCCGCGGGGCCGTCCCTGATGTCTCGCTCACCACCGACCTCATCGTGGGATTCCCAGGGGAGACCGAGAGCGACTTCGCCGACACCCTCTCCCTGGTAGAGGAGTGCCGGTTCGACGGCGCCTTCACCTTCATCTACTCGCCGCGGCGGCAGACGGCCGCCGCGCGGCTCCCGGGGCGCCTGGAACCGCGGGTCGCTCAGGAACGCATGGAGAAGCTGGTGGACCTGGTGCAGCGGATGGGCCGCGAGCGCAACGAGGCGCTGGTAGGACAGACCGCTGAGGTCTTGGTGGAACGGGTGAGCCGCCACGGGACCATAGACGTGATGGGGCGCACCAGGGGCTACAAGCCGGTGAACTTCGAGTCGGGCGCGGCTCCGGGCGATCTGGTGACGGTGGAGTTGGTGGAGGCCACGTCCACCAGCTTCCGCGGCAGGCAGGTGCCGTGAATCGCGGCGCGGCGGCCGACCACGGGGGTGAATGCTCTGGGGCCGGGTGCCGGGTCGTCGGGCTGCTGGGGCCCACTGGGGTCGGCAAGACGGCGGTGGCGCTGGAGCTGGCCCGCTTGTTCGACATACGGGTGATCTCGTGCGATTCCATGCAGGTCTACAGCGGTTTCCCCGTGCTTACCAATCAGCCCTCGGCCGCCGAGCTGGCGGTGGTGCGGCACGAGCTGGTTGGGTTCGTGCCGCCGGATGAGTCGTTCTCGGCTGTGCAGTACGCGGGGCTGGCGCGGCCGCCCATCACGGAAGACCTCGCTCGTGCCGGCCGTGCGCTGCTCGTGGGGGGAACGGGGCTCTACATGCGGGCGGCTCTGGCTCCTCTGGCGGCTCCGGTGGAGGCCGACCCGAGTCTGCGCGCGGAGCTCGAGGCGCGCGCCGCGGCCGAAGGCCCGGGCGCGCTCCACGCGGAGTTGGCGGCTCGCGATCCCGATGCGGCGCTGCGTATCGACCCCCGCAACGTGCGGCGGGTGGTCCGGGCTCTCGAAACGGTGTTGCTCACGGGACGGGCGTGGTCGGGCCGTGACGATCTGTGGGCCCCCGAGTACGACCATCCCACCACGGTGGTGGGACTGGTGATGGAGCGGGCTGAGCTGTACCGGCGCATCGACGCCCGGGCGTCCGCCATCGTGGCGGGCGGGGCGGTTGAGGAAGTGCGGCGGTTCAGGGAGGAGGTGGGATCGACTGCCGGCGCGCCCGGTGGGCCCGGGATCCGGAGCGCCATCGGGTACCCGGAGATCTGCGCCCATCTTGACGGCGAGCGCAGTCTCGACGAGACGGTCGCGCTCGTGGCCGCGGCCACGCGGCGCTACGCGCGCAGGCAGCTCACCTGGCTACGGAAGCTGAGGGACGCTGTTATCATTGATGTCCAGGGCAGGGATCCGCGCGGGGTGGCAGAGCAGGTCGCGGATCTCGTTTCTTGAGAAACCCGGGGGTCGCGCATCACATGAGATTGGCCAAGTGGCAAGGACTGGGTAACGACTACCTCATCATCGAGGAGTCGGCCCTCCCGTCGGCCCTGACCCCCGAGATCATCGGCCTGCTGTGCGACCGCCACCTGGGCGTGGGGTCGGACGGCATCCTTCTGCACGCGGCGCCGAGCGGGGCTGTCCCCGGGGCGGTGGCCCGCATGAGGGTCTTCAACCCCGATGCCAGCGAGCCCGAGATGTGCGGCAACGGCATACGGCAATTCGCGCGCTACCTGGCGGAGCAAGGGACGGTGACCGACACGGAGTTCGTCGTGGAGACCCTGGCCGGACCCATCAAGCCGCG
>DAIRFC010000070.1:0-12866 GCA_036795215.1 Actinomycetota bacterium | reverse complement strand
GGCGTTGCGGTGCTTGCGGGATTGACGCCGCCGGCGCCATCGAAGATGGCGTCGTGAAAGACCACGAACACGAGGACGCAGGCGACGGCGCTCGCCGCCAGAGCGATGGTTGCCGCGATCCAGGTCCTCTTCTTCTTTGGACTCGGTCGTTTGCTGTCGTCATCGGACCCAGACGCGGGTGTTGGGTCATATGACCAGCCTTCCGGCAGTTCGGGCGGTGGATGGTCCGTCATGGTCATCTTTCTCTGTGTGAACGCGCCCTGTGCGACCAGTCTAGTACATCCGTGCGCGGCTGCAGCGGCGAGGTGGGGCGGGAACGCGGGGTGGACCTGCCCTGTATCATGTGCGCGTACGAAGACTTACGACCTGAGGAGCGGGTGTTGGCCGTCAGGTTCTCTCATGTTGATGCGTTCACCGAGGGTCCGTTCGCCGGGAACCCGGCGGGCGTGTGTTTGCTGCCGGTCGCGCCGTCACCGTGCTGTCCGGCGATCTGATCGTATAGGCCGGGGGTCCGGAGGAGTTGGGACGCGAAAGGCCGTACATGGGGGGTGATCCGGCGACGAGAACTCGCCGGCGTGCCCGGTTGAGACGTTGGGTGGCGCTGGCGATCGCGGCGCTGGTGGTCGCCTTCGGTCTGGCCGTTGTCATCGACACGGCCCTGTACCACGACAAGATCCATGCCGGGGTGAGAGTCGCGGGAGTGGACCTTGGCGGGCTTACCGAGGACGAAGCGACCCTCGCCCTGACCTCCTACGTCGACCGGGCGCAGTCGTCGTCGGTGGCGCTTGTGGGGGCGGCGGGCCGCTCTTTCGAGTTCATGCTTGGCAGAACGGGGGTGAGGCCCGATGTCGGCAGCGCCGTCCAGGCCGCCATGGCTGTGACCCGCGAGAGCAACTTCGTCACAGATCTGGGCCGGCGGTTCAAGTTGTGGTTCAGGGACGTTGACATCCCTCTCAAAGGGCTTGTGAACGACTACAAGATGGACGCACTGGTGGCCGAGATAGCCAAGACCTTCGACATCCCTGCCGTGCCCGTCGGGCTGGCTGTCGACGACGGTAAGGTGACGGTGGTGGCGGGGCGGAAGGGCAGTGTGGTCGATCGCGATGTCCTGCGTGAGCGGTTGGCTGATTTCCTGCTCTCGCCCAGTACCGTGGATACGGGCATCCCCATGGTCATCGAGGAGCCTCCGGCTCTGGGGTTCGGCAACGAGGAATTGGTGAAGGATGCCGAGACCATGGTCAGCGGTCCCATCAAGCTCACCCTTGGGGAGCGTTCGTGGGTCTTGGAGCCCGACGACATAGCCGCTTATCTTGACGTAGAGTCGAAGCCCGACGGCGGTGTATCAGTGCTGGCGCCGGTGTTCTCGTCGTCGAAGATGGCCCCTCTGTTGGACGATATCGCCCGTGGCGTGTTCAAACAGCCGGTGAACGCAACGTTCAAGAGCAATGGGCAGATCGCCTGGGCCGAGCCCGGGAAGATGGGGCGGGCTCTCGACAGAGAGGCCACCCTTGAAGCTCTGACCGCTGCCGCGATGAAGTCCGGGGAGCGTATAGCCAAGGTGGTGGTGGTCGAGGTCGAGCCCGAGCTCACGGCAAAGAAGGCCGAGGCCATGGGCATCCACACCAAGCTGGCGGGTTACACGACGGTTTACGATTGTCCGCCCGAGCGCCAACAGAACGTGCGGATGACCACCCAGTACGCAGACAAGATCCTTGCGCCGGGGGAGGTCTACAACTTCGACAAACAGATCGGTCCACGCACCGAGGAGCGCGGGTTCGCACTGGCGCCGGGCATCATCGGCAAAGGTAACCTCGAGGACGTCCTGGGGGGTGGGATCTGCCAGGTCTCGACGACCGTGTTCAACGCTGTGTTCGAGGCCGGTTTGGAGATCATTGAGCGTCACAACCACTCGCTCTACATAGATCACTATCCCCCGGGCCGTGATGCCACGGTCACCGATGGCGGCAAGAATCTGAGGTTCAAGAACGACACCGATCATTACATCTGGGTGCACGGCTGGTCGAATGGCATCACCACCGTCTTCAACATCTATGGAACGGATGACGGCAGAGAGGTGGAGTGGTCGTGGAGCGGGTGGACATTTGGTGAGAAGAGCCGCGTGGAAAGATATGCCGTCTCGGCGCTCAAGCCCGGTGTGACCTATATCGAGAGGGCAGGCCAGGATGCAAGGTCGTGCAAGGTCACCCGCAAGGTCACCATGCCTGACGGCACCGTGTTGCACAACGGACCGGAGGTCTTCGTGAGCGATTTCAAGATGATCTCGAGGGTCGTGCAGGTGGGCGCCTCTCCCTCCACCACTACCACCGCTGTACCCGGGGCAACGGACGCCACGACGCCTACCGCTATCGACCCGGCAGGCACCACCGACTGAGTCGCGCTGAGTGGCTCGGCGGGGATCCGCGGCGGGCGAAAGGGATCGTGACGATCCCTTTCGCCCGCGGGGGTTACTTCTTAGGGAGTTCGTCCTGGAAGTTGTCCAGGATGGACATGAAGGCCACCGAGCTGGCTTGGCCCAGGCCACACTTCGCGGTGGCCTGCATGGTGTCGGCGACAGCGTGCAGCTCGTCAAGATACTCCGGGGCGTACCTGCCCTTTCGGAGAACCTCCACGGCCTTGAGGAGCCTGTTGTTGCCCAGGCGGCACGGCGCGCAGTTACCGCACGACTCGTCAACAAAGAAGTCCATGACGTTATGGGCCAAGTCGAGCATGTCGCGGCCGGGGCCGATGACGATGATGGAGCCTCCGGTGGGGATGTCCTCGAAGGCCAGACGGCGTTCGAAATCCTTCTTGGGGACACATCGTCCGGACGCGCCGCCAATCTGCACGGCCTTGGCGTCCTCGCCGCCGACCTCGCGGAGCAACTCGGCGACGGTGATCCCGAAGGGGAACTCGTAGACACCCGGCTTCGTGCAGTCTCCGGACACGCTGAACAGCTTGTGGCCGGCGGAGTTCTCGGTGCCCACGCTTATGAACCAGTCGACGCCCTTGGTGAGTATGCAGGGCACCCAGGCGAGAGTCTCGACGTTGTTGACCACCGAGGGCTTGTTGAGGAACCCCGAGACCACCGGGAAGGGCGGCCGGTTCCTGGGCTCGCCGCGCGAGCCTTCGAGGGACTCGATGAGTGCGGTCTCCTCGCCGCAGACATAAGCGCCGGCGCCCATGACCACCAGGATGTCGAAGTCAAAACCCTCGATGCCACCTATGTTGCGGCCGAGGAGCCCCGCATCGGTACGTCGCCTGATGACGTCTTCGAGGTGGGCCCGCAGGTAAGCATACTCGGCTCGCAGATAGATGAGTCCCACCGGAGAGTTGATAGCGCGGGCGCCGATGGTCATGCCCTCCATCACGAGGTCGGCGAACTGGCTCAAGATGAGGCGGTCTTTGAACGTGCCCGGTTCGCCCTCGTCGGCGTTACAGATGATGTACTTGGGGGTGCGCTGCTCGGCGGCGGCGAAGTTCCACTTCATGCCCGTTGGGAAGCCGGCGCCCCCGCGCCCCTTTAGCCTCGAATCGCGGACCATGTCGATGATCTCGTAACGTCGCATCTTGAGCGCCTTGGCCAGACCCTCGCCGGCCGGGATGGTAGAGAAGGTGAGGTCGTTGGCCGCGTTGGCGAAGTCGGCGTCGACGGCCTCGCCGTTGTGGGGCGCCTTGCCGCCGGCAGTCTCGTCCGCCAACCGCTGCCGGTAGATACTCACGATCTTGCCGATCTTCTCGGGCGTGAGCCTCGTGTGGATCTCCTCGTTCACCAGCATGGCTGGGCCCTGGTCGCACATGCCCATGCAGTTGGCCCACTCCAAAGTGAAGGCGCCGTCGGCCGAAGTCTCTCCGAAGGCGATGCCCAGTTCCTGTTCCAGCTGCCGAGCCACCTCCGCCTTGCTGGCCAGGTCGCACGAGTAGGTCCGGCACAGCCGGAACGAATACCGGCCCTGCTTCTGTGGCCGTATGAAGGCGTAGAACGTGGATACGGCATGGACGCTCGCGGGGGAGAGGCCGAGCACGTCGGCGACGACTTGCACGGCGTCGCTGTCGATGCCCTGATACTTGGCCTTGAGGTCTCTCAGGATGGGAATGAGCGCAGAGCGGCTGAAGCCGTTCTGCTCGGCGATGACTACCACTTCCTCGCGAAGTCTCACCAATTCGGCAGCTACCATAGCGCCTCTCCCCGCTCTTCGAGCAGCCATCTGACCTTCCGGATGAGGCAATCGGGGTCGACGGGTTTCTCGACGAACTCATCCACCGGCACTATTTCCTCATCGGGCCCGATCTGCAGACCAAGAGCTTGGTTGACACTCGTGAGCATCAGGATGGGCAGAGTGTGCCCCTCGATACGAGCCCTGCGGGCGAAGCGCAGGCCGTCATCTGGTTCTTCCATCATCACGTCGAGGATCAACAAGTCGGGTTGACCCTCTTTGAGCCTGACCAGGCCTTCCTCCAGGTTCGGGGCGCTGTCTACAGCATATCCCTCGCCTTCCAGGACGATCCGGGTCACCTCGACCATATCCGGGTCGTCGTCCACTATCAGGATCTTGTACACGAACGCCCTCCCTCACCACTCGCTCGTCATGTCTCCGGTAGCTACACGCGCCGTCTTATTGCGCACGGTCCTGCCGGATAGCGTAGATAGTATCTCGTCTGAGGCTTCGGAGATAGAGTATGGGTCACTCGGCATTCGCGGTGGCCGGCGCTGTAGCCACCGTGAGGGTAGTGGCCGGGACTCCGGAGTCGGCCGGACCATCGGGTGTTGCGTCTTGCAGCGTGACCGTGAAGATGCTGCCGACCCCCTTCTCGCTCTTGACGGTGGCCTCTCCACCATAGAGTTGGGCGAGTTTTTTGACGGTGGATAGGCCGAGTCCGCTCCCCAGGATCTTGTATGTATCCTCGTTCTTTATGCGGACAAACTCGCTGAAGAGCTTGGCGCTTTCCTCGGGTGTCAGACCGATGCCGGTGTCGGAGACCTGGATCTTCACGATGTCGTCTTTGCGTTCCAGAGCGACGGTGACGCTGCCCGCGTCGCGGTTGTATTTGACCGCGTTGGAGACCAGGTTGTTGAGCACTATCTCCAGCTCGCTCGGGTCGGCCAGAATCTCCACCGGTTCGGGTGCCCGCAGGGTGATGCCGATCTTGCGTTCGGCCGCCTCGTTGGCGAACAGGTCGATGGTCCGCTGGGCGACTGCACGCACATCCACGGTAGTGAATTGCCGCGCCTTCTGGCCGGACTCGATGCGGGTGAGGTCGAGTAGGTCGAAGATGAGCTTACGCATGCCATCGAGGCGCAAGAGGCTCCGGTCGATCATCTGCCGGCGCTCGGGAGGCTCGTCATCGTGCAGGATCTTGAGGTACCCCTCGATCGCGTTGAGAGGAGCCTTGAGCTCGTGGGAAAGCACAGAGATGAAGTTGAACCGCACCTGGCGTTGTTCCTCCGCCAGTCTGCGGGCTTCCCTGCTGACGATCAGTTGCTCGGTAGCCTTGGTGATGGCATAGCGGAACTCCTCGGGTGAGAAAGGCTTGGCGATGAAATCGAACGCACCCAGTTTGGTGGCCTGGACCGCCGTATCGAAGGTCGCATAGGCGGTGATCATGATCGTGACGATCGACTGTTCCTGCTTGCCCAGCTCCGCAAGGATGTCCATGCCGCTCATGCCGGGGAGCTTGAGGTCCAAGAGGAGCAGATCATACTCTGCACCCTGCTCCAAGCTCTCCAGGAATGCCTCCCCGTTGGCGAAGTGAGTCGCCACGAAGGTGACGTCTACTCCCACATCGGCCACGTGGACCTGATACTTCATGAGTATGCGGCGTACGGCGAGGCTGAGCGGCACCTCGTCGTCCACCATGACCACTCTCAACACCTGTTTGCGATGCGGCACCTACCGGCTCCCTCTACTCATGACGGGGCAGGGTGACCGTGAACGTGGTCCCCGTAGGACCCTCGTATCTGTCGGTGTTGGATCGGGCGGAGATCTGTCCCTTGTGCATCTTGACGATGCCGTGGCTGACTGCCAACCCAAGTCCCGTGCCCATGCCGACCTGCTTGGTCGTGAAGAACGGATCGAACAGCTTGGGCATGTTCTCCGCGGGGATGCCCACTCCGGTGTCGGTGACCTCGATAAAGATGGTGTCGGGGTCGTCACGCAGAGTGATGGTGAGATCGCCCCCCTCGGGCATGGCCTGTTGGGCGTTGGTGTAGAGGTTGGTGAGGACCTGGATCATCTGGTCGGGGTCGATGTCGGCTATCGGGTCGGAGAGCCGGTTGTCCACCTTCACACAGACGTTCTCGACGACCGGGGCCGTGCGAATGGTCTTTTCCACCAGCTCGGCCACATCGGTGGGCTGGCGGAGCACTCTGCTCTGGCGGGCGAAGTTGAGCAGGCCGGAGATGATGCGCTTGCAGCGGTTCCCCTGGTCGACGATGGTCTCGAGGTCGGCCCGCAACTCCTCCTCCTCGCACTCCTCGAGAAGGAGATCGGCGTGCAGTAGCAGCGTGCCCAAAGGGTTGTTGACCTCATGGGCGATGCCGGCGGCGAGTTGGCCCATGCTGGCCAGCCGGCCGGAGCGCTCCAGGGCCTCTTTCGCGTCTTCGAGCGAACGGTGGGAGACCTCCAACTCCTCGTACGCGGAGCGCAACTGCTCGATGGTGTGCGGGAGGCACATCTCCGAATCGGCCAATCCCGAATAGACCGCGCGCGCATGGTCGAGACAGGTATCGTATCCGCAGGCGCCGCAATCGAGCATATCCTCGGGCCTGTACTTGCCCATACGGTGGAGGATCTCCTCGAGTTCTTCGGAGCTGGCGGCGTATCCGAGCGTCTGCTCATCGGATCTGTAGGTGCGTGAAAGGTCGAGATCCTTGTACCGGTCTTCTGCGGCGCGGACCTCGGCCATCTGTTCTTCCGAATAGGAGGCCAAGCGGTTCTTCGCGTAGTTACTGATGCGGGTACGCCGCTGGAGCATGGTCTCCTTGGTGGTCATGCCCGCACCGGCGTAGCATCCCTGGCACGCGAGTATGTCCAGGAGCCTGGTGTCGGCGTGGGCGACGTCGAACTCGCTTATGGTCTCGACGAACTCCCCGCGGCCTTCCGCGACCACGATCTCGCCACTGAGCAGGTCTTCGCTCATCTCGGCAGTCTGCAAGAGACCGCCCGCGATGGGAAAGACCATGCCCACGCCGGCGTAAGGAGGGTCGAAGTCGTCGTCGCCGGGGAAAGCATCCGGCTTGATGCCCCGTCTCTTGAACATGTCGCGCAACTCCGAGAAGGTCAGCACCGCTTCGACCTCGACGTGCGTGGTGTCGATGGAGGCGCGCTTCTTGGCCACGCATGGGCCCATGAAGACCGTTTTGATATCGGGGCCCAGGTCATGGCGCAGCACACGGGCCATGGCCACCATGGGCGAGACGACCGGCGCCAAGTAGGGCATCAGACGTGGGTGGTACTTGCGGACGTACGAGACCACGGCGGGACACGGAGTGGTGATATAGCGGTTCTCAGGATGTTCCTCTACCAGGCGCCGATACTCACGTCCTACGAGATCAGCACCAAGAGCCACCTCGTGCACCGAATCGAAACCCAGGGCTCTGATCATCGCCACCAACTTGCCCGGGGGGATGTCGGTGAACTCCGCCGGGAAGCTGGGGGCGACCATGGCCGCCACGTGCGCTTCCGATTCGAGCAATCCAAAGGCGCGCTCTGTGTCGTCGCGGACCTGTTTGGCGTTCTGGCTACAAACGCGAAGGCAGTTGCCGCATCCGATGCAACGAGGCTGCATGACTCGTGCCTGTCCGTCGACCACCTGTATGGCCTTTGCCGGGCACTCCCGAACACAGGCATAGCACATCCGACACTTGTCGGTGACTATGGTGATGAGGGGGTTGTCCCAGGTGGGCATCAGTCCTCCAGGGCTGCATCCGGAGCATCCGCGTCGGGGGCGACAGGTGCATCCGCCTCTGTCATTGCCCCCCAAGGGGCGGGCGCAGGTGCACTACCGCCGCCTAGGAGTTCGGCTATCGTGAGGAGCAGCCGGTTCACGTCGAGTGGCTTGTCGAAATAGGCGTCGACGTGCATCTTCTCCCGGTCTTCGTCGGTGCGGGGCCTGAAATCGAGGCCGAGCGCGCTCGACACCGAAGTGGCGATGATGACCGGTATCTTCTCGTAACGTGGGTCTTCCTTGAGGGTCCGGGCGAAGTAGAAGCCGGAATCGAGGCTGGTCATCATGAGGTCGGAGATCACCAGATCGGGCTTCTCATCCTCCATCCGCAAGAGCGCGGTCTTCGGCTCGGCCGCTGTGACCACCCGGTAGCCCGCCTTCTCGAGGATCATGCGATTGATCTCGAGAAAGTCATAATCGTCGTCGACGATCAGGATGAGTGCCTGTTCAGGCGCCGTCTGGCTGGACACCTATGAAACCTCCTTGCGACCGCTCGAGATGTCGCTTTGCCGGAGCTACGCCAATGTTAGCATTGTGGCCGCTCCGCACGGGTATTGCCCGGCGATGCCCGCTTCGTCTACCATGAACCTGACAAGCCCTGCTTCGATGGCAGCTATGAAAGGGGCCAGAATGCTTCAAGGCAAGGATCTGCGGCACTACAGGATCTTCATGCAGCTCGTGGACGACGAACTGGAGGCAATCGCTCCGCTGGGCAAGGAAGGGTCCTACGAAGTCGGCACGAGGGTCATCACGGAGGGCGAACCCGCCAACTACCTCTATCTCATAAAGAAGGGCAAGCTCCAGGTCAAGATGACCGCGGCCAGTGGGCAAGAGATCGTGCTCGACGAGGTGGGTCCCGGAATGAGCGTGGGGTGGTCGTCACTGGCGGAGCGCCGTATCTCCACCGCATCTGTCGATGTGGCCGAAGAAGCCGAACTCATCGCCTTCGAGAGCGAACGCATGCAGCGGCTGTTCAAAGATGAATGCCGCATAGGGTATGGAGTCATGCGGGGTCTCGTCATGGTCGTATCGCGTCGTCTCGACATGTGCAGGAGCCGCACCGCAGCCCGCCAGTGAAATAGCTTGGTTGAGGGCTCCCAAAGCCGTTGGTTTCGGCGCTGTCTTGCTTTATCATGAGCACTGACGCCGGTGACCCGGCTGCCCGAGATAAATGGTGAAAGGAGCCACCCCCTTGGCTGGACACATCACCTTAGACGGCAAGTCCGTGCCCTTCAGTGAAGGGCAGACGCTGCTTGAGGTGGCCCGGGAGAACCGGGTCAAGATCCCCTCTCTCTGCTACCACCGCAAGACCGGTCCGGCCGGTCGTTGTCGTTTGTGCGTTGTGGAGGTCGAGGGTAGCCGCACGCTCATCACGGCCTGCACCGCCGCCGCTCAGGACGGCCAGGTGGTGCGTACAAACACCGAGCGGGTCCGCGAGGCGCGGCGGATGATCGTCAACCTGCTGCTCTCCAACGGCGAGCATAACTGCCTGTCGTGCGAGCAGAACGGCGCGTGTGAGCTGCAGGACGCGGCCTACGACCTGGGCATAGAGGCCCCTGCCTTTTTGGTGTCGGGGCCCACTGCCGAGGTGGACATGTCCGGCGAGATGATCGCCGTCGACCGTCGCAAGTGCATCCTCTGCGGCCGCTGCATCGCGGGCTGCAACAACACCGTGGTGAACGAAGTGCTGGGCATGGGCGAGCGCAGCATGGAGTCGCACATCATCTTCGACATCGACCGGGCTATGGGCTCGTCGACGTGCGTGCAGTGCGGCGAGTGCGTCCAGCTTTGCCCGGTGGGGGCGCTCATCGACAAGAAGGCTATCGGCAAGGGCCGGGCCAAGGACCTGGAGAAGGTCAATACCACCTGCCCCTACTGCGGCGTCGGCTGCCAGGTCACGCTGCACATCGACCGCGACGCCAACCGCATCGTGCGGGTGACCGGCCGCGAGATCGAGCCCAACGACGGCATGCTGTGCGTGAAGGGCCGCTACGGATTCGAGTTCCCGTCGAGCGACAAGCGGCTCACCGAGCCGATGATCCGCAAAAACGGCAAGCTGGAGCCGGTCTCCTGGGATGAGTGCCTCGACTACATGGCCACGCGCATCAAGGAGATCGTCGACAAGGACGGTCCCGATGTCTTCTCGGCGTTCGGCTCGGGTCGTATCACCAACGAGAACAACTACGCGATCTCCAAGTTCACCAGGGCGGTGATCAAGACAAACAACGTCGACCACTGCGCACGAACCTGACACGCTCCCACTGTCGCCGGTCTGGCGACTGCCTTTGGTTCCGGAGCGATGACCAACTCCATCAAGGAGTTGGAAGATGCCGATCTCATCTTCGTGATCGGTTCTAACATGACCGAGGCTCACCCGGTCATCTCCTACTTCGTGAAACGCGCCAAGAAGAAGGGCGCCACCCTTATCGTGAACGATCCGCGGCGCACCGACCTCTGCCGGTGGGCCGATCGGCACGTGCAGATCAAGTCGGGCTCGGACATCGCCTACATCAACGGTCTCATCAACGAGATCTTCAAGAACGGTTGGGCCGATGAGGAGTTCCTCAAGGAGCATACCGAGAACCCGGACGAGATCCGCGAGTGGGTGAAGGACTACCCGGTCGAGAAGGCCAGCGAGATCTGCGGTGTGCCCGTGGACGAGATGAAGGAGATCGCCCGGCTGCTCGGCACGGCCAAATCGGCCAGCGTGTGCTACACGCTGGGCATCACCGAGCATATCTGCGGTACCGACAACGTGAAGACGCTCGCCAACCTGCAGATGGTTCTCGGCAATCTTGGCAAGCACGCGGCCGGTCTCAACCCCCTCCGCGGCCAGAACAACGTGCAGGGCGCCTGCGACATGGGCGCGCTGCCCAACGTGTTCCATTGCTACCAGTCGGTCACCGACCCCAAGGCCGTCGAGAAGATGGAGAAAGACTGGGGCGTCACCGGCCTGTCCGACAAGCCGGGCTACAAGATGCCCACCATGCTCCACAAGGCGCTCGACGGCGGCACCAAGATCCTCTACTGCATCGGCGACAACTCGGTGCAGACCGAGCCGCACATGGCGCATACCATCAAGGAACTGCAAGCCCTCGAGTTGTTCATCGTCAGCGACATCTTCCCCAACATCACCACCGAGTTGGCGCACGTGGTCCTGCCCGACTACTCCTGGGGTGAAGAAGAAGGGACCTTCACCAACACCGAGCGCCGCGTGCAGCGCGTCCGCGGCGCCCTCCAGGCGTCCGGGAACGCCCGGCCGAACTGGTGGGTGCTGCAGGAGCTCGGCAAGCGTCTGGGATACGACCTGGGCTTCACTTCTTCGGAGGCCATCTTCGAAGATATGCGCCGTACCGCCACGAGCTATGCAGGCATCACCTACCAGCGCATCGACGACATGGGCCTGCAGTGGCCGTGCCCCACGCTCGAGCATCCGGGAACGCGCTATCTGCACAAAGACGGGAACTTCTCGCGCGGACTGGGCCTGTTCTCCAAGACCGACTGGATCCCGCCGGCCGAAATGCCCGACGCCGAGTATCCCTTGATACTCTCCACGGGACGCCGGCTCTGGCACTATCACAGCGGTACGCAGACTCGCAACTCGGTGGGGCTCGAGAACCTGTTCCCCGAAGAGCTCATCGAGATCCATCCCGACGATGCCTGCAAGTTGGGCATCAACAGCGGCGATTACGTCAAGGCGAAGAGCCGGCGTGGGGAGGTGACCCTCCGCGCATGGGTTAACGAGCGCTCCAATCCGGGCATTTGCTGGATGGCTTTCCACTTCGCCGAGGCCTGCGCCAATGTCCTTACCATCGATGCGTTCGATCCCGTCACCGAGACGGCCGAGTACAAGGTCTGCGCCATCAGCGTGGAAAAGGTCCGCGACGGAGAGCCTTTGGAGCACGAGGTGCTCCGCCAGGCCAGGCCGTAGCCTCGCAACAAAGGAGACGACAGTGGCAACTAACATAGAGATCGTCGCCATCCTCGAGGCGGCGATCCGCGATGAAGAGCAGGCGTACGAGTTCTACACCGAGGTTGCGGAACGCGCGACCAACCCGGTGGTCCGGCAGACGTTCTCCGAGCTGGCAGGCGACGAGTTGGGCCACAAGGTCTTCCTCACCGGCTGCCTGAACGACGAATGCATGATGCGGGACTTTCCCGTGGGGCCTGACTACAAGGTGGCCGAGGCCACCCCGCTCCCCGACCTCTCTATCGACATGACGCCGGCCGACGCGATAGCTCTGGCCATGAAGAAGGAAGAGCAGGCCGCCCGCGGGTACGAGGCCTTGGCCAACACGGCGCCCGACGCCGACAGGAAGAAGGTGTTCGACAACCTGGCCAAGATGGAGATCGGCCACAAGACCCGGCTCGAGAGCCTGTTCATGGATGTAGGATACCCAGAGGTCTTCTAACGGTGAGCCCGGCCGGACGGCGGGAGACCGCCTGCTGAGGCCGACTGAGTAGAAAAAGACGGCGCCCCGGGAAGAGCACTGCTCTTCCCGGGGCGCCGGTGTTTCTGGAGGCACGTTGCTCCAGATAGGCGCGCGTTCTGCCCGCTACTTCTCCGACGCGGCCTTGGCAGCCTCTTCGGCCTTGGCCTTCTTGGACTTGCGTACGTAGGTGAACCAGTACGCGCTTCCGACGAAGATGCCACCGCCGATGATGTTGCCGATGGTGACGGGGATCATGTTCTTGTAGAAGAACGTCCCCCAGTTGAGGTGATCGGCGACTGCGGTCTTGAAGCCGTCCAGAGCTGCCTGCGCGGCCTCGGGGCCGGCCGCGGCGGCGGCCGCGACGTTCAGGATGGTCTCGTTGTCGCTGACCATGATGCCCATGGGGATGAAGAACATGTTGGCTACGCTGTGCTCGAAGCCCATGGCGACGAAGGCCATGATCGGGAAGAAGATGCCGAAGATCTTGCC
>DAIRFC010000069.1:0-12900 GCA_036795215.1 Actinomycetota bacterium | reverse complement strand
CTTGTAGAATAGCGCGGATCCCGTCTTGCAGAACCGGAGCAGCGACATAGAGCCACACTCGAGCCACTCTTCAGATTCCTGGCGCCGCACCTTCGCCATCATCTTCACCGGACAGGCCTTCTCGCTCTTAGGGAGCGCTGCGGTCAATTTCGCGCTGGTGTGGTGGCTCGCCGTGGAGACCGGTTCCACAGCCATTCTGGCCTACGCGTCGATAGCCGCCATCCTCCCGCAGGGTCTACTCGGGCCGTTCGGAGGTCCGTTCGTCGACCGGTGGGACCGCCGCCGGACGATGATCTTTGCCGATTTGTTCATCGCGCTCACGAGCGCGGTGCTTATTGTGATGTTCGTCTTCGGGTGGGCCTCAGTCGGGATCGTGATCGCCATCATCGGCCTTCGCTCGCTGGGTGCGGCCTTTCACACGCCGGCGAGTCAGGCCGCCGTGCCGATGTACGTGCCCGCAGACCAGTTGATGCGGGTCGCGGGCTGGAACTACTTTCTCGGTTCGGGTGTGGCCATGGCGGGCCCGGTGCTCGGAGCGTTCCTGATGGGCGTCGCGCCCATGACGGCCGTCATCGCCATCGACATCGGCGGGGCGCTGCTGGCGGTGGGATCGCTGCTTCTCGTCCGCATCCCAAACCCGGAGCGTCAAGCCGGGGAGATCTCGCAGGGTGGGTTCATCGCCGACTTCGTGGCCGAATTCGTGGAGGGGTGGCGGGAACTCGTGCGAATCCGCGGGATACTCTGGTTGACGGTGATCCTCACGGTCGTCACCCTGTTGTACATGCCGCTGAATGCATTGTTCCCGCTCATGACGCTGGCGCACTTCGACAGGGGCGCGGTCTCGGCGAGCATCGTGGAGGTCGCCTTCGGGGCCGGCATGTTAGTGGGCTCGCTTGCGATCGGCGGCCTCTCGAGCAGGATCCCGGCCGCAAAGTTGATCGGCGGCGGCATCTGTTTGGTGGGGGTGATGCTAGGGGTCTCAGGGCTGCTGCCGTCGTCGGCCTTCTGGGCTTTCGTGGGCTTCTGCGTTGTCATGGGGCTCTCGGTACCCATGTTCGGGGCTCCACTCACCGCCATGTTCCAGACACTTATCGACCCCGCCAAGCTCGGGCGGGTGTTGTCGCTCTACACGACGTCGGCGTTGTTGGCGTCGGTGCCGGGCCTGTTGTTGGCGGGGCCGCTGGCCGAGAAGACGGGGGTCGCGCCCTGGTTCGTCATCTCGGGCGCGGCGGTACTGGTGACCGGTGTGCTGCCGTGGATCATACCCGCGGTGCGGCGGCTCGACGGTGCCATGACCGGGGCGGGACTGAACGGGGTCGATGAAGGCTTCGGTGCACCCGACGCGGGCGTCGGGGAGACTCCCTCCGCTTAGCCCGCGGAGGCGGCAGGAACGCGGCGCTTGAGGAACAGCAGCATGGCCTCGTTGTCGGCGAACGCCTCGACGTGGAACGCCTCCCAGCCGGCCTCGCCCCATTCGTTCAGAGTGGCTTGGAAGCCGAGGTCATCCGGCCCGTACTTCTGAAAAGCCACCGGGCCCAAGCTGACCCGGATCACTTGATATTCCCAGCGAGTGGTGTCGTCGTTCTGGGTCGCGCTTTGCTTGTCGCAGTCGCTCATGTCGCCTCCTTTGGCTCGAGAACATGATGCCTGAAACAGTGTCACAACTGCGCCCGCCTGAGGAGCTGGGCGTTGATGGCCACCACCACGGTGCTCGCCGACATCAGCACCGCCCCCACGGCCGGGGTCAGGAGGATGTCCCATGCAGCCAGCACGCCCGCGGCCAGGGGTATGGCGACGATGTTGTAGCCGGCCGCCCACCACAGGTTCTGCAGCATCTTCCGGTAGGTGGCCCGCGAGAGGTTGACGATCTTGGGGATGTCGCGCGGGTCGGACCTCACCAGCACGATGTGGCCCGCTTCCACCGCAACGTCGGTGCCCGCGCCGATGGCTATCCCGATATCGGCCGTCGCCAGAGCAGGGGCGTCGTTCACCCCGTCGCCCACCATGGCCACCCGCTTGCCCTGTGCCTGCAGTTCGCGCACCTTCGAGGCCTTATCCTCTGGAAGCACCTGGGCGAACACGGTGTCGATGCCCAACTCGGCGGCAACGGCATCCGCGACCGCCTGGGCGTCTCCCGTGAGCATGGCCACCTCGATCCCCCGGTCGTGCAGAGCGTCGATCGCTTCGCGACTCTCCTCGCGGATGGCGTCGGCCACTGCGAAGACCGCCAAGGCCCTGCCCTCGCGCACCAGGTAGATGGCAGCCTGGCCCCGATCGGCCGCGGCCTCGGCCGCCTCGCGGACCACGCCCGATACCTCTACCTTCTCTGCCTCCAGAAGGGCCGGTCCGCCCACGTGGTAGTCGACGCCTTCGATCGAGGCGGCCACCCCTTTGCCGGCCGCGGCTCGGAAGCCATCCGCAGCCGGCACTTCGATCCCCCGAGCCTCGGCCGTCCGCACTATCCCCCGCGCGATGGGATGCTCGGACTCCGTCTCCACCCCGGCTGCGATGCGGAGCGCCTCCTCCTCTGAGGCTCCTTCCGCCACCGCCATCTCCACCACGCGGAACTCACCCAGAGTGAGCGTGCCCGTCTTGTCGAAGACCACGATGTCCGCTCCTCTAGCCTCTTCCAACCCCCGCCTGTCACGCACCAGGAGGCCGTTTCTCGCGCCCAGGGTCGTGGAGATGGCCACTACCAAGGGCACGGCGAGGCCCAGCGCGTGCGGGCACGCGATGACAAGCACGGTCACCACCCTCACCACCGAGAAGTCGATCGCCGCTCCCAGGAACTGCCAGACGATCAGCGTGATCACCCCGGCTGCGATGGCTACCCCGGTCAGGAGCTGGGCGGCCCGGTCGGCCAGGTGCTGCGCCCTGGATTTCGACTGCTGTGCGTCGGCCACGAGCCGCATGATGCCGGAGAGCTTGGTCTTGTCCCCCGTGCCGGTGACCCTGACATAGAGCGAACCCTCGCCGTTAATGGTGGCGGCGATGACCTCGTCGCCCTCGTTCTTCTGGACCGGCCTCGACTCTCCCGTGAGCATCGCCTCGTTGACGGTGCTCGCCCCCTTCTGGACGGTCCCGTCCACCGGGACGCTCTCCCCCGGACGGATCAGCACGATGTCACCCTCCTGCAGATCGCCGACGGGCACGCTCTCCTCGCCCTGGTCGGTGACGCGGGTCGCGGTGTCCGGCAGCAGCTTCGCGAGCTCGTTGAGCGCTCCTTGGGCCTGCGCGATGGAGCGCATCTCGATCCAGTGACCCAGAAGCATGATGGTCACCAAGGTCGCCAGTTCCCACCACAGAGCCTCGGCGTCGATCAGCTCCAGCTCCACCACCCACGAGAAGATGAAAGCCACCAAGATGGCGAGGGAGATCAGGGTCATCATCCCCGGCAGGCGCGCCCTCAGTTCGCGGTACGCCCCCTTGAGAAAGACCGGGCCCCCGTAGAGGAAGACGACGGTGCCGATACCGGCAGGGATCCAGGTCGAGCCGGGGAACTCCGGCGCCCGATAGCCGAGCAGCTCCTGGATGTGGGCCGACCAGAACACCACTGGGATCGTAAGGACGAGAGAGAGCCAGAACCTGTCCCGGAACATCTGGGGAGTGTGGCCCTCGTGCCGGTCGTGGCCCGCGGACGCCGCGTGGTCGGCGTGCTGATGGCCTTCGTGGCCGTCGTGGGCGTCGTGGTCGGGCATGTGCTCGTTCATGGTCGCCCCCTGAGTCCTCCCGGTGGTCTCGTTGTGGTGTACCCATGACACCCTTGCCGGTGAACGTCGCAGCGAGGCAGCGATTACCCGAGCACTGCCCGATCGGGTGAAGATGCGCGTCCGTCTGGGTACTACACCTGGACAAGAGAGCAAGCGGAGCAACGGGGAGGCGGCCAAGTGGAACGGAGGAGCACGTGGATGATCCGGGCGGCTGTTGTTGTCGTGGCGTGTGTGCTGCCATTTCATCTCGCTGGTTGTGGGGATGGGCAGGGAACGGTCTTATCCCCGGCCACGAGCACGGACTCGCCGACTACCGTGGCGTCTCCGCCTTCGACCGTCGCGGAGGGGCCCTATCGGGCAACGACGGTTGTCCATGGGTTGGAGGTCCCCTGGGAGATGCGCTTCCTGCCTGACGGCCGGCTGCTCATAAGCGAGCGAGAAGGCCGGATCGTGATCGCCGACGTAGCCACGGGGACGGTGAGCCAAGTAGGCGCCATCGAGGTGGCGGCGCAGGGAGAGGCGGGCCTGATGGGGTTCGCACTGGATCCGTACTTCCCCGACACTCCGGCCATCTACGTGAGCTACACCTACGAGGCCGAGGGAAGGAAACTGAACCGGGTGAGCCGGTTCGAGCTGGAGGGTGTCGATTCCGACCAGCCCCGCCTGGGCGAGGAGCAGGTTCTCGTGGACGGTATCCGAGCCGCTTCCATCCACGACGGCAGCAGGGTGGCCTTCGGCCCCGACGGCTATCTCTGGGTGACGATGGGCGATGCCGGTGATGGCGATCTAGCTCAGCAGAACGACTCGCTCTCAGGCAAGGTGCTCAGGATGACCGCCGAAGGACAACCCGCTCTCGACAACCCCTTCATCGATCTCGCGTATCCCTTTTCGCTCATCTACACACTGGGCCATCGCAACCCGCAGGGGATCGCGTTCCACCCGCAGACCCAGGCCGCCTACGTCACCGAGCACGGGCCGTCCGACAACGACGAAGTGAACCGGCTGCAGCCGGGCGGCAACTACGGATGGCCCGAACTCCGCGGCCAGGTAGGCAGGCTGGGCTTCGTCGATCCCCTCACTACCTGGAGTCCGACTATCGCTCCCGCGGGGTGCATCTTCTACACGGCGTCCCTCTTGCCCGATCTACAGGGGGCGTTCTTGTTCGTCACGCTCAAGGGTAGCGACCTGCGGGTCCTGCTTCCGGCAGAAGCGGCCGACTTTCTGACGGTCCAGGAGGAGAGGGTGCTGTTCGACGAACAGTTCGGCCGCTTGCGGGCAGTAGCTCAGGGACCAGACGGCGCCCTCTACATAGCCACCAGCAACCGCGACGGTCGAGGTGACCCGGACGAGTCCGACGATCGGGTCATCCGTATCGAGCCGGCCAGGTAGGCGGCGGCGAACGAAGTGGCCGATGAAATGCTGGACGGGCTACTCGGATGTCGGCAGGGTAGCGGCCAATTCCAGGACTTTCTCGACCGCGAAGCGGATTCGTTTGTTGAAGCAGATTTCTTCTCCTCCGCTCGAGAAGAACTCGTTGCGTACGTGCTCGTCTCGGAGGGAAGGGTATCCGGTCAGCTCGGAGCATAGAAAGGAACCTTGGTTGAGCAGCCAATCATCGTAGAACCTCTGGGATGCGGCTTCCACGGGTTCCGCGACGCACCCCGGAGGCTCTTCCCGGCCGGCGTACAGGGAGAGAGCTATTATGCCCGCGCAGAATGCTCCACAAGGTCCCCCGCTACCGCCGACCCCTCCCCCGAATCCGGCGGCGCTATACCGCGACTGAGGCCACGGCAGGGGCAGGTTGACACGCAGGAGCTCCATGGTGATGTCGGCGCAGCTGCAGTGCGGGCCGATATCAATGACGTCGAGCACCTCTTTGAGAGCCTTGTCGAAGTCGAAGTCGTTTGGCCTGGTCATGGGTGGCACTCCTCCTGGGTTGATTTCATCTGGTGCATCCGCCACGCAGCCATCTACACACAACTTCCTCGCGGGCCGGTCCGGAGCCTCAGCCGGCGGCCGGCGCGAACTCGAGGAACTTCCTCGGGTTGTCGACGAGCAACGCGTGGATGTCGTCCTCGCTCAAACCGACCGCCTTCATCACGGGCGGCAGATTGACCAGGATGTGGTGGTAGCCGTACCCGCCGTAGCTCGCCAGTACGCACTTGAAACAGTAGTCTTGCGCCATAAGGATCCGGTCTCTGTAGCCCTCTGCGATCCATTCGGCGATCGCCTCGAGCCGTCCCATGTCGCTCAAGCGGTTCAGCACCTTTCCCGCGTACGGTATGTGATAGACGGCTTGGCCGAAGCCGTCGTATTCCAGATAGCAGCCGGCTTCGAGTATCCTGCGCACGGTGTCTGTCCGGAAGTTGAATCCGTCGATATGGCTTATGGCTACGCGGGTGAGATCGGCTCCGGATTCGCGTAGTTCCCGTATGTTCTCCAGCACCAGGTCGTCGTCGACGCTCGGATGTACGTTGAGCGGCGCCCCGGTTCGGCGCTGCGCGATGGCGCATCCACGCATGACTTTCCGCTCGTTCTCGGTGAAGGGGACCGAGCATCCTATCTCTCCGATGATCCCGGCTCGGATGCCGGTGTCGCCCACACCCTCGAGCAGGTCTGTCACGATCTCGTCTGCGATGTCCTGCCCGGTCTTGTCGTCCATGTCGGCCGGATGCGAATCGGCGACGTAGTAGCCGCTGCCCATGACTATGTTGAGGCCGGTTGCCTCCGAGACCCGGGCCAGACCGGAAGGATCCCGCGCCATGCCGCGGTTGCTCATTTCAACCACGGTACCGCCGCCGGCTTCTTTGAACGGTGTCAACTCCTTGATGGCGAGCGCTTCATCGGTCTGGAACAGATTGTCCATGTTGGCGCCCGGCCGGGTGCGGATCCAATGGAGGTTCTCCATCGTGACGGGCTCGTGGGCGCGTCTCCTATCGGACTCATCCTGCGGTTCTTTGTAGTAGCCCAGGAAGTCCCACAGTACGTGCTCGTGACAAGATGTGAGACCCAAAGCTTCCCCGTCGATGGTCCCGAGTACCGTCTGCACTCTGCCTGCGAGATCCAAACCGGCCATGTCTGCACTCTCCTCGTCGTCATCCAAGCTGGTGGGTGCCGTTCGCCGAGCTACTCCCAAAGTATCACCCGCCGGCAGGGAATGATGGACCCGGGCCGACGAGTCTCCGGTGAAGCCGGTGCATCGGTAGAATACGGTTGTTCCCGCTCACATGACATGGAACGTCACCTACAGGAGAGAATCGTGGACGAGAGAGTCGCTCTGACTGCGCCCTGCGGACTAGACTGCTTCAATTGCCAGATTCTGGAGGCCAATCTGACCGACGAGATCATTGAGCTGTTCCATACCAAGTTCGGCGTCCCCAAGGAGGCGATAGCGTGCAGGGGCTGCCGTCAGCAGGACGGGAAGCATTTCCACCTGCCGCCGGACGGATGTGCCACCCTCGATTGTGTCAAGGCCAAAGGTGTGGATCTGTGCTGCGATTGCGACGACTTCCCATGCGCCTTTCTGGCGCCGACCGCAGATCAGGCCGCTCGCTTTCCGCACAACATGAAGCTATACAATCTCTGCCGGATACAGAAGGTCGGGCTTGAACGCTGGATCGAGGAAGAGGCAGAATCGATACGAAAGAAGTACTTCACCGGCACGTTCGCCGTGGGTAAAGGGCAGGCGGACTGATCTTCCAGCTCGACGGCTCGACGGCGGAACTCGCCGCAGAACGGCCCGCCTCAGGGTGAGAACAGATCGACGAGTTGCTCGATGATCGAGCCTGTCTCGCCCTGCTCGACGAGGACGAGGCCCAACTCCGGTGCGTAGTACTTCACCTTCGACATGCCGGGCTCGGAGGAAGTCGACTCCTTGATCTTCACGACCCGCTGGAACGAGCCGTACTCGATCTCGATGGTGGCATCCACCTCCAGCACCTCAGCCATGATCTCCGCCCGGCCGTCGACATACCCTTGGTGGTAGATGTCGCCCACCCGCGGTTCACCCTTCATGACTATGCACGGGACTGCTCCGTCGACGCCGGCTTCCCACGAACCGGCGGTGCCGACCACCTCACCTTGCTCGTATTCCGTGACCTGCCGGCCGAAACACCACACGTTGCCGAGTTGGTCCTCCGCGTACCAGGCGATGGTATCGGTGTGGGATCTGTTCACGGGATCGTCCAGGTAGGCGTATCCGGTGAACACGGTACACTCCACCCCCTGAACGATCCGGGTTTGAGTCGTTGGCGTGAGGGTCACTCTGGCGCTGCCATTCTCGTCGTGGCGTTCGTACAGGTAGATGAGGCCCGGCGTGGCCGCGAAATACTCGTTGGTGAAGGTCGTGGTCATTGCCGTGGTCTGGGGCCCGCTGAGCGTTGTTGTAACGGCCTCATCATCGCAACCCGAGAGCAGCGCGGTCGGCACGGACAGTGAGAGCGAGAGGGCCACGATGAGGATGCCGGTCGGCACGCGCTTCATCTCATCTCCTCGCGGGAGAGTCGTCCTCCCAACGGCAACCGCCCTGGCCGGGCCCGCCCTGGGCAGACCCTTGAGGGCCTGCCCAGGTCCGCGGATGGTCTAGCTTTGGGCCGGCGTGCCGATGATCACGCCTGCCGGCCCGCCAAGGTCGATCAGCCCTTCACGCCCTTGGCGATGCGGTCGCCGGTCTCCTTGTCGATGTTCCGCCAGTATTCAAGAGCGCGTTCGAGCACGGGCTCGCTCACGCCGCCCTTGAGGTGTCCGACCACATTGGCGACCAGACGGTCACGCTCGGCGTCGTTCATCACTTTTCGCACCAGGGTACCGGGCTGGCCCCAGTCGTCGTCATCCTTGCGAAGGGTGTAGGCCGCGCGTATGAACTCGCCACTGGTATCCCACACCGCATCCTCGGGATAGCGATCGGCGTCAGGCACGGGGCCACCTTTGGAGTTGGGCGCGTACACCGGATCGGACACGTTGTCCATCCGCATGGCGCCGCCCTTGTTGTAGCTGTTCACCTGGCTCTTGGGTCTGTTGACGGGGATCTGCTTATAGTTGGCTCCCAGCCGGGCCCGGTGGGCGTCGGCGTAGGAAAGGAGCCGGGCCAAGAGCATCTTGTCGGGGCTGGGACCGATGCCGGGCACCAGGTTGTTGGGCTCGAAGGCCGCCTGCTCGATCTCGGTGTGAAAATCGCTGGGGTTGCGGTCCAGGGTCAGCCGGCCCACCTCGTGCAGAGGATAGTCTCCGTGCGGCCACACCTTGGTGAGGTCGAAGGGGTTGAAGCGATAGGTGGCTGCTTCCTCGAAGGGCATGATCTGCACCTTGAGCGTCCAGCTGGGGTATTCGCCCCCAGCGATGGCCTCGAACAGATCGCGGCGGTGGTAGTCGGCGTCCTGGCCCGCGATACGGTCGCCCTCTTCCTGGGTCAGGAACTCGATACCCTGGTCGGTCTTGAAGTGGTACTTCACCCAGAAACGTTCGCCCTTGGCGTTCACCCACATGTAGGTGTGGCTCGTGTAGCCGTTCATGTGGCGGTAGCTCTTGGGGATACCGCGGTCGCTCATGAGGATGGTGACCTGATGCGCCGACTCGGGGGACAGAGTCCAGAAGTCCCATTGCATGTCGTTGTCGCGCAGGCCGCTATCGGCGCGCCGCTTCTGCGAGTGGATGAAGTGGTGGAACTTCATGGGGTCCCGGATGAAGAACACCGGCGTGTTGTTGCCCACCATGTCGTAGTTGCCCTCGGTGGTGTAGAACTTGAGGGCGAAACCACGCACGTCGCGCCAGGTGTCGGGGCTGCCGCTCTCACCTGCGACGGTGGAGAACCGGGCCAGTGCCTCGGTTTTCGCGCCCGGCTGAAACAGGGCCGCCTTGGTATAGGCGCTCACGTCCTGGGTCACTTCGAAGTGCCCGAAGGCTCCTGAACCCTTCGCATGTGGCTGGCGGTCAGGGATCATCTCCCGGTTGAAGGCGGCCATCTGCTCCACCAGATAGTGATCGTGGAGCACGATGGGACCGTCAGGTCCCACGGTGAGCGAGTGCTCCTGGCTCGACACTGGGATTCCAGCATCTGTGGTTGTGTGCTTGTACTTGTCGTCCTTCATAGTGGCGCTCCTCCAAGCTCGTCGCTCGACTCTGCCTGCAGATCACGTCTCTCACCCACAACAGCCTCGGCGTCCGCGGCGATGGGCTGAATCGGTCAGGTCTTTGTCTACCCACACACGCAGTTCTGTACTCCTAATCAGCATCCACCGGCACATTCCGGCCAAAGGACTTCTCTATTGCAGCCGATACGTGATTACCTATGCCAACAAGACGTTTAGGAGTGATGAGTGATGGCGCTCCTCCCTCGACACAAGACTCGTATCGTCTGCACCATAGGGCCGGCATCGCAGGCGAGAGGCACGCTTGAACGTATGATCCGCGACGGAATGGACGTCGCCCGCCTCAATCTTGCCCACGGCGACTTCGAGAGCCACCGGGCCACCATCGTGGCCATCCGGTCGGCAGCGGCACGAGTTGGGCTTGGTGTCACGCTCTTGGCCGATCTACCCGGCCCGAAATTGCGCGTGGGCCGGCTGGCCTCAGACCAGATCGAACTCAAACAGGGTCAAACGGTGAGACTTCTGGCCCTCGATGAGCCCGAATCTCCCATGCCCGAAGCCGCGGCACGGATGCCAACGCCCCGTATGCTCGAGCTCCCTCTCACGCTGCCGTCATTCCCCGATGCCCTGAAAGCCGGCGATGACATCTTCCTCGACGACGGCCTCATCCGGTTGCGAGTGGTTGCTCCAGACAAGAACGCCCGTCCCGGTCGCAGGTTGGCCCGGGTCCTGGTGGGAGGCCTCCTTCGGTCGCGTGACGGTGTTGCTCTCCCCGGCATCGATCTAGGCATTTCAACCTTCACCAGCCGAGACCACGAACTGCTTGCCTTCGCACTCTCAGAGGGCATCGAAGCCATAGGGATCTCTTTCGTGCAGGGACCTCAGGACATCAGCGCCGTGCGCGAGGCTGCGGCCACCCTGGGTTTCGACCCATTCATAGTGGCAAAGATCGAGCGGGCTCAGGCGGTCGAACGTATCGACACGATCCTCGAGGTCTCCGACGCCATCATGGTGGCCCGTGGAGATCTTGGTGTGGACATACCGATCGAACGGATCACCGTCGCCCAGAAACTCCTGATCGCTCGGGCGAACGCAGTCGGCAAGCCGGTCATCACCGCCACACAGATGCTGGAGTCGATGACCATCCACCGTCGCCCCAGCCGAGCCGAAGTAGCCGACGTGTCCAACGCCATCCTCGACGGCACCGACTGTGTCATGCTTTCAGAGGAGACCGCCATAGGCAGATACCCTGTGGAGGCGGTGACAGTGATGAGCCGGGTGGCCGACTTGACTGAACGCCACCTCCCCGGAACATATCGTCCACCCATGAATGCCACCACGGTGCGAGGAGTGCTCGCCGAGGAAGCCACGACTACAGCCGAGCGGCTCGATGCCCGCTACATCATCGTTCCCACCGAGACCGGCACCGCAGCTCGCACCATCGCACGTCTGCGTCCCGAGGCGTGGATCGTGGCTTTCAGTCCGTTTGAGGAAACCTGCCGGCGCCTCCAGTTCTCACGCGGGGTCTATCCGGTCTTCGTTCCAGAAGCTGTGCGTCTGCCCATGAGCAATTGGCACAATATCGCCCGCCGCTGGTTCCGCGAACAGAAGCTCCGGCCGGGACTGGCCGTCATGGTCCAGGGCGATAACCGGCTGGAGGTCATCGACCTCGCCACCGGCGAGTAGGGGCTCGTTGGCGCCGCCCACGACACAGCCGATTCGGGGCGACGGTCTCGGGGTATAGACGTGCAGACGAAAGTTCGAATCGAACAGGAGTGAGATCATGCTGCTGCGGCGCATCGAAAGCCCTGGCTATCCGCATTACTCCTACGTGGTGGCCGATGGTTCCTCGGGCCTGGTCATCGACCCCCAGCGCGATGTTGATGTCTACCTTGATATCGCCGCTTCGGAGGGATTTCATATCGCAGACATCTTGGAGACCCACCGTCACGAGGATTTCGTCTCGGGCTCCAAGGAGTTGGCCGGACGGACGGGGGCCACTGTCTGGCGCTCCGCTGAAGACGGGGTGGAGGGGTATGCCTCGGCTTTGAGCGAGGGGCAGGAGTGGGTCGTGGGATCCCACGTTTTGCGCGCCGTCCGTACACCCGGCCATACGCCGGGCAGTACCTGCTTTCTGCTGGAGGAGAGCCAAGGCGGGCCTTGGGTGTTGTTCACGGGCGACACGCTCTTCGCCGGGGAAGTGGGGCGTACCGACCTATTCGGCCCCGAGCGCGCTCCCGATATGGCGCGCGCGCTCCATGCCTCCCTCATGAACGGGCTGGGCCCGCTGCCCGACGACGTCGTAGTCATGCCGGCCCACGGGGTCGGGTCAGTCTGCGGCGCCGCGATCGCGGACAGGCCACTGACTACACTGGGCCTCGAGCGGCGGACGAATCCCAAGCTGTCGATGGATGAGGCGGATTTCGTGGCTGCCGCAGCCCCCGACCGGCTTCCGCCCTACCTGGAGACCATGCGCCACCTGAATACTCATGGGGCCCAGCCGATGGGTGATCTTCGCGAGCCGGCCGCACTGTCTCCCGGCGACTTCGCCCGTCTCATTTCCCAGGCCCAGGTAGTCGACGCCCGCCCAACGACGTCCTTCGCCACTTCGCATGTCCCCGGCGCGCTTTCCCTTCATCCCGAGGGGTTCTTCGCTTACGCGGGCTGGTTCCTGTCCTATGATCGTCCGGTGCTGCTGGTCTGCGAGCCGTGGCAGCTGGACCATACCGTCACACTGCTTCACCGACTCGGGGTGGACCGGGTCGACGCGTATCTGGCGGGAGGGATGATAGCCTGGCACACCGCGGCCCTGGAGGCCGAGCGAACGCTCACCATGCCTGTCCGGGACGCCTGTACTTCTCTGGATGAAGACCCCTCCGGCTGGCTGCTGGATGTTCGCCGCCCGGGCGAGCTCGCCACCCAGGGTGAGATCCACAACGCTCACAATATCCCCCTGCAGGAGCTTGAGGAACGGTTGGATGAAGTACCGTCCGACCGCAACATCTACATCTTCTGCGGGAGCGGGGTGCGCTCGGGCATGGCGGCGAGCGTACTGGCGCGGGGAAGGGGCCTTCAGTCGACCGTGATGCTGGGTGGTTTCACCG
>DAIRFC010000068.1:4008-13029 GCA_036795215.1 Actinomycetota bacterium | reverse complement strand
GGGGAGTGCCACGCCGCCCACCTCGAACATCCGGACCGTGAGCTCCTCCACCAAATCGTAGAGGAACTCCTCGTCGATGAACGACGCCTCGATATCCAGCTGGGTGAACTCCGGCTGGCGGTTGGGACGCAGGTCTTCGTCGCGGAAGCAACGGGCCATCTGGAAGTAGCGCTCCATCCCCCCGATCATGAGCAGCTGCTTGAAGAGCTGCGGCGACTGCGGCAGGGCATAGAAGCTCTGGGGATGCACGCGGCTGGGTACCAAGTAGTCGCGCGCCCCTTCGGGGGTGCTGGCTGTCAGCACCGGAGTCTCGATTTCCACGAAACCCTGGGAGTCGAGGTACTCGCGCACCGTCAGGAAGATGCGGTGCCGCAGTGTGAGGTTGTCGCGCATGGTCGGGCGGCGGATGTCCAGGTAACGGTACTGCAGCCGCAGGTCCTCGGAGACGTGGTCGGTCTCGGCCGACGGCGCTCCCGCCACCATGGCCTTCTCGGAGACGGAGAAGGGCAGGGCGTCCGATTCGGAGAGCACTTCCAGCTCGGTCACCACCACCTCGACGGCCCCCGTCTCGATGCCGGGGTTCTCCGTCCCGGCCAGGCGCTGCTTCACCTCGCCCCGCACCGCCACGCAGTACTCGGAGCGCAGAGCGGCTCCTTTCTCGCAGATCTGGGCGGGAGTCACCTCGGGACTGAAGACCACCTGCACGATGCCGCTGCGGTCGCGGAGATGGATGAAAAGCAGGCCGCCGTGATCGCGGTAGGCATCCACCCAGCCGGCCAGCAGCACCTCGCGTCCGACATCGTCCGGGGTCAATCGGCCACAGAAGACACGTTCGGAACACTGCATGTGCGAACCCTTTCCACTGCAACTGGTGTTCTTCCCCCGCCCCGCGGGCCGAGCCCTGGTGGCGGAGGGGCTGCGCGGACCTGCGCGCATTTATGAGGATAACCCAGCACGCCCCGTGGTGTACTCTTGTCGCCCAGGCGCTTCTATCGCGGGGCGCGTGACCAGGAGGTCGTCAAGACTTGGTGGATGGCAGAGGACGCGCCACCCGGACCGTAGGGCGGTCGCTGCTGTGGCCGGTGCTGCTCACGGTCGTTGTGTGCGTGCTCGTGGTCTTGGTCGCCCTGGGAGGTGGACGGTCGGAGGGCCGCGTGGGAGGTCCGGGCGCATGGGGAGGGCTGCCGAACGTGGCCGGCGATCTCTTGGTGGTGGTGGGAGCCGTCTGTCTGGCCTTTCTCGTCCTGCTCGTCTACATCCTGTGGACCGGAGCGCGCGGGTCGGCGGAAGACGAACGGCCCAAGAATCCCTTCCCAGTCTCGTGGGTCGAGAGGGTCGTCGTCAGCTCCTTTCTCTTGGTGTTCGTGGGTGGTGTGGTCACTGCCTTCGTCATGGCCGTCCGCCGCGGCAAGGGCGTTGAACCGCAGGAACTCCTGATACCCGGGTCGGGTGACTCGGGTCTGCCTTGGGAGGGCGCGGAGAACGCCGGCGACTCCTTCGTGGTGCACTGGTGGGTGCTGGCGGGTGTGGGTCTGGTAGCGCTGGCCATCGTCGTAGCCATTCTGGTCAAGCGCCGGTTCGGCCGCCGCTCGGAGCCCGCCGACCGGGCCGACCCGCGGTCCGACCGGCGCGAACGGATGAAGGCTGCCGTGGAGTACTCCCTGGAAGAGATAGCGCGCGACACCGACCCGCGCCGGGCCATCATCCGCGCGTACGTCAGGATGGAGCAGATATTCGCCCAGCACGGACTTGGGCGGCTGCCGCACGAGGCTCCGCGAGAGTATCTGGACCGAGCGCTCGCGGGCATCGAGGTCGGCAGACCGGCCGCCGAGCGGCTGACGGCGCTGTTCATCCGGGCGCGCTTCAGCGACCACGCCGTCGACGCGGAGCTGAAGAGCGACGCCGTCGCGGCTCTTACCGCGGTGCGGGACGAGCTGGGGGCGGTGGGGGCATGAACAAGAGCAAGACCTTCTGGAAGGCGGCGGAGTGGATCGTCACGGCGGGCGCCCTGCTGGCCGTTGCGATCGTCGTGGACGAGCAAACGGCCGGGCTGGGGTTGGTGTCGTATGTAGTGGTGCTCGGTGTGGCCCTGGTGGCCATGCTGCTTTCGAGACTCAAAGGCGCCCTTCAGCCCGCCCCCGATTTTGAGCGCATGGTGCCGGGGTGCAAACCGCCCGGGGGCAAGGTGGAGCAGTTCCAGACGATCGTGCGGCAACTGAGCCGGTCGTCGTCGAGCGAGTCGGGCCTGCATGCCCACCTCCGCCCCTTGGCCCAGGAGATAGCAGCCGCGCGTCTGGCCCGCAACCACGGCGTGGACCTCGAGCGCGAGCCCGAACAGGCTCGTGAAGTCATCGGCGACGGCAGGCTGTGGGAGCTGGTACGCCCCGACCGCGAGGCCCCCGAAGACCGGAGCGCGCGTGGCTGGTCGCAGACCGAATTGTCACTACTCTTGGATGAGTTGGAGGAGCTTTGATGGAGTCGCTCACGCTGCAGCAGGTCGGGTCGTTGGCGGAGAAGATGCTGACCGAGGTAGAGAGGGCCGTGGTAGGTAAAAGGCCGGCTCTCGAGTTGGTGCTTCTCGGCCTGCTGGCCGACGGCCATGTGCTCATAGAGGATGTCCCCGGTCTGGCGAAGACCCTCATCGCCCGTTCCTTCGCGCAGGTGAGCTCCCTGTCGTTCGGCCGGGTGCAGTTCACGCCTGACCTGTTGCCGTCGGACGTCACTGGGGCCTCCATCTACAACCAGCGGAGCGGAGAGTTCGAGTTCCGGCCGGGGCCGGTGTTCACCAATCTGCTCCTGGCCGATGAGATCAACCGAGCTACTCCCAAGACTCAGGCGGCCCTGTTGGAAGCCATGCAGGAGCGGCAGGTCACGATAGAAGGTGAGACCCGCCGTCTCGACCCTCCCTTCCTGGTACTGGCTACGCAGAACCCCATAGAGTACGAGGGGACATACCCGCTCCCCGAAGCGCAGCTCGACCGCTTTCTGTTGCGGGTATCGGTGGGATATCCGGAGCGCGGCCATGAGTCCGAGCTCTTGGCGCGCAGGGGGGAGCGCAGGCAGGAGCGGATAGACCTCGACCCGGTGATCGACTCCGCCACTCTCATCGCCATGCAGCGCGCGGTGGAGGAGGTCTATGTGTCCGACGGCGTGCGTGACTACATGGTCGATCTGGTCCGGGCCACCCGCGACGACCGGCGCGTGCAGTTGGGCGCCAGCCCCCGTGGCTCGCTGGCGCTGTTCACGCTCGGCAGGGCCCAAGCCGCGCTTCTGGGCCGTGACTTCGTGACGCCCGATGACGTGAAGAGCGTAGCGGCGCCGGCGCTCGCCCACCGTCTCACCATCCGCCCCGAGCTGTGGGTGCAACGCGTGAGCACCGAATCGGTGGTGAGGGAGATCCTCCAGAGCGTCCCCACTCCCGATCCGGAAGAAGCGGCGCCGGCGGGCCGGTGAGAAGGTCTGCGAAAGTCATCCTGTACGGCGGCTTCGCGGCCGTCTGCTTCATGCTGGCGGTCGTCCTCGGCCGCCCCGAGATCGCCGCGCTGGGCGCGCCCTTCGCCCTTGTCCTGGTGGTGGGGCTGTCGCTCAGACGGCCCGCGGCTGTGAGGGCCGAGCTCCACGTGACGCGCGAGCGCGCGCTGGAAGAAGAAGAGGTGGAGGCGGAGCTGGTCCTCGCGCCGGAGGAGGGGGCCGGCGTCGTACGTTACGCACTCTGCCTGCCGGACGGTCTGCAGGTGGCCGGCGGGCACGACGCGGCCGTCGTCCGCTTGGCAGGTGGCAGGGAGCGCACGCTCCCCCTCCGTTTGGTCTGCCGGCGCTGGGGCGCCTACCGGCTGGGGGACGTGATACTGCGGACGGAAGACCGGGCCGGGCTGCGCTCGCGGGACACGGCCGTCCGCGGCGACTCGTTCTTGAAGGTCTATCCACGCCCCGAGCGTCTGCATTCCCTCATCGCCCCCGCCGAGACGCAACTCTTCGCCGGCAACCGGGTGGGCCGCAGCGCCGGTGAGGGCATCGAGTTCGCGGGGCTGCGCCCCTACGTCCCGGGCGACCGGTTGCGCCGCGTCAATTGGCGGGCCAGCGTGGGACGAAAGACGCTGTTCGTCAACGAGGAGCATCTGGAGTTGAACTCCGACGTAGTGATCTTCGTAGACAGTTTCGCTGAGGTCCGTGGCAGTGACGACGGCACGCTCGACATGGCCATCAGGGGAGCCGCCTCTCTGGCCGAACATTACCTTGCCAACCAGGATCGAGTGGGCTTGGTGAGCTTTGGCGCCTTCGTGCGTTGGCTGTCCCCGGCCGGGGGGACCAGGCGGCTCTACAGCATAGTCGAGGCGCTGTTGCAGACCGAGGTCGCCCTGTCGTTCGTGTGGAAGGACATCGACGTGCTGCCTCGCGGCAGCCTGACACCGCATGCTCTCGTCATAGCCCTCAGCCCGCTCCTCGACGAGCGGGGTGTGAACGTGCTTCTCGATCTGCGACGGCGGGGCTTCGATCTGGTGGTCGTCGACGTGACCCCCCTTGCCTTCGCGGCCGAAGGGCGCGCGGAGGACGCCACCCTTGCTCTGCGGCTTTGGAGCTTGTGGCGCGAGGCCCTCCGCTACCGCTATGAACAGATGGGCGTGGCTGTGGTTGAGTGGGACGGCAAGGCGCCTCTCGCGGCAGTGGTGGAGGAGGTGAGAGCATTCCGACGGCAAGCGCACTACATCTACGCATAGGTGCGGCTGCCGTGGCGGTCTTGCTGGCCGGCGGCATGGCCGCGTACCCCATCGTGCGCTCGAGCCCCTCGCTGTTGCGGGCGACGATACCTCTGGCCGCCGTGGCGTTCGCCTTCGTGGTCGTCGCGGTGGTCTGGCGCTCCCAGGTGGTGGGTCCCGCGCTCTTCGTGTTGACGGCCGGGTATCTGGTGGTGGAGATCACCGGTCACGCCGGAGCGCTCTCGGTGATCGCCTATGCAGTGGGCTTGGTGATGCTGTGCGAACTCCTGATGACCTACCGAGCGCTCCCGATGTCGGGTGTGGTCGAGTACCGGGTGGTCGCCGAGCGTGTTCTGAGTCTGGTGGCCCTGGGGGTGGGCGCCGCGGCCGTGGCCGTCTTGGTGCTGTTCGCCGGTGGTTGGTGGTCTGCCGGCGCTCTTGAGGCCGGGCTCATCGGCATGGCGGCCGTGGTCTGTCTGTTCGCGCTGCCGTGGGCGCTCGTCCGGCACAGACGCTGATCTTCCCCCGGCGTACACGTTGGCCTTCGCCGGTCGCGGCTGGCGGCCCGAGAGGCCGATCGGAGCGGCAAAGGAGGGTTTATGGCATCCCCAGATAAAGTCTAGGGGGCGGAAAGCCGATACTCGATGCGGAAATCCATGGAGGGAGTGCGGGGGCCCGAGATGACTATGACACGGCGTATCACGATCACGATGGGCATCATGCTGGGACTATTGGTGGTGATGGCCGGCATCGGCATCGGTGCCTTGGCCTGGGTGCGGGCCTGGCAGAACGACTATTCACGCGCAATCGAAGGGACCGAAGCGGCCGGCGACCCGGTGCTCCAAGATCTCCTGAACACGCTGAGCAGCCGGGCCTGGATCCTGCTGATCGTGATGATCGTGGTCGCGGTGGTCGCGCTGCTCTTCGGCACAGGCGCCACCATGCGTCTTGCCGGCATGATGAAGCGAGGCCTGCGGGAGGCGATCTCCAGCCTTGGAACGGCCGCCTCGCAATTGATGGCTGTCTCATCGCAGGTGGCCGCGGCCGCGGCCGAGACGGCGGCCGCCACGAACGAGACCTCGGCTACGGTGGAGGAGGTCAAGCAGACGGCCATGCTGGCTCAAGAGAAGGCGGGCGAGGCCCTGGAGGCGTCGCAAGAGGTGGTGGAGACCTCCAAGTTCGGCGAAGCATCGGCGAAGAAGAACTACGAGCACTTCGCTCAGATCCTGTCTGAGATGGACGTCATCACCGACGCGATCGACCGGTTGAACGAGCAGGCCCTCTCGGTCGGGGACGTCATCGCGACGGTCAACGACTTGGCCGAGCAGTCCAATCTGCTCTCGGTGAACGCATCCATAGAGGCCGCCAAGGCCGGAGAGGCCGGCAAGGGCTTCACCGTGGTGGCCCAGGAAGTCAAGAGCCTGGCCGAGCAATCCAAGCAGGGGGTCGCGCAGGTCCGCGCGGTCCTGAGTGAGATCCAGAAGGGGAGCGACTTGGTGGTACGCGCGGCCGAACAGGCCCGGGAGACTGTGGAGTCTGGCAGCAACGAGGCCAGCTTGGCGGTAGAGAACGTGGGCTCCAGGGTGTCGGTGGCCACCAGAGCGGCCGAGGCTACTTCGGACATCACGGCGGCCAGCCGTCAGCAACTGGCGGGCATAGAGCAGATCAGCCAGGCCATCACGAGCATCAACCAGGCCGGCACCCAGTCTGCGCAGGGCACGCGACAGGTGGAACAGGCGGCAAGGCAGCTGCAGGACATCGCTCTCGAACTGAAAGGCCTCGTCGACACCTCCAGCGCGTCAAGCACGTCCGGCACGTAGAGAACGGCGTCGCACCTGCTACACTCCTCAAAAGGACCGGCGTAGGGTCCAAATGAAGCCGGCGTGGAGGAGGAAGCATGGTAGGAGCGCTGATCTTGGGTCTGGTCGCGGGCGCGGTCGCGCGATACCTGTTGCCGCGGGACGCGATGGGGGGCATGAAGGGCCCCATTTCGTGGATCCTCACCATCATCCTGGGTCTTGTCGGGGCCTATCTCGGTTGGTTGCTCTTCACCAAGGGTCTCGGCATAGGTGACGACGACATATTCGACCTGGGCGGTATCCTGGGCGCGATTGTAGGGGCCGTGATCGTGTTGGGCCTCGGTTCGCTTGCGTTGAGGGTAGTGCGCAAGAAGTGAGTGTCACCGGCCGGTCGCCGGTGGCTTGGACGATCATGCGCGCCGGCCTTTTTTTGAGGAGGAACATCCCATGGCCGTGATCACCATTTTCAGACAGGTGGGAGCCCGAGGCCGTTACGTTGCCGCGAACCTGGCCAGGACTCTTGACTACAACTTCTCGGACTACCAGAACGTGGAGAGGATCCTTCTGCGGTACGGGTACTCCCAGGTCAGAGACGTCTACGAGACTGTGCCGGACTTCTGGGACCGTTTCACCAAGAAGGGCCCCGAGAGAGACAAGATCAACTCGTTGTTGCGGTTGGTGACGCGTGCCGAAGCCCAGCACGGGAACGTTGTCATGCTCGGGAGGGGTTGTTTCGCGGCTCTACAGGGCCTCTCCGACGTGCTCAACGTGCGGATCAAGGCCTCGGTCGCCGTTAGGATCGAGCGGGTCATGGAGGAACAGCAGATGACCAGGAGCGCGGCCGCTGCGTTCGTCGACGAGAAGGACAGACTCGTGGCCGAGTTCGTCAAGACCTCATACGGCGTGTCGCCCGACGACCCCACGGTGTTCGACTTGGTCATCGACACCGCCAAGATAGACCCGGACGCGGCCGTCCAGTGGCTGGCCGAAGCGGCAGGTTCCTTGATGTGCGATCCGGAGAAAGCTCCGTGCGCGGGCGGATTGCAGGTTGACCCAGTCATTGCCGACGCGGTGCGGCAGGAGTTCGAGCGGATGAGAGGTATACGCGAGCAGCGAAGGGGGCGCTAGCAGCCCACCGGACGCAGGGGCTCATAGGAGCGGTCGTGCCACAGTTTCGCAAACGCTACTATCGCCGGTGTGCCGACCTCAGACGTGATCTGGGATCGCTTAGGCGGGAGCGCAAAGAGATCAAAGCTATCCGTGAGGGCACCGTGATCGACCGGGCCTTTCAAGAGCGCCTCATGCTTGCTGTCACCGAGGTGAACGGATGCCGCTACTGTGCGTACGCTCATGCGCGCATGGCGCTGTCGGCCGGACTGGACCAGGCCGACATCGATGCGCTGTCGAAAGGCAGTTTCGAGGGTGCTCCCCCTGAAGAAGTCCCGGCGTTGCTCTACGCGCAGCATTGGGCCGAGACCGACGCCCAGCCCGACCCAGAAGCGCGACAACGCGTCGTGGACACCTACGGACAGTCGAAGACGGAGGCCATCGAGCTGACGCTCCGCATGATCCGCCTGGGCAACCTGCTTGGGAACACCTCGGACTATGTGCTGCACCGTCTGTCTTTCGGCCGTTGGGGCGGAGGAGCCTGAAGGCGTGGCCGCACGAGGGTCCATGGCAGGCGCCGCCCTTGCCGCCGCTGTTCTGGTGATGGGCGTGGCGGTGACTATCGGGGCCTGTGGTCCCGGCGCCGGCGGTGACGCCGGGCCGGCCGCGACTGAGTCGACATCGACCGCGGCGGAGCCGGGAATCTCGGCTCAGCCGGCGGCATCATCGCCAACGGTGGACGCTCCCACGCAGACCTCCGTCTCCACTACCACGACCAGTGCCCCGCGGCAAAACGTGACCATCACCGTCGTCTACGACAACACTGCCGCGCAGGCCGGGACCACAGCCGATTGGGGTTTCTCGTGCCTGGTGGAAGGTCTCGAGGAAACCATCCTCTTCGACACCGGTGCAAAGGGGGATGTGCTGCTCGCCAATATGGAAGCGCTGGGGGCGCGTGTAGGCGATATCGATGTCGTGGTGTTGTCGCACGAGCACAGGGACCACACGGGAGGGCTGGCCGCTGTCCTAGCCGCCACGTCGGGCGTGCGCGTCTACTACCCGGCGCAGTTCTCTCAAACCATCGTTCGCATGGTGGAAGGAGCGGGTGCCACGGCCATCCCGGTCGACGGTCCGGCTCTCATCGGCCCGGGGCTTGTGGTCACCAAGCCGATGGGCAGCCCGGCCGAGTCGGCCTTGGTGGTCGCCACCGCGGAGGGCGCGCTCGTCATCACGGGGTGTGCTCATCCAGGTGTGGTGGAGATGGCGGCCGCCGCGCGCGAGCAGGCCGGAGGCCAGGTGTTCGCGGTCATGGGAGGGTTCCACCTGGGGTCGGCGTCAGCAGACCACGTGGAGCGGACCATCGAGGGGCTGAAGGCGCTCGGCGTGCAACGGTGCGGACCTGCTCACTGTACGGGCGA
>DAIRFC010000068.1:0-3908 GCA_036795215.1 Actinomycetota bacterium | reverse complement strand
GCCTGCAGGCGCTCCTCACCGGCGGTGAGCAGGTGGAAGCCGCCGATGACCGCGCGGATGCGTGTGCTTCTGGTGAGATCGAGGATGTAGTAGAGGGTGTTGATGAGCCCCGCGTGGGCGCATCCCATGCACACCACCAGTCCCTCATGGGTCTGGATCCAGAGGGCCTGATCGTCCTCGATGAGATCGGGGCGGGTGCCTTGAGGGTCGAGAAAAAAGGGCCCGCCGGTGTCTTCGTACGCAGTGACCCGGGGGATGGGACCGGTCAGGCCTATCGACTCGGTGAGCATGACGGGCTCCGGGACCCAGTGGAGGCGTTCTGAGGGGAAGCGCTCGAGTGCTTCAGCGGACGCGTGTGGTATCCCTATGGACCGGGTCTTGCCATCTCGGATGGCGTACCGCGGTTGCACAGCCCCGGGGTGGCAGTAGATCTCTATCTTCGGGGCATGTGCGACAACGTAGGGGAGGCCGCCGGTGTGGTCGTAGTGGCCGTGGCTGAGCACCATGAGGTCGGCCGCGCCGGTATCGATGCCGAGCTTCGGGACGTTGCTTTCCAGCGCCGGTCCCTGTCCGGTGTCGAAGAGGATCCTCTTGCCGCCGCTCTCTATCCACATGGAGAAGCCGTGCTCCGAGCCCAGCGTTCCCTGCACGTTGTTGTCGACTACGATGGTGATGCGGGTGTCCATAGGTGTTCTCTTCTCTGTCGTCTTTGTCCCGTGCCGTCAGGCCAGCCGTTCCTCGGCGGCCTTGGACAGTTCGAGCAAGGCATTGCCCCTTGCAGCGAGGACCTGGGCCCACGAGCGAAGCAGTTCACGGCCTGAAGGCTGCACGGTGTAGGTGCGCCTTTGCGGACCTGCGACCCCGGACTCCCAGGTGGAGCTGACCATGCCGTTCTCTTCGAGCAGGCGCAGGATGCGGTACACACTTCCCGGGTCGACGTAGACCTGGTCGCCCACCAGCTGCTGCACACGTTCGATGAGCGCGTAGCCGTGCCCGCTCTCCTCTATGAGAGCTATAAGGAGAGCGCTCTCGATCAGGGCGCGCTTCTGGTCGCCCAGACCTCCCCAGTCCGCGGCTTCCTGTCCCCGGCGGCGCCTGCGGTTGCCGCCCGGAGCATCTGCGTTCATGTTTCATCCTCCCGTCTCGCAGCCGAACGACGAGGCCATCGAGTGAGCATGTGCGTGCCGATGGGCTCGCCCACCTGCTGGGCGATCACGTGGCACTTCACCTTGAAGAGGAAGAAGATGTTGCCGGGTTCGTCGTTCAGCGACTCGTAGTTGCCCTGCCCTTTGGCGATCACCAGGTCGGCCTGCGCAAAGCGCCGCCGGAAATCCTCGCTGCAATCGGCCAGGATGGTCCCCGGCGCGTCCGATCCGTTGGGCACCACATCCGCGATGGCTTCCAACCCTACGGCGCGGGCATCCTCCAGAGTGGCGTCGTTCAGTACGGGAGCTCCGCGCACCGCCACGGTCACCCTTTGGCCGCCGAGTTGCTCGACGAGCAGGACGTCGAGCGCTATCTCACCCGCGTTATCGGCTATGTAGAGGATATCTCTCGCCCTATCGACCGCTCGCCGGAACGCGTCCGGCTCACCGCACACGGGGTGATCCAGAGCCAGGTCGATGGCTCCGCGGAGGTCGGATTCTGAGATATCGGCCTCGATGCCCATGTCGATGGCGTTGCCGGCAACAGCCAGGCGAACGGCCGTCCGGAGCGGGTCGTGTGACTGAGTGATCATGGTCCTCAGCTCAGGTAGGAGATCGAGCGCCATCTGATTGTGGCGATCTTTGGCTGCGCGGTAGGGATCGCCGTCGCCGATGGCCGCTCTGAGGCGTCTGTGGATGTGCTGCGCAAAACTGGGCGGCGATTGACTCAGATCCGCCTGGCTCATCCAAAGCAGCATCTCGCGCACGACAGTCTCATGCAACGCCGGATCGTCAGAGACGGCCCGGCCCGCCTCGAGGGCCTGCCTGATGAAGCAGGAGATGCAGTCCAACGAAGACCTCAAACTCTCGTGGCTCCTTCTGACTGGTGGGCTTCCGACTGGTGCACGACAACGATCGCGGCCACACAGGAGAATACGCCTGTGTGGCCGCGATCGGAGTCTATTCGACTATGTCTACTTCTCCGCGCCGCTGGTCTCGAGATCGGCGATGCGCTTCATGACCAGGTCCAACTGGGCCTGGAGCGCGTCCGCCTGGGTCTTGAGCGTTTGCTTCTGAAACTCAGGGTCGGGTTGCGCGTACGGGCCCACGGGCGCGACGGGCGCCATTGGCGCCGCATACCCGCCGGCGCGGGCCCAGCCGGGCAGACCGGTGGCGTAGTACATGTTGCGCCGGCCGCGGCCGCCACCCATGCCGTACCCACGGCCGCCGCCCGCGGCGTAGCCTCTCCCGTATCCACGGCCACCGCCGAACCCCGGGGTGGCGTAGCCGGGCGCCTCATAGCCGGCGCAGTATCCTGCCGCCCGGCCTGTCATCGGTCCCATACCGCTGGGTCCCGTTCCGTCTCCTCTTGGCATCTTGCGAACCTCCACTCTATCCGCGTTATTCCCTGGTCATGATCGTGCCGCACTTGGGGCACGGTGTCTTGTTGCACGGTTGTCCTGCGACATGGGTCTCGCGGTAGCCGCACTTGGGGCATACGCACGATCCCGCCGGGCCGGCTGCTCTGCCGCCGCCCGCTCTTCCTCCGCCGCCTCCTCCACGAGGAGGTCCGGTCCTATCGCCTCCAGGCATGATGCGCCTCTCTTTCGATAGATGGACCACACATCGGTCCCACATTCGACTCACATCATATCACACCATAGATGCAAGTTGCATCTATGGTAAAAGCAGAATTAGAGAGACGCCGGCGGACTCCATCTGCCCGAGGGCGGCCGTGCTACATTCCCGGCGTAGGGGCGAACAGGCGAGCCGCGGTCCGCGGCGTCCGGCAGCGAGCGAAGGGGGCTTTTCATGAGACTGGTGATCCCCGGCCGGGGAACCTACGCCATCGGGCACCTCGTGCTCGATATGAACGGGACCCTCGGCCTGGACGGGGAACTCATCGAAGGGGTGGCCGAGCGGCTGGGCCGGCTGGGCGGCGACCCGCGACCGGTGATGATCACCGCCGACACCCACGGTGGCGCGGCTCGCGCCAAAGACGCGCTGGGGCTCGAGAGCGTCGTCATCGCCAAGGGCGAGGAGGCCGAGCAGAAGCTCCAGTTCTTGCGCGAGCTGGGGCCGGAGAACGCCATCGCGATCGGCAATGGGGCGAACGACACCTTGATGCTCAAAGAGAGCGCCGTGGGGATCTGCGTTGTGGGCCCGGAGGGCGCGTCGACGTCGGCGTTGTTCGCAGCCGACATCGTGGTCACCGGCATCTGTGACGCGTTGGACCTGGTGCTACACCCTCAACGATTGGTGGCGACCCTGCGGCGATAGCCCCCGGGCGGCCTGCTAGCTCTGCAGGCGCGAGACGAGCAGGCGGGCCTGGTCTTCCATCCGTATCAGGTCGGCCTCGTCGGGGAGGCCTTTGATGTTGCCCATCCTGCCCTTGGTGCTCATATCCTCGTTTCCGTGGAACTCGCTGAGGACATACCACTCGTCGACCACCGTGAAGCCGAGATGCTCGAAGAACTGCCCTGCGTATTTGCCCGCGGGTATGGCCTCCTTGATACCGGTGTGCGGTCCGGAGTAGGTGCAGAAGATGAGGGCGTTCTTGCCCGGCACCGGCGGCGCGCCGGGGAGGATGCGGCCCGCTTGCCGGTAGTGGGCGAACTTGTCTCTCAGATAGTCGTCCATGGGCTTGGGGGGACGCCAGTTGTAGGAAGGAAAACCGACACAGACCAGGTCGTAGTCGAAGAAGTCCAAGTCGCCGGCGTCGGGGACCCGTTCCACAGTGACCGACATGCCTCCGGTCTGGAG
>DAIRFC010000067.1:7370-13199 GCA_036795215.1 Actinomycetota bacterium | reverse complement strand
CACGGACGAGCGACTCACGGTCGAGGATGTCGCCCTCGACTATCTCGACATCGAGGCCGGCGATGGCGTTCGCGCTGCTGCCCCGGCGCACCACGGCGCGCAACCCCGGCACTCCCGCGGCATTCAGATTGCGCAGAAGCACGTTTCCCACCAGTCCTGTTGCGCCGGTGACTACTATCATGCCGCCTCCTGGAGCCTGTGTTCGAACCAGGATACCGCCGGGACAGGCCGCGTGCGTCACGCCGCGTGGGTCATGCCGCGCTCGCGGCTGGTGAAGCCACCCTGTAGACTTAGACTCCAAAACCCGTACGCGCGCAGGCCTGCCACAAAGGAGCCCGCCGAGAAGGAGGATGGCATCGATGGCTGAGGAGAGGATCTTCACCGACCAGGAACTCGCGGAGATGGGGACCCCTACCCTGGACCTCGTGCTCGAGGCCATCGACGCCGGCGACAAAGAAAGGGCGAAGGCGCTGGCCGTCAGGATGCAGGGGGAATACCAGCATCTGCACGATGGCTATTTCTTCTGGGTCACCGGTCTGCAGAGCTACATCTACAGGCACCTGGGTGTGGACGCCGTGGAGGAGGCGGAGCGCGAGGCGCATACCGCCGAAGCCAAGGTGGTCTTCACGCCCCCCGAGAAGACCGACCTCCGCTCCCTGGTGGAGCATATGGCCAGCGGGCTGCGCGGCCACATGCAGCCCATCACCATCGTCGAGACCGACAAGACCATAAGCCTCAGCATGAAGCCGTGCGGTTCCGGCGAGCGCCTCATCCAGATGGGCGGCTACAGCCCCGAGGTCGGTCTGGCCAAGGTCGAGGAGCCGCACCGCATCACCTGGGGCATGAAGGACTTCCCCATGTACTGCGTGCATTGCCCGGTGATGGAAGCCATGGAGATGGAGAACACGGGGAATCTGGGAGCCGTGCACGTCGTGACCGGGCCGCTCTCCCACGGGGCCTGCGAGTTCGTGTTCTACAAGGACAAGAAGGACATCCCCGAGGAGTTCTACGCGCGCATAGGCAAGCAGAAACCGTAGCATGGGTGACGGCACCAGCGCCGCGACGACCGGCGCCAAGCAGAGCCTGTGGACCAGGAGCTTCATAGTCATCTGGTTGATCAACTTCTTGATCTCCGTGGTGTTTCTGCTGCTCATGATCGTGATGTCCAAGATCGCTACCGACCGCTTCGACGTCTCTCCCGCCGTGGCTGGTCTCTCGGCGAGCATCTTCGTCATCGGCGCCTTCGTCACCCGGCCCTTCCTGGGAAAACGCATCCACGACTTCGGGCAGACCAAGATCCTGTACGTCGGCGTGGTGTTCAGTCTGGTCTTCACCGTGGCCTACTTCGTAGTGAACAGTGTCGCTCTGCTCCTCCTGGTGCGCTTTCTGCACGGGGCGGCTCACGGCACGGCCGCCCTCGCCATCGGGACCATCGTGGCCGGAGTGGTGCCCCGGGAGCAGTACGGTGAGGGCATCGGGTATTTCACGCTGGGTCAGACATTATCCACGGCCATCGGTCCGTTCGTGGGCCTGCTGCTGCTGCAGCACGGCGGCTTTAACCCCATCATCATCACCTGCTCTGTCACGTCGGCGATCATCGTGCTGCTCCTGCCCCTTTTGGGTGTGAAAGATCTGGAGTTGACCGCCGAACAGGCGGCCGAGACCAAGGGCTTCAAGCTCACCAACTACATCGAGCCCAAAGCGGTGCCCATCAGCCTGGCTCTCATGGTCACCTTCGTAGCCTACTCGAGTGTCTCCTCGTTCCTGGCGCTCTACTCCGAAGCGATAGGCCTCACAACGGCAGCGGGGGCGTTTTTCATCGTCTATGCGGTCGTCATCTTCATCACCAGGCCGCCAATCGGACGCCGGTTCGATCAGAAGGGTGAGAACTCAGTCATGTACGCGGCGGTGCTCGTGTTCGCGGTGAGTCTTGCCATCCTGGCCGTGGCCGACCATGCGGCCGTGCTCCTGGTGGCGGCGGCCGTCATGGGCCTGGGTCTCGGCGCCATACAGGCCTGCGGCCGTGCCCTCACGGCCAAGGTCACCCCTCTGCACCGCATGGGGCAGGCCAACTCGACGTTCTACATCTTCGGCGACACGGGTCTGGGCCTCGGCCCGTTGCTGTGCGGCTTCCTGATCCCGCTCACCGGCTACCGGGGCATGTACGGGGTCATGGCCGTGGTGGCGGCGCTGTCCCTGGTGCCCTACCACACGTTGCATGGCAGGCGCGCCGGCCGTCAGAAGGGCGGGGCCGGCCCGGCCGCGTAATTCTACCGGCCCAGGTGCTCCTAACGGGCCGGGTTCTCCTGCCCGCCCAGGTGCTCCCGCAGGAAGGCGGCCTCGTCGGCGGCCGCTTCGGGGCCCAGGACCATATGGATCATGCCTTCGTAGCAGCGGAAGGTCACCGGGACGCCGGCCTCGCGCAGTCTGTCGGCGTAGGCCCGGCCCTCGTCGCGCAGCGGATCGTACTGGGCCGTCTGCACCAAGGCGGGCGGCAGCCCCGAAAGGTCGGGGGCACGTAGCGGCGAGGCATAGGGATGAGCGCCATCCTCGGGATTGCTCAAGTAGTAGTCCCAGAAGCACTGCATCTCGGCTTTCGTGAGCACGTAGTCCTCGCCGTTCTCGAGATACGACTGGGTATCGAAGCTACAGTCGGTCACCGGTACCCTGAGTACCTGGCAGGCGATCGGCGGCCCTCCCTTGTCACGGGCCATGAGCGCCACCACCGCCGCGAGATTGCCTCCCGCACTGGTGCCACCCACGGCGATGGGCGCTCCATCGCCACCCAGCGAAGCACTGTTGTCCGCCGCCCAGCGGGCAGCCAGATAGGCGTCGTCAACCGGGATGGGGAACTTGTTCTCGGGAGCAAGCCGGTAGCCCACCGAGACCACGATGCAGCGCGCGGCGTTGGTGATAGCCCGGCAGTCGAAGTCATCGGCATCCAGGCCTCCCACCACCCAACCACCCCCGTGGTAGTTCACCAAGACGGGAAACGGGCCCTCCCCCACGGGCGTGTACACGCGCACGGGGATGTCATCACCCGGAACGGGGACGAGCATGTCCTCGACCTTCCCCACCGGCTCGCCGGGAGGCATGGCGGCCGCCATCTCGGCGAACCCCCTCCGGGCCTCCTCCACCGTCACCATGTTCACGGGCTTGTCATCCGGGCCCTTGAGATCGATGAAGGCTTGGGCAAGAGGGTGAAGGGGCATGCGTGTTCCTCCTTACGATGATGTGGCACGCGTAGTCCACCGGCCACTAAGGAAAGTAGCACCACTGCCTGAGCGGGTCAAACTGCGCTCCGCAGGCCCATTGGCGCCGTGATAAGCTTCGGAACACCGAGGGGTAACGGCCCTCAGACAGCGGACAGCGATGCCACGGAGGCACGGATGAAAGACTTCAAGGACAAGGTCCTCTTCGTCACAGGTGGAGCTTCGGGCGCGGGTTTCGGCCAGGCAAAGGTGTTCTCCGAAGCCGGTTGTAAAGTCGTGATCGCCGATGTGCGCCAAGAGGCCCTCGACCAGGCCATGGAGTACTTCCGCGCCAAGAACGCCCCCGCCCACGCCATCAAGCTCGACATCACCGACCGCGCGGCCTATGCCGCCGCCGCCGACGAGGTCGAAGAGGTGTTCGGCAGCCCGCCACAGTTGCTCTTCAACACCGCGGGCGTCAACACGTTCGGCCCTCCCGAAGCGTCCACGTATGAGGACTACGACTGGGTCATGGGCGTCTGCCTGGGTGGAGTGGTCAACGGCATGGTCACCTTCGTGCCCCGCATGATCAAGGCGGGCAAGGGCGGCTACATCGCCACAACGGCCTCCATGGGCGGGTTCTTCGGCGGCCCCTTCACCGGCCCCTATTCCGCGGCCAAGGCCGCCGTCATCAACCTCATGGAGAGCTACAGACTGTCCCTGGGCAAGTACGGCATCGGCGTCTCGGTGCTCTGCCCGGCCAGCATCAACTCCAACATCCACAACGCCACCGACACGCGGCCGGCGCATCTGGCCAACACCGGATACCTGGTGGACGACCTGGCCGTCAACTCGCTCCGCACCATCTACGAGTCGGGCATGGACCCCATCGATCTCGCCAAGTGGCTCAAGAAGGGCATCGAAGACGAGCAGCTCTACATCATCCCCTATCCCGAGGAGAAGGAGACGCTCGAGAAGCACTTCAAGGCCATCGTCGACTCGGTGCTCCCCCTCGAGGCCGATCCCGAGGGTGTGAGGAAGCGCCACGAGGCTTGGGGCAAAGCTCAGGCACTCGCCGAGGAAGCGGCCAAGGACGACCCGGGCAAGCCTGTGCAGCCGGCGTTCGGCCGGCCGCGGCCCGAACTCGAATGGGTCAAGCCCATGCAGTACGGCCCACCGCCCGAAGAATAAGGGCACAGGCGTGCTTGAGGTGCGTGATTCTACGGAGCAGGGTTTCATCTACCTGGTCGACGGTCACGTGGAGGGCATCTCCCTGCCCGTCACCGACGATCTGCTGGGCGCCCGCCTCGTCAAGACCGGTTGCCTTACTCAGGAGCAGCTGCGCGAGGCTCTCATGGAAGACGCTGCCCTCACGCCCGGCGAGAGGCGGATGAAGCCCTTGGGGCAGCGCCTTGTGGACAAGGGCCTCATAAGCGAGGCGAACGTGCGCCAGGTCATGCAGCGGCAGGTGCTCGACCAAGTGTTCGAGCTTGCCCAGTGGCGCACCGGTACCTTCATCTATGACGAACCGCGAGCGATGCCCGCGTTCCAGGTCAAGATCCAGGGTAACGTGCAGGGACTGCTGACCTACGTACAGCGTCGCATAGACCAAGGCGAGCAGGCGGACAAGACGCCCATGCAGAGCGGCGGAAGTGAAGTCTGCCGGGATTGCCCTCTGAAGAACGACTGCTCCGATGCCATCAAAGCCAAGTACCTCAAGGACGACGTCTGCCTGTGGCGCAAGATGACAGCCGTGCTCGACGACCGAACGGGCCAAGTCGACGGTTCCGGACTGGCTGAAGCAAAGGCCACCCTGGACACTTCCACCTGCGCGCGGCCGCTCAAGTAGGACACAGGCGGCCGGCCCCGCCGGGCGGCCCCGCTGCACGGTCCCCGACCGGCCCGCCGCGCCGACGCCTAACGCCCGGCGTCTACCGCCTGCTCACGACGGAGGGTTCCTGAGAGCGCACGAGCGGCTGCCCGATGGCCACCCACAGGATCAGACTGATCACGGAGAAGCCGAGGATCATCACGCCGATCAACTCCAAGCGACCCCACAGGTCCAGCGAGATAACCACTATTCCGATACTCGATATCGCCATGTGAAGCGCGATCATGATCCCCGCCACTGAGCCCGAGTCACCCTCGTGCTGCGCAAGCATCAGATACGAGGCCGGGGGCCGCATGCAGCTGAAGGCGATCGTCGTTGGGAGAAAGGTCAGGATGAAGGCCCACGGTCCCCTGGTGCCCAGAAGCAAGACGAGCGCCCCGCTGACGGCGGAAGCCACGAAGCATCCGGTGATGATCTTGTTGCGATGCCATCTACGCGACAGCCAAACGTAGACCTGCGCCCCGACCGCCGCGGCGACCGCGAACAGGGCGAAGAAGAGACTGAAGGTCTGGCTGGAGACACCGAATCTCACCTGATAGATGTATGAAGACCCCGAGATGAAGGCCATGGTCGCCATGCCGAGCAGCGCGAAGTTGAGGATGAGAAACATGAAGGCCCGGTTCTTGGAGACCGCGCCCAGCCTGCGCAGCGATGCCAAAGGGTTGCCGGTGAGTTTCTGAACGACGGTCTCAGTGAAGATGACCGATCCCGCGAGTACCAGCAGACCCAGGATGGCCTGCGCCACAA
>DAIRFC010000067.1:0-7270 GCA_036795215.1 Actinomycetota bacterium | reverse complement strand
GTGAAGATGACCGATCCCGCGAGTACCAGCAGACCCAGGATGGCCTGCGCCACAAAGGCCCCACGCCACGAGGTGAACCTCAGTATCAGCGCGCCGATCACCGGCGCCACCGCCGGAGAGAGAACGGTCATGGTCTGGATGATCGCGAGGATGACCTCGCGCCTCCTGCCGTGGTAGACGTCCTTGACGATAGCGGTCGCCGTGGCGTTGGCGGCGCCGGTGCCCACAGCCTGCAGAACACGAAACACCATCAGCTGATAGACGTTGGCGGCGATTGCGCACAGAACACCCGCCACCGTATAGCAAGCCAATCCGACCAGGAGCACGGGCTTGCGTCCGTAACGATCGCTCAGCGGCCCCCAGAACAGCATGGAGACCGCGAAGAAGATGAAGAACACGATGAGGGTCAGGTTTGTCTGGTACTCAGGGACGCCGAAGTAGTCGGTCATCCCGGGCAGAGCCGGCAGATAGAGGTCGGTGGACAGCGCCGGGAAGGCGGTGAGCGCTGCGAGGAAGATGATAAGGCCCTTCTTCCCCAGGAATCTCTGTTCTGTCGTCTCCTCGTTCTGCATCCGGTTCTCAAGTTAGCACAGCGTCGGTGAAGCCGAACCGTCAAGATGGATACTGGCTGAGAGTAGACAGCAGTTGCTTTGGGGATACTGTCGGCAAACTCCCCGAGGATGGGTCATGAGCTCACTTGGACGAGATGGCTCGCTCCCTCTGCCCGATGACGCCGCCGTGGTCGTCGTCGGCGGCGGGCCGGCGGGCTCGTTCTTCGCCATCCGGTTGTTGCGTGCAGCCCGGCGGGCCGGCAGGGCCGTGAACGTGACCATTCTCGAGAAGAAGACCGAGATCTGCTTCTACAGCCCGGTGGCCTTCTCATCGTGGGAGGGCTGCAACTACTGCGCCGGCGGCGTGTCTCCCCGGTTGGTGGACGGCCTGCGCGCCGAGGGCATCGTCATACCCGACGAGATCATCGAGAGCAGGCCCACAGAGATCGTGGTGCACGGCGACTGGAAGAGCATCCTTCTGCCGGTTCCCGAGGGACGAGAGTTGCTGTCGGTGTTCCGTGGCTCGCGGCCCCAGCAGCGCACCGGCAGATACCTCAACTTCGACACCTTCCTGCTCCATCTGGCGGTGGACGAGGGAGCACGGGTGGTCACGGCCGACGTGAACAACGTCCGGTATGCGCCCGACGGCAGGCCCGTCGTCAGCTACACGACGGGCGCCGGCGCCGAGGCTCTCAACCACGACATCACAGCCGACTTCGCCGTCTTCGCCAGCGGCGTGAACCGGTCGCCGGGGATAGACCTGCGGGACGACCCGGTGCTCTCCGCGCTGGGGCGGATGATCCGCAGGTTGCGGGCCCCCAAGGTGCGCAAGGCCGTCATAGCCGAGATGAAGGGCGACGAAGAGCGCATGCGCATGATCGAGGGCGAGATGCACTTCATGCAGTACGGCTCAAAGGATCTCCATATCGAGATGGCGTCGGTGGTGCCCAAGAAGGGCTGGATGACCACGGTGCTCCTGGGCAAGAGCGTCGACCGGGCCGAGCCCTCCTCCTCCCTTCACCTGGTGGAACGCTTCCTGCAACTGCCGAACATCCGGCGGCTCATCCCCCACAAGGCCCAGCTCATCGCCCGCTGCTGCTGCAACCCCAACATGACCGTCGGCGCGGCTAAGAACCCCTTCGGCGACCGGGTGGCGCTGACCGGCGACCTGGCCGTGGCCCGGCTCTACAAGGACGGCCTGTACTCCGCCTTCACCACCTCGTCGGCGTTGGCCGAATGCGTGCTCGACGAAGGCATCGACAAGCGAAGCCTGGCCCGCGGGTATGGGCCGGTGGTGCGCCGGCTCGACGTCGACAACCGCTACGGCCGCGCCGTGTTCCGCTTGAGCCACTGGGTGCTAGCGAACCCCGGCCTCAGCCGGGTGCTGTACCGCGCCGTCATCACCGAACGCATGAAGACCCCTCACGAGACACACCGGCTGGCCCCACTCCTGTGGGGTGCGGCCAGTGGCGACGAGGGCTACCGGCACGTGCTGGCGGGGATGCTCCACCCCGCATCCATCTGGAGCATCCTGACCGGAGGCCTGCTCCTGACCTTTCGCGACATAGCCACGGAGTGGCTGTTCGGGCTCGACTGGACGGGGATACCTCGCTACGGGACGGGAGTGCCCGTGGAACGGGTGGAGGAGACCCGCAAGGCGCTCTTCGCGGTCCAAGGGATGGAGCCTCCGGCCCGCGCGCCGGAGATGGAGAGCATGTTCACCATCCGCATCCGGGCCGGCAAAGATGCCGTTCTCAGGCAGCTCGGCGCCTTCGGCGACCCCGACCGGCAGTACTTGTGGCCCCGCTGGGTGAAGATCCACCGGGTGACGGGCGCGCCCAACGAACTGGGAACCGTCATCCGCTACGACGTCAAGATATTGCGGCTCTACTTCTGCATCGGCCTCGAGAAGATCGACCCCGAGCGCTACCTGCTCTACCGCATCGTGGAGGGGATGGGCGAGGGCGGCATGCTCGCATTCGTGCTGGACGAGTTAAGGCCGGGTGTGAGCCTCCTCACCATCTACGTAGGCTTCGACTTCCCCCAGGGCCGCGGTCTGGGGCGGATCGGCTGGGCCATCGGCCGGAGGCTCTTCCCGGAGTTCGCCCACGACGTCATCTGGAACCACTCGCTGTGCCAGATCAGGCATCTGGCGGAGATGGACGAGGGCTGAGCCGAGCCCGGCCGGGCGCCCGCGGGAGCCGGCGCCTGCGGCAGTTCGCCCCCCGCCCTAAGGCGCCTCACTTCTGTGGCAGCGTCGACACGAAATCGCGGGCCTGCTCGAGCCAGTCTTCGAGCGCCGTGCCCTCCAGGTTCTCCGGGTCGACGAGCACCCAACCGGACAGTGGGTTGTTGCTGATGTCGAAGGGCCGTACGCCCGGCAGCTTGAGGGCCGCCGACCCGTCGTCCTTGCTCAGGCGAAGGATCAAGCCGTCTCCGTGCACGCCGGCCATCATGTTGCCGTTCAGCAGGTAGCCCGTGCCGCCGAACATCTTCTTGCGGGAGGCGCCCCAGGCGGTCGCCAGCTCCTCCACGCGAACGTCGAGCTCTTCGTCGTAGGCCACCGGCTCCTCCTTCCTCCTTCTGAGCGCCGCTCCGTCCGTCCTCGCGGTTGGACTTCGCCGCCGGTGCGGTCAGCCCTCCAGGATGCCACCGGGAACGCGCGCCATCATAGGACCAAGGTCTGAGCCTGGCGCGTGTTCGGCCGAGGTACTCTCCTCGTACTAGAATGCGATACTAGAATGGTAACTAAATGGTATATACTATGAGCATGGCGTCGATACTGATCAAAAACATCCCCCCGGATCTTCACGAGCGTCTGCGGGAAGCCGCCGTGCGCGACCGTCGCTCGCTGAGCAAAGAGGTCATCTCGTTGCTCGAGGAGGCACTTGCCGAACGCGTGCCGGAGTTACCGCCCCCCATCGACCTGGCCTTCCCTCTGACCGGGGACTGGCTGGAGCGGGCCATCTCCAAGGGACGCGAGTAGGAGTCCGGCGCGGTGCTCGTGGTCGATGCGAACATCGTCGTCTACCTGCTCACCCAGAACGAGAGGACCGCGCGGGCCAGGGAGTTATGGGCGGCGGACAGCGACTGGCGGGCGCCGCGGCTACTATTCTATGAGCTTGCGAGCGTGTTCTCCCAGCTGGTCAGGCGGCGGGCTTTGTCTCGGGAGACTGCTGTCACCGGACTCGAAACCGGCGCCGCCCTGGTGCGCATGCTCGACCGCGAGCCGCCCGCCGGCCGGATTCTGGAGATCTGCGCGAAACTGAACCTCAGCGCCTACGACGCCTGCTATCTGGCTACGGCCGAGATGCTGCGCGCCCCGTTGGTCACCGAAGACGCCCGTTTACTGCGCGCCGCGCCCGAGCTCGCGCGCTCTCTCGATTCACTCGGCGCCCTGTAGGAGCGCGAGCGCAGCCGACGAGCCCTCGAGCAGCCGACCCTCCTAGACTACCACCTCGCTCACCTGGACGAACGGCTTGATGTCGGTGAAATTGGGGATGTCCTCGTTGAACACGGGACTGTGAGGCGTCATGCGGGTCGCGACATCTTCGACGGTGTCGAACAGCAGGCGGGTGATAGCGGCGTAGGTGGGTGCCGACCCGGGCTCTCGCGAAGAGAGGCCTTTGTCGACCGTCACCCCCTTGAGAGCGTCGCCCACCTTCTCCCGCACCAGTGGGATGTGCTTCGCCAGGTAGTAGTCCATGTCGAAGTGCTTGTCGGGCCCGTTGGGATACATCACGGTGAACACGATCATCTCCGCCTCCTATGCCGATTGGTTGCGCACCTGCTCGTCAAGCCACTCCAGGTTCTCGCGGATGAGGTCCGGGATGGGCAGCTCGTAGGGACAGCGGGCCATGCATTCGCCGCACGCGGTGCAGTTGCGAGCCTTCTCCACGCCTCCCCAGAGGAATCCGCCTCTGAACGTTTCCAGCCCCATACGCTTGACCAGCGACCGCACTCCCAGAATCGTCGCGATGGGGATATCCTCCGTGCAGGGCTGGCAGTAGCCGCAGCGCCGGCAGAACACCTTGTCGTTCGCCTGCCGGATGCCCTCCACCCGTCGCCGCTCGGCGTCGGTAAGCGCGCCGCCTTCCTGGAACACCCGCCAGTTTTCGTCGAAGAGCTCCGGATACTCCACCCCGGCCACGACCAGCACCCCTGGTTCGGCCAGCGCGTACTTCAGAGCGAGCCGCGCTTCTTCGATCACTCCACCCGAGAACGGCTTCATGGCCAGCACGCCGACGTTCCGGTCGCGCGCTTTGGGGATGAGCGCGTCTCGCGCCCGAGTCTCGAGGAGACTGAAACAGACCATGATCACGTCGAACAGATCGTCGTCGAGGGCGCGGTCGAGCACCTCCAAGCTGTGGCTGCTGATGCCGAGATATCCGATGAGACCTTCCGCGCGGGCCTTCTGCAGCGCCTCGAGCGCGCCGCCCGGCGATGTGACCCGGTCGTAGTCGGCTTGGTCCGTCACGAAGTGACACTTGTAGATGTCGATGTAGTCGCGCTGGAGTTCGCGGAGGCTGGTCTCCAGATCGGCCCGCATGGCGCCGGCCGTCTTGGCCTGCGACTTGGAGGCGATGACCACGTAGCGGCCGGCGCCGTCGATCCCGGCCCGCTTCAGCGCGAGGCCGATCCGCCGCTCGCTGGTGGTGTACATGCGGGAAGTGTCGATGAAGTCCACACCCAGCTCGAGGGCATGGCCGACGGTCTCCAGGGCCTCGGCCTCGCTCACCCGCTGGATGGGGATGCCACCAAGGCCGAGCCGGTAGGTCTCGAGACCTGTCCTGCCGAGAACCATGCGTTCCATGCATCACCTTCCGGCGTCTTGACCGGCTGGAAAGCCGTCTACAAACCACCTACGACAATAGTAGTATCGAAACAAGCAGTCCGGAACCCCCGAAAGGAGCACGGCATGCCTTTTGAGATCATCCTCTACAACTTGAAACCGGATGTGACCGACGAGCAGTTTCAAGAATACGTGGACAACGAGAAAGGCCCCTACATCGACAGCCTGCCCTCGGTGGACAAATACGAATTGGTGAAGATCACCGAGAGCCGTTCGGGAGTGATCCCCTTCAGGTATGTGGGGATCGTGCATCTGAACAGCCTGGAGGGCTTCAAGCAGCGCGACACCCAGACGGATGAGTACCGGGCATTCTCAGCCAAGATGGCGGGCTTCACCTCGGAGCTGCACGTGACCTTTGGCGAACAGATCCACTGAGCGGGCTATCATGCCTCGATGACCCTCCGCGAGGCATACGATGTCCTAGGCCTGCCCCCTGAGGCCACTGCCGCCCAGGCGAAAGCCGCCTATCGCCGCCTGGTGGCCGAGGCCCACCCCGACCGGGGTGGGCGGACCTCCGACTTCATCCGCATCCGGGCCGCCTACGAGATCCTCTCGGCATTCCTCGGCGAGCGGCGCCCCGAGGGCGGGCCGGCCGGCGAACGCGACGGCTCGTCCGGCGGTCTCTGGGACGACGAGATCCCCGTGCCACCCGGCCTCCGCGACGTCATAGACGCCATCGTGAACGACTTCCGCGAGCAGCAGCGCTGGGCAGAGACGGAGACTCTCGCCTACCTCGACCGCTTCGAGCGGAACATGCGAGACCATGTCCGAACGGCCTCCCGGAGTGAGCTGCGGCAGTTCAGCACCACGTTCGCCAACGGCTGGGCCGCCGTTGTCAGAGCCCTCTTCAGCACGTGCAATATGCGGTGCGACGACATCGTGCAGCGGTACGAGAGCTGGTACACCGGAGACACGCAGGCGTTCTTCGACGGGCTCTACCGCAGGGAGCTCCTGCGTTTCCCGCTCCGACGACGGTTCTGGGAGGTGTTCGTGATCTTGGGAGCCCTTGCCGGAGCCCTCTCGGTGGTCGTCGGTTGGGAAGGGCCGTGGCGCCGCTGGGTATCTGTGGCAATGATACTGGTGGCCGCTATCGTCGCGTTCGGGGTCCACTGGTGGACCGCCAGACGGCAACGCAGGACGCGGCAGAAGAGGGAGCCGCTCGACGTGGTCGTCTTCGAGATGGACGAGCGCACCCGCTTTCCCACCGAGACCGCTCTGCGGCGCGGACGTCTGACAACGGCCGCCCTGGGATTGGCGGGTGCCTTTGTGGGAGGCGCCGCATCGGGTGGCTTCGCCATACCGGTGGTGGGAGCGATGGCCGGAGCGGCTCTGGGAGGAGCCTTCGACCGCTTCCTCAACCCGACCGAGCAGATGCGCAAGAACATGGAGCACGACCTGGGCCGCTTTATGGCGCTGGCCCGCACCCAGGTGACGGCCTACGTCCTCGAAGCCCACGCCGAGCTGCTGGACCAGGTGCGCGGCCAGATCGTGGACGACTATCGAGACCGCGTGCAGGAGACGGTAAAGCTGCTCACGGCGGGCGATCAGAGGTAGGGTAGCCTGAGTTCTGTCTCTATGTGTAGCTGTATGTGTAGGTGTATACTGACACCATGGCACTTCACCGCGCCCAGATACTGCTGGAAGAGAACCAGCACCGAGAACTGGAACGTCTGGCGCACAACACCGGACGGAGTATGTCCGAGCTCGTCCGCGAGATCATGAGCGAATACCTGGCCCGAGCCTCTGAGGAGGAGGCGGTGCGGCAGTCGCTGGCCGCTTTGGACAAGCTGGCCACGCTACGGCAGCGCATCGAACAAGAACACGGCCGCCTTCCGGCTTCGCTGCTCGACGAGTTGCGTGAAGAGCG
>DAIRFC010000066.1:0-13592 GCA_036795215.1 Actinomycetota bacterium | reverse complement strand
CGCTTCTCCGGGGCCAGAGGTATGAACGCCTCGCCCTTGGTGCTGGGCTCCGCCCACTGCACGAGGCCACGCGCGCCGACAGGCTGCTGGATGGTGGCCTGCGAGGGCAGATACATACCGCCCATGGCATACGCGAGTAGCCCGGCTTTCACCCCGGCCCCCACCCCTACCATAGTGCTACCGACGACCTGGATCTGTTTCGCGCCGAGAGCCTCGAGAATCGGGTTGAGCGCTCTTGCGACGCTCTCGCTGTAGTCGCCTACCGCGGCGTAGACCTTCCCGCCACCGGCGGCCAACTTGCCCACGAGGGCATCGACGATGTCCTGCCCTGCCGCCGCGGATAGCTCGCTTACGGTAGCGGAGTACCTGCCCCACTGCTCAGCGGCCTCTTTCGAGCGCCGGTCGGCCATCTTCTGAAGGATCTCGAACGCACGTTCCCGGTCTTCCGCGCTACCCGCGACCAATTCCTCCGCGAGTTGCCGCTTCTGTTCGGGAGTGAGGCCGGACTCCATGATGGCGGTCTGGACCCTCTCCGGCAGGAACGCCATGTTGGCAAGGTAGTCGTCGGACTTCTCTATGGCCTCTTCGAGCGCGGCGCTGATGTCGTTGATGGTGAGTTCGGCCTTCTCGGCTGAGACCTTGACGGCCTCCACGGCCTCTTTCTGGGCGTCGGCCCGAGCCTTGATGGCGTCCTTCTCCGCGTCGGCCGCGGCCTTGACGGCCTCCTGCTCGTTCTCCAGAGCCTTGATGTGATCCTCAGCCATTTGGACACCAAGCCCGAAGCCGATGCTTTCGGCGAAGCTCTTCTGCTCGTTGTAGAGTTCTTCCTGCTCTTTCAGGCTGGCGAGCCGGATATCGCGCACACGCTCGATGGACTTGATCTCGGCGTTCGCCCGAGCGTCGATGGTCTTCTTCTCTGCCTCGGCCGCCCTTTGGTTCGCCTCGTTCTGAGCCGTGGCGGCGTCGTTCAGCGCCTCCTGGCGCTCTTGTAACGCCTTGTTATAGGCGTCCCCGATGCTGTACTGAGCTTCGAGTTCCTTCTGCCAGGCTTCAGTCGCGGCCTTGACGGCCTCCTCGGAGACGGCGAACTGGTCTGCCGCAGCCGTGGCGTCCTGCATGGCGGCGGTCAGATACTCGAACGTGTTTCTCATGGCCTGGAGCGATTCATCCTCGCTCTCACCGGCCATGCGGGCGTACTCCCAGGCCAGAGCCATAGCGCGAGCGGCAGCGGGAAGAGTGAAGTCGCCCGCCATCGCCTTCATCGCTTCATCTAGGTCTCGGTATTGGGTCTCGGCGAGAGATACAACCTTGCCGAGTTCGCCGAACTTCTGTAGCAGTTCTGTTAGAACAGCTTCGCTCTCGCTCTGGGAGACGAACGCCTCGAACACGCCTGCCCAATCTCCCTGGGCGGCCTGGTCGTAAAGTGCCTGTGCCCAAGAATCGACCAGCACTTTGGCAGTGCCGTCGAGAACCGGAGCGAAGGTGTTGATATCCATCGATCTCTTGATACCAAGGGTGAAAACGCTCTTCAGACCTTCTCCAAGACTTTCGCCCCAGGCTATGTTGGCGCTTTGCTCTAGCTGGTCGGCTATCGCCGCCATGTACTCGTTCATAAGCGAAGCGCTGCTCTCGGCATCGATTCCTACGGGAACCTGGAGACTGAGCCCGGCCGCGTCGACAAGTTCGTCGAGCTGTCTCTGCACCTCTGCCTTCGGCATGTCGCGCATCTGCATTTCGACGGCGAAGCTCAGGAGATACGCCTGCCGGGCGTCCGAGGACATCTTTCCCAACTGCTCTAGGACAACAGCGTTCGCCTTCGAGAACTCCATGGTGCTGGCTGCCGCCTCATCGGCCGACTTCGCGACCTCATTCCAACTGCCTCCGAGAGACGCAACCAGAGTCTGCGCGCCTTCGACTGCCGCTTTCTGCGCTGCGTTGACCTCGTCAAGATGCTTCTTGTAGATGGTGTATCCGACCCCAGCGGCCGCAGCCACGATGCCCACCATTCCGAAGGCACCAAGCGCCTTCTTCGTGGAGTCGTACGCCATGGAAAGCCCCCCCGATGCACTCCAAGCCCCCACCCTGACGTTATGCAGAATGGCGGTGAAGTCCTGGAAGAGTGTCTTGACCCGGCTGATGATGGTGAGCCCCACAAGGCTCCTGGTCATCGCAGTGAGCGCGGGGATGATCTTCGGTATCACGAGAGCCCCGACCGCGAACTGGACGAACAGAGGGTCGATGATCTGGACGAACGGCTTTACCACGTCGCCCACGAAACCGAAGGCGTCGCCGACCGCGCGGAGGTTGACCTCGAGCACCTTGAGTGCGTCGTAGGCCCCCGGCGCCTGCTCCTTGAGAGCGTTCATGAAGCCCACTTGACGGGCGCGGTCGTTGATCTCGCCGATCCAGTTGTTGATGTCGTTCAGTTGCTTCTTCAGGGTCTCGAAGAAGCCGCCCTCGGCGTAACCGGCCATCTGGCTCATGTAGTCCTTGAAGGTCGAGCCGAGCGCCGTCCATGTCTGGTTCATCTTCTCCTGCATGCCGCCGAAGCGCTCTTCGATACCCGAGAGAAGTGCTGGGATACCGACCTCGGCTGCGATGCCGACCGTCTCGGAGAGCTTCTGAGTCTCAGCGACCGTCTTGCCGATGGCATCAGCGAGCACCTGCCACGCCGGGACACCGGCCATGGCCAGTTCGCGCATCTCTCGGGCGGTTATCTTGCCCTGCGAGACCATCTGGCCGATGGAGAACGACATGCGGGTGAACACGTCTGTGGTGCCGCCCACGGCGGCCGTCGCATCACCGATAGCCTGCAAGGTGCGCAGAACGTCCTTGCCCGCCACGCCGTAAGCGATGAGTCGCTGAGTGCCGGTGACGAAGTCCTCGAAGGTGAACGGGCTTTTGGCGGCGAGGTCGTAGAGCTTGCCGAGCATGTTCGACGCTTCGCCGGCGGAGCCGAGCATGGTCGTGTAGGCGATGGTGGACTTCTCCATCATCGAGTTGAACTGGATACCGGCCGAGCTCGCGGCGACCAGAGCAGCGGTGAAGGCCCCGATACCGGCCATACCGGCGTAGGTCACGGCCGAGATCCCGGTGTACTTCAAGCGCCACTCGACCATCTCCAGGACGCTCTTGGTCTTCTTGCCGTGGTCCTCGATGGCCCGAGTGGCCTTGTTCGTCGCGCTGACGACGGTATTACTGCTCTGGTTGGCCGCCGTCCCTACGGCTGCGTGCGAGGTCGTCGCCTGGGTGGCGAGGTTCTTGAAAGCGGCATGGGTTCTGGGGATGCCTGCGACCATCGCGGAGTCGTTGAAGTCAACGATGTACTCCATGCGTCCGGCGACAGTCGACATATCCCCTCCTTCCTAGACGGAAACAGGCCCAGGATTACCGCTTCCCGGACCTGTTCAGCGTCGACGAACGCACGAGCGCGTTCGCTCTTCGTAGTGCTTCCGCTTCTTCCTGCTCAGGAGTCTCGAAGTCCTCCCGCCGCAGCTCGTCGTCCTTCTTCTTGAGGACACCGCATATCTGCAGTAGCTCTATCGCCGCCTCCCAGAGATTCTTGGTGAGTTCTCTGGCCAGGACCCCCGCCAGGAGTTCGGCTTCCTCAAGCTGAAGTTGAGGTAGAGCCTTGGCCATGTCCTGCACGTCTTCGGAGTAGAGGTCGCTCTTGACGGTGCGGACGTGCTGCGCGTACCCGCGGGCAAGACGGCAGAAGCCCAGATTGAGGCCGTCTACCGTCGGAGGCTCGCGCTCTACTTCTTCTTGAGCGGGTCTCTCCTGCTCTTCATGTCGGCGAAAAAACCCTGGATCTCTTCCACCAGCATCTCGAGCAGCTTGCCGTGAAAGTCGCGCTTGAGATCGTCAGGGTCAAGCTCAACGTTGGTCACGTAGGCCGCCAGCAGAGGCGCGTACTGCTCACCAAGGAGCAGCGGGTCCATGTCCTCATCGGCCGTCGGGGCGCCGGGCTCGGGATCGTTGCCCTGGATGCGGTCCCAGCGGGCCTTGAGGAACTGAAGTTCCTTGCCCATGAGGTCCGTGTTGCTGCGCTTGATGCGCTCGATCTTCTCTTCCCCATCGGGCGTGGGCGGCGTGATCTTCCACTCGCGGTCGCTCCCGTCGGGGTTCTTCATCTCCCCGTTGATGTCGGGCACGTTGCGGTAGATGATCGTGTTGACCTGGATGAAGTCGCTGAGATCGCGGACGTACTGTGCCATGGTGCTTCCTCCCGTTGGATGATCTGGTTCCCCCAGCCCTGCCGACGTCCAACGGGAGTTGAATGCGGCGGCGAGGGCCAGGGGAAAGGTTGCGGTTGCGGCGGCCGGCTAGGTGCCTATGGCGTAGCTGGCGGAGCCGTTTTTGACGACGTAGGTGATCTTGGGGTCGGTGCCTATGCACCGGGCCGTGAGGACCAGGTCCTGCGGACGGCCTTCGGGGTCGATCTTCAGCTTCGGAAGCGGGTTCCGATACTGGCTCTTGGTCACGTTGATGGCCAGCGACCGCTCGGGTGCGGCGGCCAGCGTGAACTTCACAGCGAGCGAACCCTCTGTGATGGTGCCGGACACCTCGGCATCGTCGGCCGGCGTGGCCGTTCCGAAAACCATGGTGTTGTACCTTGACGCGTCGACGATGGTCGTGGTGGCCGAATACTCGTTGTCCTGCACGCCCTCCTGGATGTCATAGAAGAAGACGTCTTCTCCCGGGATACCCACGAGGTTGTTGCGCACGAAGCACTCGAGCTTCTTGATGTACCCGACGGTCGCGCCGTCAACGGTCCACGCGCCTTTCGCCATGCTCCAGGCGAACAGGTTCGCGATGGCCTCGGCTGTGGCGGGCGTGTCGGGGTCGTCATCCTGATAGGTCACCTTTCCGGCGCCCATGAGTTCCATCGCGCCGGCTACCAGTCGGTCGTCGGACGAAACCGTGAGGCTGAGGGTGTTCACCTTCAGGTTGATGATCTGCATGCGGACTTCGCCGATCTTGACCCATGCGGTGAGCCACGGCAGGGTCCCGGTCTGGTCCGGCTGGCAGGTGTGGGTGTAGGGGTCGGTGCCACCGGCCGTGGCGATGTCGCCCAGCGCCGCACCGAGCAGTGCGGGCAGCGCGACCGGCTGCGCCACGAAGTTGAGCGTACCGCCGGAGCCCATGGAACCGACGACGGCGACACCGTCGTTGGCGCGACCGGACTCGGCCGTGCGCTTGACCTGGACCTCACGGTCAGGACCGATCTCCGAGCCGTCAAGCAGCCGGAGGTAGTAGAGAGGAGCAGCCGCAGCCGTGTCCTTCTCGGTCTGGAACGCGAACATCACGTATGCATCATTCGGTCTGTGGGACATGCTTACTCACCTCCTTTCAGAGGTACGACCGACTTACGAACGGTCGGTGATGGTTGCCGCGTGGGCGGGATGTACTTCTCCTTGGCACCACGCTTGAGCAGGAAGCGGATCTCTTCCTTGTCGTTGGTCGGATAGGGGAACGGGAAGGCCCGTAGCCTCCCCTTGAACATGACGAGCAACTCACTCACGGGTTGTCCGTCGTGTCCTTTGAGTACGAACGTGCGCATAGGCTCCATTGAATGGTCACCTCCTTGTGCGCTTAGATGTAGTCGACGGGGACCTGCAGGACTATCTGGTGGCACGACGATCTGCCGAGTTCCCCGAGGGCCTCTTGCAGCATGTCGTCGAGAGCGGCCGGCTCATCGGGACGAGCCGTGATCCAGTAGCCTGCCTCATAGGAATGACTGGTGAAGAGAAGATCCATGGCGCACCCGAGGTAGGTGGCCGCCTTCTCGTGGGTTGCCGGGATGCCCTCGGACGTATTGACGTGGACATACGCGCAGACGATGACGGCGAACTCGTAGATGTAGCCGCCGACAGTCGCGTTGATGTAGCGCCATCCGTTCGGCTTCAGCAGAAAGCACGGCGTCAGCTTGATCTTGTCGGCGTCCTCCTCGTTGACGTAGACCGCCTGAGTGGCGCCGAGACTCTCCGCGGCAAGCAGAGTGGTCATGCCGCTGGAGAGCAGAAGGTCGCTGAGGTGGTCTAGGGTGTCGCGTTCGAGCGTTCCTTTCATCGCGACACCGCCCTTATGGCAAGCACGATGCGGTTGAAGATGGCCGCACGGTTGAACGTGACGGCCCACTGGCCGATGTAGCGGGCCCGCACGCCGGGATGACGGGCGATCTTGCGAACGCGCACCGCGCCTGCAGGACCGTAGCCTCCGCGCGATGCGGGCCATCTGAGCATGTGCGGCCCACGCGGACGAATCTCATGGGCACGGGCGCCGCGTTCAAGGGACTTACCGGAGATGGTGCCGGTGCTTATGACCACGCTGGTCTGGCTGGGTTGGGTTACGCGGATGTCGCGGGCGGTATTGCCCGTCACGGCTCCGCTCTGCCCCGGCCAGTCGTGCGGGATGTTCTCAGCCCAATCGGCGCGGATCTTGTGACCGCCGGCCAGAAGCTGGACGGCCACGGCCTGCCTGATGGGGCCGATAATCTTCACGGGCGAGGTAAGTGTGACGCGGACGGCCATCAGGACTTCCTGCAGAAGGACTCGACGATCTCGCGGGCGTTCTTCGGCCACTTGTCGGTGTCGAAGATGATGTCGTACTCGCCGCGGGTCGCCTGCTTGAGAGTGTCGGTGCTCGCCATCTGGTCCATGATGAGAAGCACGGCCAGTTGCAGGCGCTCGGGGACGGTCTCCTCGAAGCCTGCGGAGTAGGTGGCTACGACGTTCTGGTGCCCCGTGGGGAACACGGCTCCGTCGTAATACAGGTCGCCGTGGTCGTAGACCATGCAGTCGGCGGTGACGTCTTCGCCGTCGATAGTGACCGTGTCGAGTTCCGTTACCGGAGACTGCGTGAGACGGAGCGTGCTTTCGCCGTTCCCGTCCAGCGTGTCGGTGAACTCGGCTATTTCGATCGGTCGGTCGATCTTGGCGCGGATGAAGTCGGACAGACCGGCCAGCATCTTGACGAAGCGGGCCTCACTGCGGATGTAGTCCGCGCCCACATACTCAAGTGCATCATCTTCGCTGACGAGAAGGTCTGCCACGGCTTCCTACCTCCTACTTCCGGCGCGAGGGCTGGCGACCGCGGCCTCGGGGACGAGTCGCAGGGGCGGTGGGCTTGACGATCTGAGTCTCTTCGGGCTCCATCGTCTGAGCGACCGTCTCGGTCTGCTCCTCGCTCTCGGTGGCCTCTTCGGTCTCATCGTCGGTCTGCTCTGCTGGTTCGGCGGTCTCATCCTGCGGGGCCTCCTCCGGCGTCTCGTCTACGGTCGCTGGGGCCTCCGGCTCGGCCGGAGGGTTGACCAACTGGGCGAAGAACGGAGCACCGGAGAAGGTGCGCAGGAAATAGGCCGCAACGCGGTCAGGGAGGTCGTGCTCACCCGCCTCGAGCGGATAGGGCGTCGCGACTCCGACATACCTTTCCTTGATCTTGATGAGCACGACTCACTCCTTCCTTAGAACGATTCGGGGTGGACCGGCGTCACTAGGTCGTGACGGTGATGGTGTTGGGGATGTTGTAGCCCCACATGGACAGAGGCTCGGTCGACGGGTAGCGCTTCTTGAAGTCTTCGCGCATGCTGACCACGAGCTCGTCGGAACCCGCAATCACGTCATGGAAGGACTCCATGAGCGGGGCGCGCCGGCGGCCGATGATGAAGCCGCTGGGGTTCACAAGCTGGATGCCGGTGAACTTCTTGGTCGCGCCGTCGTAGTTGCCACTCGCGTTCAGGTCCTCGCGGATGTAACCGCTGGTGAGGATGGGAACGCCGTCGATGCGGCCGATCTCGCCGGTTATGACCGTGGCGGACGGGCCGTACTTGTCCAGCGTCTGGACCTCATCGACGTTCAGCAGGTGGACGAGTCCGACGGGGCCGACCACGTAGAGCAGGCGCCGGGGGTTGATCCCGTACTTGCTCATCTGGCTTCTCATGGCCCGCAGAGCGAGCAGCGTCGGGTCCGCGCCGCCGAAGTCGTAGGTGTCCGACCCGTCCTTGGAGAGCTTGCGAAGGCCCTTCCAGGAGGTCAGAGCATCGTCGGTCTCGGTCACGTCGGAGTCCTGATGGGTGGCGGTGGTGTCACCGTTGAGCAGCAGGTTCTCCTCGCCGTCGGCCATGTCCATCGCCAGGTCGGTACGGATGAAGGGGATCATCGCCAGGATGGCGTCCTCTTCCATCTCGTAGGCGACCGACTGGTACCCGGCCAGAGTCGTGGTCGAGAGGTCGACATAGTCGTCCCCGGACTGGCTCTTGGTGACGGCCACGCCGCGGCTCTTCTTGTAGATCTTGCCGCGCGAGGTCTGCCGTGGGATGCGGAACGGGTCGTTCGGCATCTGGACGATCTCGAACTTCGAGGCGAGCATCCGCTCAAGCTCGAACTTCCAGATCAGGTCCGGGGAGTACCCGGTCGGGACCCACGCAGCGCCGGTGCCGACGCCACCGTCGTAGCCCTCGTAGGTCTTGCGCTGGTAGAGCTCCTGCATGCGCTTGAACGTCTCCGTGTTCTTCACGTCGAAGTTGCTGTCGCGCCGCTTCATGAAGCTGAGGATCTGGACGGCGTCCTGGAGCTGGAACAGCTCAGCCATGTCCTCGTCCTGGCTCTTGGCGGAAGGGACGCGCAGCTTGGTCTCGAACGTCATGCCGCCCGCGACCTGGATCTCGCCGCCGAACGCGCGCTTGAAGGCCGGCTCTTCGTCGAGCCTCGCCATCTTCTTGGAGAACTCGGCGACGTCCGCGCCGATCTTGTCGACCTTCTCGAGCAGGTCGGCGGGTACGTGCCCCTTCTCCCTCTCGGCCTTGATCTCTTCCATGGTGGCGGCCATGGTGGCCACCGTGCCTGCCAGGGTATCGGCAAGCTCTTTGATCTCTTCACTCATGGTTGTTGTCACCTCCTGTGGCAACAAAAAGACCCGCGTTTGCGGGCCTTATAGGGGAACTGTGTCGTGGGTTGGCTTGGCTATCTTGGGCGGAGGAGTTCTCCTGCCGCGCGTATTTTCGCGATCTGCTCTGAGAGGCCCGGGACCGCATCGGCGGTGGGCTCTGTGAGTCGCTCTTCGATGAGCGACTTGGCGGAGGCCAGGTCGGAAAGGACCGCCTTCACCTCTTCGTCGCGTCCCTCGGCCTTGAATGCCTTGGCGAGGTCGTGGATGTAGGCCGCCTCGTCGATGAGAAGGCCCACGGGGTCGGTCTCATGGACGCGGTCCCGCAGACCCTTCCAGTCCTTCGGGTCGATGTTGCCGCCGGTCAGGTCGACCGGGGCGCCGCCCGAGGTGACGTAGGTCACTTGGATGTCGACCGGGCGCGGGTCGCCGTCGAGCGTCACCGCTCCGCCCTCGCCCATGGCGTAGCCCATCTGGAGGATCTCGTCGCGGCCGTCCCAGTCCCAGACGTTGTAGATGACGGCGCTGTCCGAAACGTCCAGAGGTTCGGGATATACGTAGACGCTCTGGTCGGCATAGAACGCCTGGACGGCCGACATCACACGGTCGATGGACGAGAGCCACGAGGCCCCGCCTCCCACGTCGATCAGGCTGGTCACGTTGTAGATGGAGCGGCTCTTGGGAAGCATGCCGCGCAGTCCGCCCTTGACGATCATGGCCTCGGGATTCATGGCGAAGCCCTTGGGGCAGACCGAATACTCGAGGATGTCCCACTTGGATACCTCGCGGTAGGACTTCCCGTCGGTGGTCTTGGCCCGCTTGGCCGTGACCGGGTTCCAGCCGATCGACATGCAGTCGATGGCCCCCTCGTCCATGAGGACAAGGCAGTCGTGGCCCAGACTGGTCTTCTCGATGATCTTGCCCTTGGTCCACATGCCGTCTACCTGCTCAGACAGCGAGAGCGACACCCCTACCGGAGGTTGGTTCTCCTTCCAGCCGTGGCTGAAGAAGATGGGGACCTGGATACCGGAGTCGACGATGTGCTTGCCGGACCCGGGAAGGAGCATGTCCCCCCCCTGGTCGATGTTGCCGTAGTGCGCGCAGAATCCCTCGAAGGTGCCATCATCGAAGTTCACCTTGAACTCCTGCGCCGGCAGGTTCTTTATCTCGAACAACATTGTTCTTCCTCCTGCGTCAGTCCGCGGTGGACTTCATCGGTACTCACACCAACAACGGCAGTTGGGATGAGCGAGCGGGAACTGGTGCCCGCTGGGGAACGCCTGGTCAATGGGGATCCATCCGGCGGCAGCGTTGGCTCGGCAGTCGTCGCAGACTGCGGCGTCTTCCATCGTTATCCAGCGGTGCTCGGTGAATCCTTGGTTTCTGGCGAGCGCGTCGCGCACCGCCTCGTAGGCCAATCCCGATTCGTACTGAGCGGCTAGCCCTGCCCGCCACTCGTGCTGCCTTTCGTAGTAGCCGAGGATGCGGTCGCGCAGTTGGTAGTGGGCCTCGCCGTTGGCGATACCCTCGGCGATCTGGTCGCGGATACCGCGGACGGATGTGGCCGAGACGTCACTCGCGAAGCGGCTCTCCTGCGCCTGCAGTAGTTCGCGGATGAAATCGGTGTCGATGGTGATGTCTCGGGCGATGCCGTACTGGTCCTGCATGGCCCCCAGCGCCCGGCCGGCCTCTGCGTTCAGGAACGGCCGGATGGCGTCTTGAGCCATCTGCATCTCAGTCTCGAGGTCGAAGGCCGCTGCTACGATGGCGTCGATGTCACCTGCGGCCCCGGCGAGGATGTCCTGTTCATAGGCGGCCATGGCCGAGACCACTCGGTACGCCTGCCACGCGAGGAACGCGGCGAGGATGGCTTCGAGCCGCTCGCGGTCGCTCTCGGCCTCAGCAGTCGTCTGCTCCTGTTTTACCTCCCAAAAGGGCGCATCTTCGCCCCTGGGGTACCGGCCGGAGGCTGCGCTTCGACCGGACGGACCTCGTTGACCGGCGCTCCGCCCATGGCGGTGTTGACCGGGATGTAGACCCTGCTGCCCTCGCCGTTCGGCAGCGGCGGATGGTCGGTCCACTCGCGCTTTTCATCGGGAGTGATCCACCACATCTGAGAGCCGGCGGCCGCGAGCTTCGACATGTCGGGCCGGTTGAGGTGACCCATGTCGAGCTTGATCTTGAAGTTCGGATCGAAGTCATGGGCGAGTTCCCACGTCAGCTTGTGCTCTATCCTGCTCACCAGCCAGAGAAGCGGCCCCATGACCCAGAAGCGGAACTCCACCTCAGCGGTCGAGCGATTGGCAGAGCCGCCCTTGGAGACCACGCAGTCGGGGCAGTGGTAGATGTTCTGGACGTTGCCCTCGTTGAACTTCCGTCCTTCGAGCCACTGCATATCGGCGTGATTCATGGTCTTGCCGTCGAAACTCATGCCCTTGTCAAGCACGGCTACCATCCCGGCGCGGTTGATACCGGAATGGACCGCACGCCACTCTGCACGGGTCTCCTTCTTCTCTCGCGGCAGGAGGTCTTGCTCGGTGGAGATGACGCCGAAGGGCATAGCGCCGTTCTCGATGAACTTCTGATTGAACTGAGCGGCCTTGATGTCCGGTTCTACGGCAAGGCGCGCGGCGGACAGCGGAGAGAGCCCCCGCCATTCGTTCGTGGGATTCGAGAGCTTGTAGAAGATCACCTCGTCGCGGTCATATCCGACCGCCTGCGCCCCGGTCGTGTACTGATAGCCGACCAGGCCGTGCTTCGGGTGGACGATGGGGCCGAAGCAGTCGGGACGCATCATGAAGAGGCGTACCGGCCTGCGGTGAAAGGCGTTCCAGACCTTCTCGACCGGCCCCTCTCCCCCGATCATTATGGAGGTGGCGAGGTCGGCGAAGAACTCGTGCCCGTCGTCGCCGGTCCCGTTCGCTTCCTTGGGCGGTCCGCCGGGCTGCTCGAGCAGCTTGTTCAGGTCGTGGCCGTAGACCGGCTCTGCGGGCCCGCCGGGCTCCTGATGGTAGACCATGCGCGGCAGTGTCGCGATGGTCTCAGCGAAGGCGGTCACGCACGAGTAGACCATGTGATGCGCCGCGTACATATTCTCGGAGGCTTCGCGGAACGTAGTCGCGGTCGTGCCGTTCGTGGGCGGCTGTGCTCCGAGCGGAGCGCCGGTGTCGACGCCCTGGATCCAGCGGTCTGTACCGCGACGGCTCTCGGGGCCGATGTTCTCGACCGGCACGGTTATCATGCCGATCATGTCGGAGATAGCCCCTAGAATGCCACTGCCAGCCACGCCGTCACCCCCAGGACTGTGATACCGAAGGCCACGCCGACGCCTCCAAGCACCAGGTAGAGCGGATTCCAGGTCTCACCGTCGCGGAACGCCTTGCGGATGTAGCGCGCCCACAGCGGAAGGACGGAGAACAGCACAGCCATACCGACGAGGCCCGAGATGAAGGTCAGAGCAATCACGAGCACCTCGCTTTCTCGGCTAACTCCCGGTCGCGCTGTCGCTGGCGAAGAATCTGCATGCCGAAAGACTCGTCAGGGTCGTAGAAGTCGTCCTCAATGTCTTTGCCGAGAATGTCTTCCTCTTCGGTCTCTTCTTCCTCGTATCCGTAGCCGCGGTCGACCTCGGCCACAACGCCGTAGCGAAGAGCATCCATGCAGTGATTGTTCTTGCGGGGATCCGGCTCGTTGTTCACCCACTCGTAGAGACCGAACTCCTCGATGGTGTGGATGCAGCGGGGATGCACGTGGATCTTCGTCTTGCCGTCCACGATCTTGAGCAGCCGCTTGACCCTCTTGACGCCGACGATGACCGGCTTGTCGCGCTGGGTGCGCTTGTCGAGCGCCGGCGCGGCCTTGGCCTGCCAGCCGGTGAGCTTCAAGTCCTTGATGCCGTCGGGAGAACGCGGGTCGCAGATGAGGTATTCGGGCACGTACCCGATGCCGCCGACCCTCTGGAAGTATTCCGCCATGATCCCCCCGTGCTCCTGCGGTGTCATACCGGCGCGGTAATACTCATCGTGGATGTAGACGTTGTCTTCCCAGACCTGCACCGCGAGACAGACGAACGGGTCGTCGAACCCGAGGTCGACCCAGCCGCGCAGAGGGACGTCGGGAAGTATCTCGAAGCGCTCCACGAAGGGCGGAGCATCCCTGAACTCCTTGTAGATGAGTCCAGCATGACTGACGAACTTGGCCCCGTACTCCTGGTCGAAGGTCTCTTCGTCGGTGGTGGCCTTGATGTCCACGATCTCCGGGTCTTCGATGCCCCCAGGGTAGACGTAGGGGTTCTCCCAGGAGGGCTGGCTGAAAGTAGCCCACTCTGGGCTCTTCTTGGCCGCTTCGAACAGCTTGTAGTACCAGTTCTTGCCGAGTGGAGTCGTGGCGAACCGAGCCACGCCGTGGTAGTCGGAAAGTGTCGGACGGACGTACTCAGGCCAGATGTCGGGATCAAGCATCGCGGCCTCGGCCATGATGACCCCGGTGAGTCCCTCGCCCTTGATCTGCTCCTTCTTCTCCCCCGACTTGATCTCGATGGTCGCTCCGTCCTTGACCTGGAGCAGATAACGGCCGCCTACCGTGTCGAGTACCGACTTGGTGAGACGCAAGACCTGTTGCTTCTGGAGCCGCTCGAGGTCCGACTTGAAGATGCGGAACTCTTTGACGCCGAGAGCCATGGTGGGAGCCACGACCCAGATGTAGGT
>DAIRFC010000065.1:0-13720 GCA_036795215.1 Actinomycetota bacterium | reverse complement strand
CGCTGCGGGCGGTCTTCGAAGCGGTGCAGGATCTCGTGCGGTCTCACGCCATCGTCTCGTGCCACGACGTCAGCGACGGCGGGCTCATCGTCACTCTGCTCGAGATGGCCTTCGCGGGCGACAAGGGCTTGACCGCCGACATCGCCGGCGACGATCTCTATGCGTCGCTGTTCGCTGAGGAGGCGGGCATGGTCGTCGAGGTCGCCGACGAGCACCGGGCGGTAGAGATCCTGGGGCGCCACGGGGTGGCACGCATCGAACTGGGGCGAGCGCAACAGACCAGGGACCTCGAGTTGAGGTTCAACGGGCGGCTCGTGCTGCAGCGCCGCGTACCCGAGCTGCACGCCGTGTGGGAAGAGACCGCGTATCAGTTGGAACGGCTGCAGCAGAACCCTGCCTGCGCCGATGAGGAGTGGCGGTCCCATGGCGATCAACCCTCGACCGCCCCCTACAAGCTGACCTTCAACCCTGACGCTGCAGTGGAGGGTGAGACCTCCGGCCCGAGCGCCGCCCCGCGCTCTTCGAGCCCGGGGGGCACGGCGCCCGCGGCCAGGCCGAAAGCCGCGATCCTCCGCGAAGAGGGCACCAATGGCGACCGGGAGCTGGCCGCCGCCTTCGTCGCGGCCGGCTTCGAGGCCTGGGACGTCACCATGACCGATCTCATCAAGGGCGTCATCGGTCTGGAGGAATTCCAACTCATCGCGTTCCCGGGCGGGTTCGCGTTCGCCGATGTCTTGGACGCGGCCAAGGGTTGGGCCTCGGTGATCCGCAACAATGCACGTCTCTCGGACGAGTTCGCGCGTTTCTTCGCCAGGCCCGACACCCTCTCCTTGGGCGTCTGCAACGGGTGCCAGCTGATGGGGCTGCTGGGGATCCCCGGGTTCGATCTCCCCGACGAGCTGAAGCCCCGTTTCGTGAGGAACATCTCGGGGCGCTTCGAGTCCCGGTTCAGCACGGTCGCCATAGAAGACAGCCCGGCGATCATGCTGCAGGGCATGGCGGGTTCCACCTTCGGCGTGTATGTGGCTCACGGCGAGGGCAGGCTCCACGTGCCCGACCCGGCCACTCTCGACTGGATCATGCAGAACCGGCTGGCGCCGGTACGCTACGTCGACCCCGAGGGACGCTCAACCACGACCTATCCCTACAACCCGAACGGCAGCCCGAACGGCATCGCGGCCCTTTGTTCCCCGGACGGCCGCCACCTGGCCATCATGCCCCACCCGGAGAGGTGCTACCAGCTGCGGCAATGGCCCTGGATCCCGCCTGCATGGGGCTGCGCGAGCAGTCCTTGGATGAAGATGTTCCGCAACGCCTATGCCGCGCTCTGAGGCCGGTGCACGACTCCACCGCGGCGACGCTCTGGAAAGGACGGAGGCATGAGTGATATCAGCAGCGCCAACAAGGAAGTGGTCTCGCGCTTCTACAACGACGTCTTCATAAACCACGACCTGAGCCGGCTGGACGAATACATGCGCGACGACTACAAGCAGCACAACCAGGATTGCCCGCAGGGCAAGGCCGGTTTCGTGGAGTTCTTCGATGTCATCTTCGCGGCGATTCCCGACTTCGCATATGTGCTGAAGAAGATGGTAGCCGAGGACGACATCGTCATGGCCTACAGCACCACCGTCGGGACGCATACCGGCGGGGAGTGGTTGGGCAAGCAGGCCACCGGCAACAAGCTGGAGTATGACGTGGTGGACATCTTCCGGGTGCAAGACGGCAAGATCGCCGAGCACTGGGACGTCGCCGACACGTTCGGGCTCTTCAGCCAGCTGGGCGTCATCGAAGACCGGTTGAAAGAGCTATAGCAACAGGGCTACAGCCCGCAACGGAGGGATTCACTCTATGACGATATCGAAGTATGAACGTCTCGTCGTCCGTAGGCCGCTGCGGCCGGCCGGCTCCCCCGACATCAAGGGACTGACCCCGCCGATGGTCTACCTCAGCAAAGAGCAGGTACCCGAAGCCGAGGTCTCCATCGAGCTCCGCTGGGTGCATGGCGTGCCGGAGCCGGCTTCCGAAGTCGCGGAGCAGATCTCCGACCGCGACCGTATCCTGCTCTTCATGGGCACCGACGGCGCGAAGCCTCAAGTGCTGGGCGGCACTGTGGCACTGCGTCTGGGAGGCCAGCCGATCTTGTTCAACACCACCACCTCCGTGTTCGTGCCCAAGGGTGTGCCGTGCGATTCGGTGGAGTGGAAGGACTTCCAGCGTCCCCACCTGCTGATGTCCATGGTGCTTGGTGACCGAGACTCCTACGAGTCTCCGGACCGCGGCTCCGGTAATCCGGATGGTGTCGACTACGAGTCGTTCGTGATACGCAGCCCCATGAGGGAGGCGGGTCCCGACCGCGTGGACGGCCGGCAGAATCCCACCATGACCTACATGAGCGGCAACCAGGTCGTGGGGGTGAAGCACTATATAGAAGTGGGCTGGATCTGGGACGTGCCCAGCAGGCGCATCCCCAAGATGAGGCACGACAACTACGAAGAGATCGTGCTCCACGTCGGCACCGACCCCGACGCCCCCGAAGACCTGTGCGGCTCCATGCAGTTCGGCATGGGCGACGACCTTCTGGAGTTCGACACCAATTACTGCGTCTTCATCCCCCGCAGCTTGGACCATGGTCCGCTCATCTGGAACGAGATGCGCAAGCCCATGCTGGAGATCGCGATGATGCTCGGCGCTGGTACCTGGGCCGAAGGATGGGAAGGCAGCTTCTTCGACGAAGAATGAGCGCGCGACAGAGTCGCACGAGAAAGGACGAGAGTCGATGAGTGAATCTGAGTACTCCAAGTACGTGATAACTGAGCGGAGGTTCGACTCCCGCGACGCGGCGCTGCCGCCCGGAGTCGATCCGGAGTCGCTTTCGAACACCAGGTCGCACCGCAAGATCATGAGCCTGGACGATGTGGTGCTCGAGGGCTCATGCTATACGGAGGCCGTATGGATGTGGCCGGCGGGAAGCGACGTCTATCCCGAGACGGCTGAGCCCTGTTCTCACGCCCACGATTACGACGAGACACTGGGCTTCTTCGGCACCGACTTCGACGACCCCTACGAGCTTCACGGTGAGATCGAGCTCTGGATAGGCGACGAGAAGTTCATGCTCACCCGGAGTTGCCTCATCTTCATCCCCAAGGGCACGTACCACTGCCCGCTCGTGATACACAGAGTCGACCGTCCCATCTTCCATTTCTCCACCGGCCCGGGCGGAGCCTACGCGCAAGAGGTGTCCGAGACGTGAGCCCCGATGATGTGAGCGGCCCCGGGTCGGGCGTGGGGGTCACCCCCATGAGCGCCCCCGTAACCGACCTGCGGAAGGTCATGGACGTCTCGGGCATGAACGTGCTCGTGACCGGCGGCGGCGGGGGCATCGGCGCGGGTATCGCCGAGGCCTTCGCGCAGAGGGGCGCCAACGTGGCCGTTCTCGACACGGACGTCGAAGGCGCCCGGGCGGTGGTGGACGAGTTGCATCGCTTCGGCGGGCACCATCTCGCGATGCAGTGCGATATCTCCGACGCACCCCTGGTCCGTGAGGCGGTGGACGCCGTCCACGAGGCCTTCGGCGGTATCGACGTATTGGTGAACAACGCCGGAATCTCGGCGGTGAAGGCGTTTCTCGACATGGACGACGATCTTCCCGAGTGGCACAGGACAATAGGGGTGAACCTCAACGGGACGGTAACAGTCACGCATGCTGTGGGCCGCAAGATGCGGGCGGCCGGTCGTGGCGGGCTCGTCATCAACATCTCGTCGGTGGGCGGCGCGCGGTGCTCCGGATCGCGCGACATGCCCATGGCGGGGTACGCGGCATCGAAGGCCGCCATCAATCACCTTACGGTGGCCTGGGCCATAGAGTTCGCCGAGCACGACATCAGGGTCAACTGCATCATGCCCGGCCCTACGCACTCAAAGCTTGATGCGATGCTGACCCCGGAGATGAAGGAGAGGAACGCGCGGACCCTTCTCGATCGCCGGTATGGGGAGCCGCTGGAGATCGGAGCTCTCTGCGTCTTCATGGCCTCCGCCGAAGGCGCTCACCTCAACGGCGTGGTGATGGCCCACGATGGGGGGTTCCTCTGCGTGCAGTAAGAGGGGAGGTGGCGCGGCGAGCCGTCCGGTCTACACAGGGAGGATATCGTGGGTGACACCACTCGTGCAGATGTAGTGGTCGTCGGTTCGGGCGTCGCCGGTCTCGCCGCCGCGCTGGCGGCGGCCGAGCGGGGCGCGGACGTAGTGGTGGTCGAGAAACAGCGCGCCCTCGGTGGGACGTCCAACTTCTTTCAAGGCACGTTCGCGGTGGAGAGTGCCATGCAGCGGGCGGCGTTCGTCTCCTACAGCCGCGACGAGGCCTTCAAAGGCATCATGGAGTACAGCCACTGGCGGGCCGACCCGCGCCTGGTGCGGGCCATCGTCGACCTATCGGCCGGGACCATCGACTGGCTGCAGCAACAGGGAGTGGAGTTCGTGGAGGTCATGAACAACATGCCCGACGCCCCGCGCACCTATCACGTTCCGCGGGGTGGGGGTGAGGCTGTGGTGCGTGCGCTGGCCACCAGGGCGAAGGCCCGGGGCGTCGCCCTCAAGCTGTCGACTCCCGCCAAGACCCTACTGAAGAAGGGCGGCCTCATAGAGGGCGTGGTGGTGGACGAGAAGGGCGACGAGGTGGAATTGGGCGCCCGCGCCGTGGTGATCGCCAGCGGCGGCTACGCCGAGAACAAGGAGTGGGTCAAGAAGCACGCGGGGCTGGACGTGGGCGTGAACGTGATCCCAGTGGGCAACAGCGGCAAGATGGGTGACGGCATCCGCATGGCATGGGAGGCCGGCGCCGACAGCGCGGGGACGGGGGTGCTCGAGCTGTTCCGGGTCGGCCCCGTGGGGCCCGGCCGCTCGGCGCAGACGCCACTCGAGTATGCGGCTGTGCAACCCGACCTTTGGGTGGACGCGGAGGGCGAGCGCTTCTGCGACGAGACCGTCGGCTTCTACGAGACCTCCATCGGCAACGCCAGTTCGCGCACCAAGCAGTGGTGCAACTACAGCGTCTTCGACAGCGGAGTGGTGTCGCGGCTCATGGAGCACGGCATCGACAAGGCGCACGGCACCGGCCTCCTGCCCGGCGCGCGGCTGGACATGCTCGAGAAGGACCTCACAGCGGCCATCGAAGCCGGCGACGCCGACGTGCTCGGGGCGGAGTCGGTCGGGGCGCTGGCGGAAAAGATGGGGGTGCCGTCCACCAACCTGGAGCGGACCGTAGACGAGTACAACCGCTTCTGCGACCAGCGTCACGACGGTCTCTTCGCCAAAGATCCAAAGTACCTGCGGGCCCTGCGGGGGCCTCGGTTCTTCGCCATCAGGGCGCGGACCATCTGTTTGGGCACCATGGGGGGCATCAGGATCAACGAGCGCTGCGAGGCGCTCGACGTCAGAGGGAAGGCGATCCCCGGGCTCTACGCCGCCGGTTACGACGCCGGCGGGATGTATGGGGACAGCTACCCCATCCGGCCCTCATCGGGGCTGAGTTCGGCGTTCGCCATCAATTCCGGCCGGATAGCCGGCGATAACGCGGCAAGATTGGAGACATGACATGAGTGGTGTAACCGGTAGGGCCATGGTCAACTTCGGGGCGGGTTTTCCCTGGGAGATGAGGGAGTACCCGGTTCCCGACCCGGAGCCGGGCGCGATCGTGGCCAAGATCACGATGGCGTCGATCTGCGGCACCGATGTCCACCTCTATCAGGGCGATTTTGGAGGGCGTCCCCCAGCTAAGCAGAAGCCGTCGATCATGGGGCACGAGTTCGTGGGCAGGGTGCACAAGCTGGGCGCGGGCGTCTCCACCGACACCACCGGCAGACCTCTCGCGGAGGGCGACCGGGTGGTCTGGAGCCCCTCGATGCTGTGCGGGCGTTGTCCCGCGTGCCTCAAGGGAGTGCTCCCCTGCCCGAACAGGAAGGCTCATTCGGGCACCACCTCCGACGAGTGGCCGCACTTCAAAGGCGCCTTCGCCGAGTACTACTACCTCAGCCCGGGACAGTGGGTCTACAAGGTCCCCGACAACGTGCCCGACGCGGCGGCAGTCTATGTGGACTGCGCAGCAGGCACCGTGGCCTACGCCCTCTCCAAGGTGTGCTTCCCGATGGGATCGTGGGGCGTCATCCAGGGCGCCGGAGGGCTGGGGCTCTGCGCCGCCCCGGTCATGAAAGACCTGGGTGCTCGGGTGATCATGGTCGACAAAGTCGCCGAGAGACTCGCCATCGCCACCTCCTTCGGGGCCGATCACACTATCGATTCGACGGAATATCCCACGCCTGAGAGCAGGATCGCCCGGGTGAAGGAGCTGACCGGCGGCCGGGGAGCGGAGGTGGTGATGGAGGTGGTCGCGGCCGCTCCGGAGGTCGTGCCCGAAGGCATCCAGATGCTGGACGTGGGAGGCACCTACCTCACCGTCGGTCTGGTGGGACCGTACAAGGTGGAGCTCAGCATGATGCCGTTCATCGACAGGGGTATCCGGCTCATCGGTTCGGCTTCGTTCGACGCCTCCACCATGGCCCAGGTGCTGGACCTCATGGCGCGCACCATGGACAGGTACCCGTGGGCGAGCCTGATATCGCACACCTTCCCGCTCGAAGACGCCGAGAAGGCCATTCAAGAAGCCATCGCGGGCCGGGTCGTCCGCGCGGCCCTGGTCATGGAGTGACCTACCGGGAGAGTCGGACCTGAGAGGAGGTGTGACCGGCCGGAACCTGGGAGATCCAGAGTCGAGGGAAGAGACGACGTCTGATCAGGAGGGATACCGATGATGCACCGTCTCATCAAGTTGTTGCCCATCGCCGCTCTGGCCGTGCTGCTCGCAGCCGGTCTCGTAGTTGCGGGTTGCGGCGACTCCGACGAGGCCACCACCACTACTGCTGCGGCCACTCCTACTACCGTGGCGTCGACCGGCACGACCGCCGCGGCGCCCGAGACCACTACGCCGGCCACCGAGCCGGCCACCGCGACCACCGGCGAGCCGGCGAAGAAGGTAGTCCTCAGGTTGCCCATGGGTCCGCCCGACGGCGACCCGCTGGTGACACCGGCGCAGGCGATGGCCGACAGGTTCAACGCCCGCACGAACGGCACCTATGAGATCCAGTGCTACCCGGGCGGGTCGCTGATAGCCGTCCCCGAACAGCTGGATGCCTGCCGGACCGGGGCCACCGAGATGACCTTCACGGTCCTGGGCATGTACGCGGGTCTCGACCCGCGGATGGCCATCGTGGAGCTGCCCTTCATCTTCAACAACGCCGAGGCGCTGCAGGCTGCGCACAACGACGAGATGGTGGCTCTCTACGACAGCATGATCAGCTCCCAGTTCAACCAGAAGGTGCTGGGCCTGACCCACATCGGGTTCGTCGAGATCATCGGCACGAAGCCTGTGAAGACTCTTGACGATTGGGACGGGCTGCTGGTGGGCGTCAACTCGGCGGCCCACGTGGATGCGTTCCAGGCCCTCGGGGCCCAGACGGTCATCATCGACTGGACGGAGTCATATTCCAACCTCGACAAGGGCGTGGTGGACACCGTCCAGGGAGCGACCACCTACATGTGGATAGCCGAGCTCTACAATGTCGGCAAGTACTCCACGTGGATGGCTGGTCTGGCGGGCAACTATGGCATGCATGTCAATCTCGATGTGTGGAACGCCATGCCGCCCGACATACAGCAGATCTTGCAGGAAGAAGTCACGACGGCGTGCGTCGAGCTGAACCAGGTGCACACCGACATCCTCAAGCCGAACTACGACAAGCTGGTAGAGAACGGCTGCGAGGTCTTCATCGCCGAGGGCGCCGAACGGGACGCCTGGAAGGCGGCCTGTGCGCCGATCGTCGAAGCGAGGATGGCCGAATTTGGAGAGTTCGGCACGAAATTCATGTCGTTGGTCGATGCGGCCAACGCGGCTCATCCGTGATCGGTTGAGCTGACACTGTGTCCGGCGCTTCCGCCGCTCGGGAGCGCCGGACATTTCATGCAGGGGCGGGTCACAGGTATCATCGGCCTGCCCAAAGCCGAGGAGGACTGATGACGATCGAGACCAAGGTCGACGAGTTGTTGCTGCACAGGCAGGAGGAACTCGAGAACGCAAAGAGCGCCGGAAAGAAGGTGGTGGGATATTTCCCCGGCGGGTATGTGCCGGAGGAGCTCATCTACGCCGCGGGAGCCATACCGATCTGCCTCTCGCACGGGGGAGACGCCCGCACGGCAGACGAAGCTCTGTCCATCATGCCCCATGTCATCTGCCCCTTTGCGAGGGCGCAGGTGGGGGAGATGATGCTCAAGACCAATCCCTTCTACACCGCGGTCGACCTGGTGGTGGTCCCCTCGACGTGCCAGCACATGAAGAAGATCGGCGATTTCTGGGAGTACTACGAAGGTCCTAAGGTCTTCAAGCTCGGGGTCCCCTACGAGCACGACAAGGACTTCGAGGTGCAGTACTTCAGAGACCGCCTGGTGGCTCTCAAGGAGAGGCTCGAAACGCTGACGGGTAACACCGTCACCGACGACAGGCTGGCCGAGGCCATCGTTGTGTACGACCGGCTCCGCAGCCTCCTCAAAGCGCTCAGCCTCACGCGCCGCGGCGCCGGGCGGGCGATCGGCGCCCTGGACTTCGTGCGGCTCAACCATGCGTCACTGTACGCCGATCCGGTAGTGATGGCGGACACGCTGGAAGCGGTCCTCGAGGGGTTGCCGGAGGCGGCGCCGGGACGTCCCCGGGTCTTGCTGACCGGCCCCAACCTGGTGCTGGGCGACTACGACGTTCTCGCGCTGGCCGATGAGGTGGGCGCCGAGGTGGTGATCGAAGAGATCTTCGAGGGGGTCAGAGACTACTGGCAGACCATCGATCAGACGGGAGACCCCCTTGACGCGCTGGTGAGGGGATACCTCATCGAAAAGAGGCCCGCCGCCTTCATGAGAGGATCCACGAGCAAGAGGTTGGAGTTCATCCGCTCGCTCATCGAGGGTTTCGAGGTGCAGGGAGTGCTCTGGTACCAGCTCCTGTGCTGCGAGTTCTACGACGAGGAAGGTTCGTACATCGAGACGGCGCTACGTGACGACGGCATCCCCGTGCTCGTGGTGGAGTCGGACTATCACAGCCTTGATTCCGGCCAGATGAAGACCAGGCTGGCCGCCTTCGTGGAGACCATGGCAGGAGGGCCGGTCGATGCTTGAGTTCTTGGCGATGTTCGGGTTTGACGATGATGAGGCGAGGGCGCAAGAGGCCCGCGTGCGGGAGGTCTTCAACCGGCTGGGGCTGACCGATGAAGACATCCAGCGGGCCAAGGTGCGGATGAACACCTACTACGACATGGAGCTGCGGGGCGTCCGCAAGCTGTTCGGCATCATCCTCAAGGATGTCTGCAATACCGTGATGATGAGAGACGACGGCAGGGAGAAGGTCATCCACGTCTGCATGTCGCCCGGCCTCAACATCATGGGGTCGGCGATCATGGACAACTGCTCGGACGTCGGCATGATCTGCCCCAACATGACGTACATGTCGATCCTGGGCGGTGTGTTCGGCAAGTACACTCCCATACTGGAGGCGGCCGAGAAGGAGTGGCTCAAGAGCGGCGCGGTGGCTCACTGCGGCATGGTCAAGAGCAGAGTGGGTCTCATCGGTCTCGGCCTGATCCCCAAACCCGATCTCACCATGACAACGGGCTACGCCTGCGAGACCAGCCCGAAGGTGAACGAGCTGTTGGAGGAAGTCTACGGGATACCGGCCTGCTATGTGGACACCTGCCCGGACAGGGAGCTGAGCGAATACCCGGACTCGAGGCGGATCACGGTCTTCGCCGCCAAGAGCATGCGCGCCGCCGCCGGCTGCATCGAGAGAGTAACGGGCTTTCGCATCACCGACGACATGGTCTGGAAGGCCCTGAAGCTGCGCAAGACCCTCGACGAGGCCATGGAGAGATACAGGCGGGTGATGCGCGAAAGCGACCCCATCCCCTTCCGCTCCACGCATCTCAGCATGTGGATGGCCGTGGACCTCATCCCCTACACAGAGGAGGGGATCGCCGAAGCGGTGGATGCGTTCACCGTCCTCTGCGACGAACTGGAAGAGCGGAGGAGCAGAGGCGTGGGAGCGACGCCGAAGGGGGCGCCCCGCGTTCTCTCGATGTTCCCGTACCACCACACCGACCCCAGATGGGAGGCCCTGGCGAACGAGAAGGGCATAGCCATCGTGGCCTTCGACTTCGAGGCCATGGCCATCGACCCGTCCAGCGGAGCCGGGATCGTCGACCCGAACGATCCTTACGAGGTCGTCGCGCAGCATCTGCATTCCTCGTTCACGCAACCCTTGGGGGCCAGAGTGAGACTCGTTCTCGACCTGTGCAGGCGGCTCGGGGTCGACGGGGTCTTCTACCACAACCACCTCGGCTGCAGGTATGCCGCGGGTGACGCGCTGGTAGTGAGGGACGCCATCATCAAAGAGCTGGGCATACCGGTGCTGATGCTGGAGTGGGACAACTTCGATCCTCGCAGCTACAACCATCAGCAGTACGAAGCCAAGCTCGAGACATTCCGTTCGATGATGGGCGCGGGTGTTTGACAAGCGGTCCCGGGTGTTTGACAAGCAGTCCGGCCGCTTGATATTTTCTGAACACTGTTTAGCATAGCGCCACACGGGGATGGTCTGTGGATCCACTGCGAACTCCACACGAAGCACCTGGCGGATCTGGGCCGAGTGTCTCTCGGCTCTCATCGGGCGATGCTCGCGCCGTCCCCTCCCACTCTACAAGTGCCCGATCAGGTCTCATCTAGCCGGCCCGGCGGACGGGTCTCCGTCTGCTTTCTGTGGCGCCGGAGGCTGTGTATGAAAAGGGAGGAGGAGTAAGGAAGTCGGATCGTTGTTGTTAGAAGATGGCGTGACAATTGCTCAGGAGGGATATCCGTGATGAAGCGTCTTCGTAAGCTATGGCCTATCGCGATGCTGATGGTGTTGTTGGCCGCCGGTCTGTTGATCGCAGGCTGCGGTGAATCCGATGAGCCCACCGAAACGACCGCGGGGGCGACCGACACCACTGCCGGAGTGACCGACACAACTGCCGCTGCCTCGGGCGACAAGATCGTCCTCAGGCTGCCCATGGGCCAGCCGGACGGCGACCCGCTCGTGGTCCCGGTGCAGGAGATGGCCGAGAAGTTCAATGCCCGCGCCAACGGCGCCTACGAGATCCAGGTCTTCACATCGGCTTCGCTGGTGGCTCCGCCCGAGGCACTGGACGCCTGCCGGACCGGGGCCGTTGAGATGGCCTCTATCTGCTACCCCATCTATGCCAACGTCGACGAGCGGCTCAGCATCATCGAGCTGCCCTTCATCTTCAAGAACATGGCGGCTCTCGAGGCGGCCCATAACGAGAAGATGGTGGCCCTCTACGACGGCATAACGACCGAGAAGTTCAACCAGAAGACCCTGGGCATGAACCACGTGGGCTTCAACGAGCTCATCGGCTCGAAGCCTCTGAAGACCCTGGAAGACTGGAAGGGCATGCTGATAGGCGTGGCTTCGCCGATCGCCATCGACATGATGCAGGAGTTGGGCGCTCAGACGGTCGTCATCGACTGGACCGAGTCGTACTCCAACATCGACAAGAAGGTCGTCGACATGCTCGTGGCCGGGACCCAGTACATGTGGATAGCCGAGCTGTACAAGCCCGGCAAGTACTCCACCTGGATGCAGGGCACGGCTCCTCACTACGGCATCACCGTCAACCTGGACGTGTGGAACGCCATGCCGGCTGATATCCAGCAGGCCCTCTCGGAAGAGGTCATGGCCGGCTGCGTGCAGATGAACAAGGACCATTCCACGTACTGGGATGCGAACAAGAAGAAGCTGGAAGACGGCGGTTGCGAGGTCTTTGTCCCCAGCGACGAAGAGCGGGCCAAGTGGAAGGCGGAGTGTGACGACTATGTGGCCGAGAAGGTCGCGCAGTTCGGCGATTTCGGCACCCAGTTCATGGAGATCGTCAACGAGGCCAACGCGGCCACCCCGTGATGTGGCGAGATAGCGCACCCGGCATCATCGAGCGGTAAGCGCTGGTGAGTCTGCGCCGGGATGCTGTGCCCAGTGACGGAACACAGCATCCCGGCGTCTGTTATGCGGGATAGCAGGCCGGCCGAGCGCCGGCGCGCACCTGACAGTCCGACCCAATGGAGCCGTGTGGAATGCTTCATCGAATAGCGCGGCGGATCACGGCCGTCATAGGCTGGTTGAGCAGTATCTCGCTGCTCATCGCGGGCTTCATGATCCTGATCATGGTGTTCACTGCCACTTACGGCGTGGTACGGCGCTACGCGTTCAACAGTCCCGAACCCTACTCATACGAGATCAGCATGATGTTCCTGCTGTTCTCTTTCGTGTTCGCGATCCCGGCGGTAGAACGGTTGAGCCAGCAGTTGCGGGTGGACCTCATCAGCAACCGGATGTCCAAGAAGCTACAGCACCTGATCATAGCGATCCTCACGCCTATCCTGGGCATAGCCTTCGTCTCGGTCCTTCTGTACAAGGGCGTCGAGGCCGCGAACTACGCCTTTGAGATAGGAGAGCACAGCGCGTCGGCTTGGAAACAGCCGATGGGGCCCATCAAAGTGATGATACCCATAGGGTATTCCATCCTGCTCTTGGTACTCGTCGTTAAACTGGTCAGCGGCGTGACGCGGTTCTGGGCCCTGTTGCGCGGCAAGCAGCCCTCCCCGGAAGCCTTCGCTCCTGGGGATGCGAAAGAAGGCGGTGAGTGATGGACTTCAACACCGCCGCCATCGTCTGTCTTGGGGGCATGCTCTTCCTCCTGCTCATGGGGGTCCCGATCGCCTACTCCATTGGCTTCGTCTCGGGTCTCGTGGGTTTCCTGACCTTCGGCGACAGCGCGCTCGACAAGGTCGGATGGACGACCTTCTCCATGCTGTACAAGCTCAGCTGGACCCCGCTGCCCATCTTCACTTTGCTGGCATGTCTGATGGCGCAGACGAGCATGGGCGAAGACATATTCGGGGCCGCCAGACGCTGGTTATCGCGGGTGCCGGGCGGACTCGCGGCATCCACCGTGGTGGGAGAGGCGGTCATGGCTGCCGCCCTTGGGTCGAGTACGGCCACCATCATGGCCATGGGCAAAGTGGCCGAACCCGAGTTCAAGCGCAACAACTACAACAGGCCCTATGCCATCGGCGCCACTCTCGCCGGCGGCGTCCTGGGGCCGCTCATACCGCCGAGCACCATCATGATCATCTTCGCCGTCATGGCCAACGCGCCGCTGGGGGAGCTGTTCATAGCGGGTGTCGTGCCCGGCGTGTTGTTGGCTGTCCTGCTCGCCGGTCTGGCCATTTTCATGGCCTGGCGCAAGCCTGCCCTGGGGCCCCGAGCGGAGGGTGTCTCGTGGAGGGAACGCTTCTCTTCGCTGAAGCGCATCTGGCCCATGGTGTTAGTCATGGTCGCCATACTCGGCTCCATCTACGCGGGCATAGCTACTCCCACCGAGGCGGGCGGCGTAGGCTGCTTCGTGGTGCTGGTCCTGGCGGTGACGGTCTATCACCTGAGATGGAAGCAGCTCTTGGCCGCCATCAAGGAGACCGCGGTGCTGAACGCCATGATCATGTTCGTCATGATCTCGGCCAACTTCTTCGCCTATATCGTGGGCAGCTCCGACCTCACCGAGAAGATGACGGAGTTCGTGGC
>DAIRFC010000064.1:0-13831 GCA_036795215.1 Actinomycetota bacterium | reverse complement strand
CGACCGAGAGACCGTGCTTCTCAGCGACCTCGGTCATGATCCGAGAGGTTGTCGCATCCAACTTGAACCTCAGTGGCTCTCCAAGAAGATCGATCATTGCCTTCGCCCTCTTCCCGCCAGAAACCCCCTGGCCTATCTGAACACGCGAGCAGTCTCTAACTAGATTCGGCCCATTTGATGCTTTCCTTTATGCAGTCAAGAGGCCCGGAGGCACTGTTGACTAGCCCGGTGAGCCCAGGATGACATCATTGGCGCGCACCGCGGACGCCGTACCACTTCAACAAATCCCGAGCCTTTGTCTCCTCAGGGAACACCTTCATGTCATCGGCAACCCCGGTGATCTCCTCCAGGAAGGCGCCGTGAGCACCCTCGCCGGGGTCTTCCGACGTGCCTCTGACGTAGAGGATGATGAAGTTCGCCGGCCGTCCGTCCGCGTTCGGGCGGATGACGCGACCCATCCTCTGGATCATCTGGCGACGGGAGTGACTTGCAGCTAAAATGACGCCCAGGTCCGCCTCGGGCACGTCGACTCCCTCGTCCAACACGCGAGGGGCGGCCAAGACTCGGATCTTCCCTCTCCGGAAGTCGGCCAGGATGCTCCCGCGTTCATGTCGGTCGAGTTGGCTGGTGTAGGCGAGCGCCGGCACGGAGCCCTGGCCGATGGTACGCGCCGCCCGCTCGGCGCTCTCTATCGTCTCGGTGAACACCAGGGCCCGTTCGGTCTGTGCGAGGATAGGCTTGAGCATCCGCAGTGCCTCGAGTTTGCGGGTACAGTCGGCCAGCAGGGCCCGTCGCTTGGTGAACGCGCTCAGATATCGCCGGGATAGTCGGGTGACTCGGCCATCCTCATTGCCGCCTTCACTGAGAGCAGTCACACAGCGCATGAATTCCCCGAAGGGCTCCGGCGGGCAGCCGTAGCTGTTGATGAGAGACGAGCGGGCACGACCCGCCATCGAATCAAGCTCCTCGTACTGCTCCTGTTCGCCGCCGCTGAACCCGACACCCAATAGGGCCACGCGAAAGCGCGCCAGTATGCCGTCGGCAAGGCCGCGTTCGTAGTCACAGCCCGCCACGACCGCACCATGACGGCCCGCTCGGCCTGAGCCCCCGCTAGAGAAGTACGGAGCCAGGAACTCCGCGACACCGTTGTCGCTACGCTCATACGTGGCGGTGAGCCCCAGTCGCTCGTCGAAGGCTTCCTCAAGAGCCTGGGAGTACTTCTCCGCACCGTAGTGATGGACTTCGTCGGCTATGAGCAGCCCCGCGCACCCGGCGGGCAGCATGGCATGGAGATAGGCCGACTGAACGGTGGACACGAGTACTTCATGATCATGCAGCGAACCCTCTCGCCCATCGCCGAATCTACCGATACGGACGGACGGCAGATCGCTCCTCAGCTTCTCGTACCACTGATCGAGCAGGTCGACTCCCGGAACGATCACAAGCACGCGCCTTCCTCTCGCCACAGCGTCGGCCGCAGCGAGAATCCCGACGGCCGTCTTGCCTGTGCCCGTCACCGCCTCCACCACACCGCGCCGGCCGACATCCAGCCAGGCATCCAACGCCTCCTGCTGCCAGGCCCGGGGCTTGGGTCCTCGGTAGCGGTCAAACCGCCAGACCGGGCCTGTCTCGAGGGGGCGGGTAGCCGCGGTGGCCTGTCCCTCAGCCCGCACGCTCCAGCGGGGAAGCGTGGAATCGTCCTTGACGAAGGGGCGGCCACGTTCGTAGAGGACGCTGTTGATGTCGGTGCTCGTCAGCCCCGTCCAGCCGAGGCCGTTGAGTCCGGAAAGAAGCTGGTGCTTCTCCTGTCCCGGACGGGCCGCGATAAGTCGCTCTAGGTCTCGAGCTAGACGATCCCTATCCACTGCGTCTGCCGTCTAGCCCTGTGGCAGCGTGACCTTGACCTCATAGCATGCCTAGGCGTCGCATGGAATCCTCGATGAGCGGCCGCACATCCGGTGGGCAGGGGTTCACTCGTTTGGCAGCCGACAGGCGGTTTGGCGCCGGCCGAAGGTCAAGCCCGTTGAGCTCCGTGACGTGGGCAATCCAGCAGGTCTTGATGGCCCGTCCGTACCTTCTTCGGACGTCCTCTTGGATGTCGCGATACGTTGCCATTCAGTCCCCAACCTCCTGGATAGGCAGTTCAGGCCACGACCGGCGGATTCGGCTCCCGTCCCAGCACAAACCTCGCCCTCTCCAACCGCAACATCTCGTAGGGCGTCATGCATTTGATGCCAAGCTCTATACACGGAATCGGAATCTTGATCCGTTTGGTGGAGTTGTCGGGCTTCTCGTGAGTCACCACCACATGCCCGTGCGCAAGCGCGTGCGCCACCAGGTAGTAGTCGGCCACCTGCAGGAATGTGCTGATGGCAGCCGGGTCGAAGCTCTGCCCTGTCGCCCAAGAGCTGACGGTCGCTAGGGCGGGCACCACCGGCGCATCCGGCTTCAGAAAGAAAGCCGGCCCACGCTTCGAGGCCCAATCCGCCAACTCATCGGAACCAGCCTCGAGCTCATCACCGACCTTCTCGATCGAAAACACCTTTCCTACCGCGTTGTTCTCGATCAGCCAATCCCAGAACGCCGGACAGAAGTCGAAGCCATAGTGGAGATTCTTCGCCTGGATGAAGATGTTCGCGTCCAGGAGATAGCTCACTGGACAACCCCCAACGTGTACCCGAGGTCGCGGAAGGTCCCGAGCTTGGAGATGCCCAGCAGGCGAAACGCATCACGGTGGAGCGTCTGACCCTCGAGCGTGCTCGCGATCAGCGCCCGAGCGAAGCGTTTGCCCACCCGCGCGGACTGCGTGAGATAGAAATCGCCGCCCGTTCCTCTGGGAATCGTACGCAGACGACTGAGCTCCTGGTCATATGCAGTCTTGAGCTCGTCCCGGCTCAGCCCGCCGATGTCGTAGATGCGGCGAAGCATCACCAGGGTGCTCACCTTGAAGACCCGCACGAGACGATCTAGCTCCGAACGGAGCTCGGCATCCGGGCGATAGCACTCGCGGAGGGCGGCCAAGGGTACCAGTAGCTCGGCCGCGACCCTGTTGCACCAGGCCTCGATGGCTTGAGGTGGCGCAGAGAGTGGGCCGGCGTCGGAGAGAGCGGACTCGCCCAGCCACACATGGGCCAGCTCGTGGGCAAGCGTGAACATCTGCGCGGCTTTGGTATCCGCACCGTTGACGAACACCAGCGGAGCAAGATCATCCGCCAGCGCGAAGCCCCGGAACTCCTCCGGGTCGAGCTTGCGGTGGGTGTTGTTGCCGACGATGCCGCTGACCATCACGAGCACCCCAAGCGAATCCGCCTGCTCGATGAAGGAGCGCAAAGCGTCGGTCCACGTAGGTGCGCGTCGACGTTCGTCGAGATCGAAGTCCAAGACCCGGCGCAGGTCGGCGGCCGCCGTCTCAGCGTCGGTTTTCACGCTCACCGAGCCGACGAAGCTGAGCGGCGCCTCGCGTGTCGTACGTGCATAGTCGCGATACCATTCTTGACGCTGCTGACACAGGTAGAGGGTGTCAAGAAGGTCGGGGCTGGGCTGCTCGATACGACCGCCACCCATTGTGCGCAGGTCGGGGATCGGGATTCGCTCCATAGGTGGCTCGGCCAAGAACAAGTAGCCGACCGGGGCGTGGGTAGCCTTGGCAAAGCCCTCGATCTGCTTCAGCGTGGGGCGCCTCTCCCCCTGGTACCAGGAGGGAAGCTGAGGAATGCGCCCGGCGAGACCGTCCAGGTCGTAGCCGGCGCGCTCCCACGCCCAGCGAAGCATGTCAGGCCTTATGTCGACACGGACTTCGGGCATCGCGTTCTCTCTCTATTTGCGCGCACTTCACGAGTATGCAGACAGCTGCCTCACGGGCAATCATACCCATCAGCGCTGAACGCTACCGGGAGCTACTGCCACTCAGAAGGTCCGGAAACGCCGCCGCGATGACAATCGTCGCCACGGCAGCCAAAGCCACGACCACGAGTGCGGACGCCCACAGGCGGTGTGATGGCACTCGTACATACCAGTGAACGAACTCACAGTTGCCGATAGCCTTGGCACGTCTACTCGGCTCGCTGTGTGCAAACACACTGGAATCCGCACGGCAGCCACTTGTTGGGTCTTGACCAATTCCCAACCGCAGCTCTCGTTCGATGCGCTCGAGTGTAAGCGAGTCGGTAAGCTCGTTTGCCCTGTGTTTGGCGAAGGTCTGCAACGCTACCAGAGCCACGACGAGCGCCAGCACTGCAGCGATAATCCGCGCCACACGCGTTGAATCCGCCTGGAGAGCCAAGGTGAACAAGAACGCCTCGCCGGCGAAGACTACTGCCGGCGTCTGCCACATGAGCGTGTCGTGCGCGGTTCTCCGCGTCGCAACCACTCCGTGAATATGCTTCAGGTCGCTGGAATTGGCGGTCCCGGCTTGGCTCTCCAGGTTGTCAGGGTCGGGTTGGAGGGTTCCAGCTTCGTTGGGCTCTTCGGCCATCTCTACATCCTCCCACGGTGCATGCTTGGGTTTCGATGGGCTGCGGAAGCAGTTGATTCCCCGAGACTGCGCAACCGGCGTCGTTGCTCTCGCTCTCTCATCTCCCGTCCGGTCATCGGGATACTGTTTCGTCCCTGCCCCTGCTCATCATGTCTCTTCACCCCCCGTGAGGATTGTCCTCCGGTTACAGTAACTCCCTGAACTCCAGGTGCCCCTTCGCCATCAGGCGATTCACCAAAGCAACGCAGGCGCGCCGCGTCTCCGTATCCTCCAACTCCATGGCCTTCTCGAGAACCTTCCGGGCCTCGTCCTTCCACCCAATGATGCGCCAGCCCTCGCGGTCACTCTGAACGAGCTTGTTCAGGGCTCGGACGCTCCGGAGTGGCTCACGGTCCACGGTTTCTGCCAGGCGCTCGGCAACCAGGTGCGCCCCATTCAACAGACTCGTCTTCTGGAGCACCAGGTCGAGCTGGTCAAATGCCCAGTCATCGTCGAATTGTCCCGACGCGAACCACCACGTGAATGCCGAAAGCTCGTTACCCTCGTCGTCCTGGTCCGGCCGGCCCGTGCGGGATACTACAAACGCCCAGAAGAGCTTCAGCCGTTTGATGGCCGGTGGAATGCCCGGGTCGACAGCAGCTGGGGGCCACTCCCGGAGGCTTCGCCCGACGTGGCCCAGGACATGCCGTCTGAGATTCACATCCGCTTTGGTCCAGTACTGCTCCAGCAGAGGCTCGACTGGCTCAAGGGCGATCATTCCTCGCCAGGCGTAGGTAACCAGGTGTTCGCCCAGATGTTCGGAAGGTCTGTCCCCGAACATGAGGGGCTTCTCGTCTGGACCCAGCAGCTTCACGGCGTGTTCGTAAACAGGCCTGAGAACGGGGAGTACATCGTCATAGGGTCTGGTGTGCATCACATACCCAATCCAGGCAGCAGTCCACCAGAGCGCATGCTGCGAGTCACGTGGGAAGATCTCGTCCACGTGTAAGACGGCCCAGTCGTGTCCCAGTAGACGAATCCACGGGAACCACTGACCATAGACCGAGCGGACGCCAAGCGAAGGATCCTGAATGACGTCGAGATGGCGATTGAGAACAGGCCATATCTCCTGCACCGTCACTCCATCCGGCTCGGGCTCACCCTCTTGGTCGCGAGTCCCCGGCGCGTGCCTCATCACCCAGAGTCCATACCGAACGACGGCGTGCATCGCGCGGCCGCGGACCGTGTTGATGGACATGGTCACGGCGTCAAAGCCACCCTCGCCATAGCGGCTCTCGTCTTCGGGGGTGGGATCGGGGTCGTCGACCAGCGACTCCAGGATCGTCCAGACGGTCTTGCGGAAGGAGATCGGAATCTCCGATACTCCCGACCCCAGTCCTGCTTCGATCACGGCCACTATAGTCTTGTGAGTCGAGCCCCAATCCGAGTCCCTATCATCCACAGGACCGGATTGGTCGGGGGTCGGCCAAGGTGAGTGGACCACCTGCGTGGCGAGATCGAGTGCCGGCCCCCATTCGAAGGACTTCTTGGTTTCCATGGCCTGTCGGAGCCCTTCTAGGAAGCCACGCACATACGTGGCCTCGATTCCGGTGAGTGAGTCAAGAACGGGGACATATCGGGCCGGGTCATCCGCCACCGCTGCAGTCACCAATCTGCCCAGCCCCTCGGGAGTCGGTGAATCCCACTCCTGTGGAGGAACCCAGTCTCGGAGGTGTGCAACGAGTTCGACGGGCTCCATAGCCCGGATGTCCTCCAGTGTGAGAGGACTCGTCGGACTAACCCATGTTCCGTGGTAGACCGGAAAGTCGGGGTGTTCTGGAAGGCGCAGTCTCGCCACCAGTGCGTCGAAGCGCTGCTTCCACTCCTCGGGCAGGGATTCGGATATGGGCATCAGTTTCTTGATCCGCCAGAAGTCGCAGTAGTCTGAGACCTGATCGTCGCTCGGGGGACTCCCCTCCCGTTCCTTGAACCAGGCGGCGTAGTCATCCTTGTCCGGGCCGTCATCGATCCAACCATGAATCACGGCCTGATCGCCGGGTGTCAGCAGCCCGAAGCAGTCGTGCAGTAGGTGGTAGTACTCATGCAGAACGCAGGAATCATCAAAGAACGCCCGGTCGAGGAGGTGCGCTCGGACGAGATCAGGCGCGTCCTGAGAGCGAACTCGCAGCAGATGAATGGCAATCCGTCGAAACACATGACGCGACCTGGACTCAAGCGCGGCCACTAACCCGGGCACGGACTCGGGCCGTCTCGATGCAGCCACGAGAGCCACATCCCTAGCGGCCTTCACCAGCAAGCCGGGTAGGTTGTCACGATCGCGATTCTGATCGTGATCCTCGATGGCGGGCCGCCAGAAATGCGACAGATCGACGCCACCATGATCGTCCCCAGACCCTCCTCGTGCACGCTCGCCGGCCGTGATCGCTTCCTCAAGCAGGCCGGACACAAGCTCCAGTGCCACCCGCGGGGCGGCTTCGGCTAGTGACGGCAGAGCTAGCTCAAGGCTCTTCTCATACTCCCACGAACTGACATGAAGAGGTGCCACATCCGACCCGGGGACATTGGCATCGGCAGAGACCGCAAAGAGAGTTGCGGCAAGGTCGAGAGCCTCACTCTCCGCCCCGCCAGCGGCCAGATGCCGAACCAGTTTCGCGTATTCGAGCCCAGATAACGGTCGATACGGGCCTGCCATCCACTGAACTGCCTTTGAGACCAGTGCCTTGCTTAGGACCGGCGCCAGGTTCAGAGCCACCCGGAGTAGGCCGTGATGCACCCGGACGTTGATTGTCTCCGGGATTGAGAGAACGGCAGTTAGAACATCCTGATGGCTTTCCGGATAACTGGCGGCCATTCTCTCCAGGTACTCGACAATGGGCCATCCTGGATGACGAAGCCCGGTCCCGTCGTCCACCACCTCCGGATCGGGTGGATGGCCGAGCATTCCTCCGTCCACCAAGGGAGCAATCCATGCTGGGCTATCCAGTCTCGAGAAGAAGTACTCGTGCGCCGTGTAATTGCCGGGCACGCGACTTTTCAGGGTGTCAATATCGGGCCTGCTGCTTGCCAGAAGGTCGTCGAGCATGCTGAAGACAGCAACGTAGTTCTCTTCGAACTTCTTCAGAACAACATCGAAAACCGACTGCACTCTCTCCCACCATTCCGCAAACTCAGCATCGGCCTTTCGGAAATCGAGATTGTCCCTATGAGCTTCCCGATTGAGCGCCGTTGCCGAACTCTGCCCGGCCAGATCAAGCCATGCTACTGCCGCAGGGTCATCTTCGGGGATACCCAGTGCCGCCATGACTGATCGAATCCCGCGGGCGTGATTGTCCTTCGAGTTCTTGTCCTGCTGTGCCGGGGCCTCGGCATTGGGGGCGGCGGCGAACGGCTGGAGAACGGCCCTAAGAGCGCTCTCAATCTCTCGAAGCAAGTGGCCGACGAGATGTCTCTTCGACGTAAGATCGCAGTCACGACTCATCAGTCGGCAGGAGTCTCTGAAGAAAGCCGCCGGACCGGGCCCAACGAGTTGAAGCCTCTGCCCTATCCGTTTCTGCCGCGAATCTGTGAACTGGACGGCACAGAGCTTCGTGCTCTGGTCGGGACCGCTCTGTCGGCCGTTGGGCTCAGCAGTCACCTAGTCCCCCCCCAAGCTTCCGTGAATTCGTCACTCCCTGACCCGCAATCTGGTCGCGGAAGGCTGAACCTGCGCGCTTGCACATTTCCGACGCACCCAGGCAGTCCTTCTACGGCTGGGGTCCCGCAACCAGCTTTCCCCCCTGCCAAAGACGAAAGATAGTCTTGCCCGCAACAGCTTGACTCGCCCGATTGAAGGCCACTTTGGTCGTCAAACCCTCAACCATCTCTTGAGCGAGGTACGTCTGACAGAACTGCGACGCAATCGCTCCGTGCACACTGTGAAATGGAGCAATCACTGAGTGAAAAGCGGGGTACTGACACAAAGGCGAAGATAGGGCCTGATATCCTGACCTACAGCATAGGGAGATGAGCAGCTTTGGCGACGCAGCGCCAACCTCGGCACCATCGAGAGCGGCTGCTATGGCTCCTGCGACAGTCCAACCATCGACAGCGAAGTGTACGGCGCTGCCATTGCCGTGTCCGACGAGCAGTACATGACTGCTAACCAGAGCCTTCTCCCGCCACGCCATTGTCAGCTCTGCGAGAGACCTGATCTCGCGCAGCCAGACGAAGTCATCAGTCATCAGCAACCGGCAGAACTGAAGCAAGGATTTCGCGAGAGGATCGAGCAAGACGTAGTCTGAATCGTAGTCTCCAATCCGAATGATCAGAATCCCAATTAGTTCGTGCGCCCTGGATGACGCAATCCAGTCCGATGTCCTCTCGCCCGGGATGTCCACCCTGACCGAGCGTCGAACTGTCTCCGAGACTGTCGTACGGTACATTGCGCCCGGTGACTCCACGTTGTCCGGAAGACAGGCAGCCGGAACAAACACGTGGTCACCCGCTCGAAACTTGCTCATCGGCTAGCCCCCTCGCACAGGGCCGAGGTTGGCGTGGCGGTCTCCGGGCTTCAATCCGTCAAACCTCTTCCCATATCGCTGCAATGTACGCCAGCTCCGCATGGAGCGCGGCGGTCAAACGCGGTATTGGCACTGTGGGAGCCAGGAGCTTTGCCCTTCGAACATCCAACACGGCCATAGTCTCGTCCCCGGTGAAGCTCCCGCGAAGAGCCTCCTCCATCATATGAGTGACGACATCAACGCGTGTCTTTGAGAGGGGGTCCGCCTTGAAGTAGAGTTTGATCACATAGGGCGTGCCATTGACAAACAGGCCTAGCTCGGGATTGACGACTACGTCGACCCCGTGGGCAGCAAAGCTGCCGACAGCGGGGTCAAACCACTCGAGCACTTTGTTGCCCCACCATTTGCGGTAGCCCTCGGCAACTGCGGGGTAGTTGCTGAGCTTCTTTGGGTCGGTAATAGAGGCTAGGACAGACGTGATAGCGAACTTCGGCAGTCCACTCTTGTGATTATCGACAATGAACTCCCGAAGCGGCTTGTAGAAGTCCACGGCGGGCGCATACTCCGGGCGATTCTTAATCTGGGCGACCTTGTTGGCTTTCGGCGTTCCGCTCTTGGAAACAACATCCACGAAGTCAGTCAGGCTGATCCTGGGCATCCGCTTCCACCTCCAAATGAGCAACTAATCTACACAGTCTAGTCTCGCGGTGTGTGCTTGCATCCTGAGGTAGTGCTCCACCACCGTCAGTAGCGTCCGATACTCCCCCCACCTGGCCTCGTCCTTTCGCCTGACGATGAGGAATGTCTCCATGATGTACTCCACGTCATCCCGCTCGATCCCGTACAGATGGAAGAACGCCCCGTCCAACTCGCAACGCAGCTCGAATCGCCGCCCCTCGTCCCAGCCGAACGGCGGGCCGTCGTAGCCACAATCACGGGCAAACGGCTGCATCTCCCATGACGTGTAAACCAACTCTATGACGCGGGGCAGCATCCATTCGGCGATGGTCTCGCTCGGGGACCAGGGGGCGGGCTCAACGTAGGTTGAAGGCGCGAGCAGGGGAAGCTGATTGAGATAGCCAAAGGTTAGGTGGGTGCCGCCCATCTTCTGTCTCGCCGCGTAGTCATGCGCCAACGAGTTCAGGTTCGCCATCAAACAGCAACTCTCACGCGGTGCCGCCCCCTCGACAAGCATGAGGGGCAAGGTATGTCCCACCCCCACCCGCGGCACGACGCTCGCGATCACCGTCCGCTCGTCGGTGCTTCGACAGATGTCCCGCCACCCAAGCAGCCACCGCCGATCCCAACGTCCCTTGAGCCGCGCATCCGCCTCCGCCTGGGCCACCCAATACCGGGGAAGCGCAATCGCGAAGGGGTCGCCCTTCTCGCCAATGGTCATATCGCGAGTATCGAGGCCGTCGTAGGTAGCCCAGCGGTGGTCGAGATGGTGGATCATCTTCGCCTCATACAACGGCAGATACCGCTCACCGCTCTTGGCCGCCTCCGGGTCATCCGCTGCGTCGCTCACCGCCTCCGAGCCCGCGACTCCGTCAGCGGCCTCGCGCTGCCCTGTCGCCGCGTCGGCCTCACCAGCCTCCCGCACAAAGCCGTTCCCCTCCAGGCGCCACCCGTCGCGCTCCAGCTCCTCGCGGGTGCGGAACAGATTCGAATCGCTGGTCATGTTGAACAGCCCCTGGCGGAACGAGATGCCCCACGGGTTCTCCTCCGGCGGACCTTCCCTGATGAGCACGGGCACCCGCCGGTACACGGCCTTGGTTATCTCGGCATCGCGTCGGGTGCGGAACACCGGGCAGGTGAGCGTGTTGGGGTTGAGGAGGGCGAGATCCGCCGCCGACAAGGTGAAGCGCCGCTCCGGGTCGCGCAGATCCTCGACCTGGTGGGCGAAGAAGGCGAACTCCGCCTCCCCCTGCTCGGCCATCCGACGCCCGACGCCGGCCAGTGTCAGCAGGCAGAACTTCATGCGGCTGTCGACCGCGGGGAACAGCTTCTCCCGGTTCTCGAAGTCGTAAAGGCTGACCAGCGACTTCGACTCCATGAGGTCCTGGAAGAAGAACTTGGTGGTGTCGTCGGTGGCCACTCCAGAGGGGACGATGGTACCCACCCGCCCGGAGGAAGCAATGAGCATGCGCTTGGTCTCGGCGAAGATGGCGTACGTGTTGATCCGCCCACGCCCGCACAGCGGGTAGCGCCCCGATCCCGCAATCAGGTGGCTCACGCCATCATGCTGGCGCTTGGTCTCCAAGAAGGCGCCGTAGAGAGCCGGGTCTTCCTGTGCCAGCGCGTCGATCATCCGCTTCCGGGCCGCCCCTGTTTGCGCCTCCACGATATCCGGCCGCCGGGTGGCAAAGAACTCCTTCTCCTTGAGCTCCGTGTGCTCCCACGGCGGGTTTCCTAGCACTACGTCGAAGCCGCCATCCCATTCCGCCTGCGGATTCTCAGAGGCGGCCCCAGGATTCGGCAGCTGGAACACGTCCGGAAACGCCAGGTGCCAGTGGAAGAAGCGGTACTGCCCGGCCAACCGGGTGATCTCCGCCCGCACCCCCGCGGGCGCCACGCCCGGGCCGCGACTCAGTCGCATGAAGAGGTCATGGGTGACGGGAGGCGGCGCATCCTTGTGCTTCTTCCACACGAAGGCGGCGCACCAGGCATCGGCCGCCAGACGGGCGTGGGCCAGCTCCGGAGACTCGGTCAGCAGCTCATACCAGGCTTCCTTCTCGTGCAACGCGGCAACGGAGTCGTCGGGCGCTTGGGCCAGCTCCAGCGCCGCGTCGGCCAGAGTGCGAAAGGTCACCGCGGGGGTGTCGCCCAGGAGGAGCGTCGTCTGTCCCGTGCGTTCCTGTTTGTTGCGCTTGCGAAGGGCCGAGACGTACGTCTTGTCGTCCCCCTCGATGGGCTGGAACGCCTCATCCGGGATGCCGTCCGCCAGCAGGGCCGGCGTGGCTCCCAGCAGGCTGTTGCCGCAGAGGATGCGGTGCTCCAAGAAGGAGAGCGGCTTGCCCGGCTCCAGGGCCTCCATCCACAGGCTCACCTTGCAGAGCTCCACTGCCATGGGGTTGACGTCAACCCCGTAGAGACAGTGGCCGATAACGGCTCGGAGCGCCTCCCGCTGGGCCTCGGGGGACGGCTCCTCGTCTCCCGTGCGGAGCGCGGCCAGCCGCTTGGCAATGCGGTGGGCGGCTGCCACCAGGAAGTGCCCGCTCCCGCAGGCCGGGTCGCAGACCTTGAGGTCGAGGAGTGCCTGCTCAGGGTCGGGTTTGCGTAGCGCCTCAGCGATCACCGGGTCGAGGACGGAATCGAGCAGGCACTGGATGAGGCTGGTGGGCGTGTAGTAGCTGCCGGTGCTCTTGCGCTCGCTGCCGCCTCCGCTCACGAGCGCGAAGGTACGGGCGGGCACGTTGACCTCGGGATGGAGCTCCAGCAGCGCCTCGTAGACGCTCCCCAGCTCCTCGCTCCCCAGATTGCGGTAGTCGATGGCGCGGCGGATGTTCTTGTCCAGCGTGAACGCCAGTCCGCGGACGGCGGCGAGCAGGTCCCGGTTGGCGATGTCGAGCGAGCCCAGCCCGGCGGGTCCCTCCTCGGTGAAGAGGAAGCTCCCCAGAGCCGGCAGACCCAGCTCCGGGCACCCGGCGTCTTCGCCCAGCTTGCGCATGACCAGGCGCAGACCCTGATAGAGGTCGGAGTGCCGTCCCCCGCGCCGGCGCTCGGCCAGGCGGCGCAGACGGGCGGTGGAGTAGAAGCGGGTGTAGAGGCCCTTGGCCCCGGCCGGCGCCGTCGGATCGAAGAGCAGCCCCCGGTCCTCGGCCACGAAGAGAAAGAGCAGGCGATAGACCAGGCGGAGCAGGTCGCGGTAGTAGTCGTGGGCGGAGAGCTCCCCGTCTTGCAGCTTGCGGCGCAGCTCGGCGTTCTCGGGATGAGCGAGGAAGCCGGCCCCCAGGGCGCTGATGGCCTCCTCCACGCCCTTGCGCAGTTGATCGAGGGCCCGGGTGCCCTGAGCTTCCGCCGCCCGGCTCCAGCGCTCCAGCCAGCAGTCCTCGGGGCGCTCCCCCTCCACCCGCGACTGATGGCACAAGAGATAGAGGAGCCCGAAGTCGGCGTAGGCCTCGCCGTTCATCATGGCCTCGAGATCGAACTCCACGTAGGCCTGGCGGGTGAGGCTGCGGTTGTCACGCAGGATGCGCAGCCGCAGACCGTTGGAGACGAACCCCCAGAGGTGCTCGTCAGATCGATTGAGAAACTCCTGCAGCAGCGAATGCGGGCTTGCTTGGGCGGCCCCGGCCACACGGGCAGCACGGGTGTCGAGGTCGACGTTCAGGCCCACAAGGTGGATGGGAACGTTGCCCCAGGCATGGGAGATGGCGTAGGAACGCCCGTCTATGTCGCGTGCCTTGGTGGTAGGAAGACGCCCATAGCCCAGCTCCTGGAAGAGCGGCAGCAGCCAGCGCTCGCGGGTGGGGCTGGTGCCGGGGTCGAGGGGGGCGTTGGCGCCGCGGGCGCCTGCGGCCGCGGCCGCACTTTCGGCGCCTTCGCCACACGCCTCGGGGCGGAGCGCGCCGGTCTCTTTGCGGAAGGCTGCCCAGGCGCCCTGGAGACGATTCCAGGCCCGGTTGGTGGCCTCGTTCAGCCGCTCGCCGGAGAGATGGTAGTCGTCAGGGGTGAGCCCGCCGAGGTCTTTGTCGCCCGCCACGATGCGGGCAAGGAGATCGCGGGGCAGCACGGCACCTTCGGTGCGGACCGTCGTGAAGCCGTCGTGGTGGCGGGCGCGCATGTCAGGCTCCCCCGCCGGGCAAGACTGATGGGAGGCCCGAATGGGCCGATTCCGCTACAGCTCTTCTGTCGC
>DAIRFC010000063.1:11435-14101 GCA_036795215.1 Actinomycetota bacterium | reverse complement strand
AGGTGGCCGCGCGGGCTGTCGTGCTCCGAGAACCCCAACAGCGGCACATAGAAGGCCACCGGGCCCTTCGCTTCCTTGATGAGACCGGCCATGTGCTCGGCTAGGCGCTTGAAGTCGTCGGCGTCGGCCCGCACCGCCGTCACCGAGGCGTTGTGGATGTGGTACATGCGGCCGGGAAAGCGCAGCCGCGCTCCTTCCACCGGGCCGTCCACCAGGAAGTCGATGTTGCCCGGCACGAAGATGGTGGGCACGCCCTTCTCGAGCGCCGCCTTGCAGCGGTCGGGGCCCCCGTCGTAGAGACCCTGGGCCAGGTAGTCGCCCACTTCGATGAGCGAAAGGTCGACGACCAGGGAGACATCCTGTTCGCGTATGGTCTGGTCCATGGCCGGGCCTCCGGTTCCCTGGGAATGAAAGACCATCACCTCGGCTCCATCCTGTTCCAAGGCCGCCCGGATCCTGTTCGCGCAGGGGTCACTCACGCTGAGCGTCGTCATGGTCACCACCGGCTTCCCCGAACTCTGCACCGGTTCGTAGGCCTTGGCCATGCCGGCCAGCGCCAAGGCGCCGTTCTCGAAGATCCGCCGCGTGACGGTGTTGAGGCCGGCGACGTCGCAGATGGAATTGAGCATCATGATGTCTCTGGTGCCCACGAAGGGCTTGGTCATGCCGGACGCCATGGTCGAGATGAGCACCTTGGGCAGGCCGAACGGGAAGCTCCGCATGACCGCCGCGCCGAGCGTGCTGCCCCCGGAACCACCCGCGGCGATGAGGCCGCTGAACCCCACCTGCTCGTCGAGCTCGTGCGCCCGCTTGATCGCGCCTTGGATCATGATCGCCATGCACTTGCCCTCGTGATTGAGGGCGCGGATCTCGGGCATGGTCGTGCCCGCCGCCGAGGCGATCTGGTCGGGCGTGATGTGGGCGCCGCCCTCGATGGTGCGCCGGATACTGGCGTCCAGTAGGTAGACCTCGAGTCCGTTCTCCTCCAGACGCTCGCGGAGAAACGCGGTCTCGATCTCCTTGGAGTCCAGTGTCGCGATCAGCAGTACCTTACGCTTCTCATCCATGTGGGCCCTCGATAGTCGCCTCTCGTTGTCCCTTCAGCCTCGGACCTAGTCCCGGACCACCGCCGTCACCGCCGCGATCGCGGCTATCTTCCTCCTGTCTCGAGTGAGAGTGGAGAGTTTCTCCCCAAGGTTCTGCGTCTGCTCGGCCATCCGCCTTGTCTCGGCGGCCAGGCCGGTCTCCTGCTCGATGAAATGGGTCCCCAGCCCCCCATGCACAAAGCGTTCGTTGCCCATGACCGCCAGGTGGAAGGGGATATTGGTCTTGACTCCCCCGATGGCGTACTCGCGGAGGGCGCGGTCCATGCGGCCGATGGCCTCGTCCCTGTCCCGGCCCCAGACGATCAGCTTCGCGATGAGGGAATCGTAGAAGGGGGGGATGGTGTACGAATCGTAGACCCCGCTGTCTACTCGCACCCCGGCGCCGCCCGGAGGGAGGTATCCGCGGATGGCGCCTGGAGCAGGCACGAAGTCGTTGGTGGGATCTTCGGCGTTGATGCGGCACTCGATGGCCCAGCCGTTCATGGCCACCTGGTCTTGGCAGAAGCTCAGAGGGAGGCCGGAGGCGACGCGGATCTGTTCCTTGACGATGTCGATGCCGGTCACCATCTCCGTCACGGGATGCTCCACCTGCACGCGGGCGTTCACTTCCATGAAGTAGAACTCCCCACCCGACCAGAGGAACTCCACCGTGCCCGCCCCCTCGTAACCAACCGAACGCGCGGCGGCCACCGCCACGTCACCCATCCGGTTGCGGGCCTCGGCGTCGAGCGCCGGCGACGGGGATTCCTCGATGAGCTTCTGGTGTCTGCGCTGGATGGAGCACTCCCGCTCGCCCAGATGCACGACGTTGCCCTGCGAGTCGGCGACGATCTGGAACTCGATGTGGCGGGGATCGGACAGATACCTCTCCAGATACACATCCCCGATGCCGAAGGCGTTCTTGGCTACGGCCTGCGCCGACTCGAGCGCCTTGGACAGCTCGTCCTCCCCGCCGGCGATGGTCATGCCGATGCCACCCCCACCCCCGGACGGTTTGATGATCACCGGGTATCCGATCTCGCGGGCGACGGCCTTCGCCTTCTCGGGGTCGGAGACGCACTCGCTGCTGCCGGGCACCACGGGCACGCCCGCGGCGATCATCTCCCGGCGGGCGGCGGCCTTGTCGCCCATGAGCGCCAGCACCCTGCTCGACGGCCCGATGAACTTGATACCCCTGCTCTCGCAGGCGGCCGCGAAGCCCGGGTTCTCGGCCAGGAAGCCGTATCCCGGGTGGATGGCGTCGGCGCCGCACTGCTCGGCCGTGCAGATGATCTTCTCCATGTCGAGGTAGCTCTGCGAGGCCGGAGCCGGACCGATGAGCACAGCCTCGTCGGCCAGCTTGGTGTAGAGCGCCTCCCGGTCGGCCTCGGAGAAGACCGCGACGGACTGAACGCCCAGCTCGCGGCAGGCCCGTATCACCCGGACGGCGATCTCCCCGCGATTGGCGATGAGTATCTTCTGGATCATCTCAGCCCGCCCTGTCGGTCCACCATCTCAGCCGACCACCAGGAGGACGTCGTCGGCTTCGAGCATCTGCCCCTCCTGCGCCCAGACCTCCTT
>DAIRFC010000063.1:0-11335 GCA_036795215.1 Actinomycetota bacterium | reverse complement strand
CTCCCCGGGATGAGGACCTTGAGCAGTAGGTCGTCATCGGAGAGGTCGGGGCCCAGCTCCTGCCGCAGTTCCTCCACCGACTTCAGATACCCCTCGGGCTTCCAGTCGAGGAGCTCCTTCGTCCGCGGCAGGCTCATCACCCGGTCCATCAGGTCCGCATCGAGTGGATAGGCAGGCTCGCCGTAGTAGCCAAGGAGGTACTTGATGGACTCGTCGGTGACGTGTTTGTAGCGCTCACCCGAGACCACGTTCTCGAAGGCCTGCACACCCACGATCTGCGAATAGGGCGTGGCCATCACCGGGTACCCGTACTCGCGTCGCACCCGCATGGCCTCCTCGAGGATCTCGTCCAGACGGTGCTCCATCTTTATCTCGCGCAGCTGCCTGGTGAAGTTGGTGACCATCCCGCCCGGCACCTGGTGCTCGAAGTGAAAGAGGTCGTACTCCATCGGCCTGCCCGTGGGCAGCCCTTCTCTCTCCGCGATCTGCCGGAAATGGGCCGAGACCTTGGCGAGAGCGTCCTCATCCAGGTCGGACTCGTAGCCCAGGCGGCGCATGTTCTTGAGCACGGTCTCGGTTGCCGGCAACGACGTGCCGTTGGCGAGGGGGGCGACCGCCGTGTGGACGGTCGTGACTCCGGCCTGGATGGCCGCCAGGTAGCAGAGCGGAGCCAGCCCCGAATTGCAGTGGCCGTGGAACTCCAGGGGCATCCCCTCGCAGTTACGCTGTACCAGGGACACGAGTTCCCGGGTGCGTTCGGGCGTGATGATGCCCGACTCGTCGGAGATCATGATGCGGTCGATGCAGTCCTTCGAGTCGGCGATGATGCGGGTCTTCGCCACCCAGTGCTCGTCGGTGTGGAGGGGGCTGCTCGTGTACATGAGCGAGGTCACGATCTCGGCGCCCTCGGCCTTGGCGATGTGGGCGAAGTAGCGGAACCGCTCCATGTTCTCCTGATAGTCGCAGATCCAGAAACTCCTGATGCCGTTGGCCACCGATCGCTTGATCCAGAGCGAGATGATGTCCCGCGGTGTGCTCAGATCGAAGGAGGAGAGGCTCGCGGTCTGGTACGACCCGCGCAGGGGGGTGACCGGCATGAGCCCGGAGAGCAGCCGGATCCTCTCCCAAGGATCCTCGCCGAGGTTGCGTACCGCGACGGTGAACGCCTGGGAGCCCACAGTCGCGACGGCCCGGTATCCGACCGTGTCCATCGTTTCCGCGATGGGGACGATGTGCTCGGTGCGCATCATGTTGCCCCAGAGGCTCTGCTGGGCGTCGCGGATGGTCTGGTCGACGAACTGTATCGTGTCCACTAGACCTGGGCCTCCTTGTGCGCCCCCGCCTCCTTGCGCGGCCCCGCATCGCCGAGCGCCCGTGAGAGGGCGTCGGCTACGGCCTGCGCGAAGACAGGGTCGTTGATGTCGGTGTCCACCTCGACGATCTCGATCTCAGGGTGAAGGTGAGACTTTAGGGAAGAGGCGAAGGCCGCGTCGGCGACGGGATCGTGAAGCGGGGCGCCTTCGACGCTCAGCGAAGACAGGCCTTTGAGCGGGATGACCGCCTTCACCCGCGCCTTGTTGCGGTACCTGTTCAACCGTTCTGCGACCGCCCGGGCGGTCTCCTGCATCTCCTCGGGGTTGGTTCTCGCCTGGACCCGGGGCGGCGCCACGAGGAGCTTCCTCTCCGCGATGCGTCGCGACGTCCACAGCGGATCGTTCGTGTCGTTCCGCTCGGGCGGGCCGCAACTGATCATGTCGAAACCGCCCGGGCAGAAGATGTAGGGGATGGCGAGGTCCGCCGCCACGTCCAGCCGGTCGGGTCCGGCGTCCCTGTTGCCTCCCAGAACGTACTCGCTGAACGAGCCGGGCATGAGATCCACGAACGCCGTGAAGACGCCCTGGGGCGTGAGGTCCAGCGCGGCCCTGTCGCCCATGCCCATGGCGTGGATGGAGACGATCTCGAAGTCCTTCTGCAGGAGCTCCCGGATGTAGTAGGCGCCTTTGTCCACGTATCCGAACTCGGTGACCGCGACGGACGGCCTTGGTTCTACCGGTGGTGCGGCCAGGCGTCCCTCCACCATCCCGGAGACGGCATCGGCTCCGTTCAGGGCCAGGGTGCGGACCAGAGGGTTCATGCCCACGGTGTCGACCACGGAGTGCATCACGGTGATGTCGCTACGGGAGAAGTAGTCGCCGAAGATGGCAGCATGGGCCGGCTGGGTGGTAGCGCCTGAGATGAGGACCTTGGGGACCCCGAAGGGCAGTTCCATCATGGCCGGCAGGGCTATCAGCGCGCCCGTCATGCCCGTGATGGCGATGATGCCCTGGACCTCGCCGTTCGCCTGCATGCCGCGGACCTTGGCCCTCAGACCCTCGGTGACGACGGCGGTCGCCGCGTCGCCGCGCGCGACCGCGAGACCTGCACTGCTCTCAGCCAGGTGGGCCAGTTCCCCGACCGTCACGTCGGGCATCAGCGCCGGCACGATGGCTCCGGAGCCGACGCTGACGTCTATCAGGCAGGTCTTGTGACCCCGCTCTCTGATGCGGTCCCGGATGAGTCCGAGGGCTTCCTCCCGCTCATCCAGCATCCCCACGATGACGATCGTCATTCGCTCAGCTCCATCACCGCCTACCGAGCTCCCTCCAGACCCCTGAGCAGTTCGTCGCTCTTACCTGGGATGACCATCTCGAACACCGAGTCTATCGTCGTGTATCCGAAATAGCCCACCCTGGCCAGTGGCCTGATCTTGACCAGATCGAGGCAGCCGTCCGCATCGAGCGCCTCATCCTTGATGTGGATGGTGACCACGCGCCCGACGACCATGTCCACCGATCCCACCGGACTGTTCCCCGGTAGACGGATGGTCTGTTGCCAGACGCACTCGAGGTTGACGGGTGACTCGGCCACCCGGGGAGCGTCGACTCGTATGGACTTCGCCTTGGTCACATGGGCCAGCTCGAACTCATCGACGTCACTCGGCACTTCTTGGGCGGAGAGGTTCACCGCCTCGCGCAGGTCGTAGGTGGCCATGTTGTACACGAACTGGCCGGTCGTCTCGGCGTTCGCCACCGTGTCTTTGCGGCTGCCATCGCTCTTCTGATTGGCTGCGAAGAACACATAGGGCGGGTCGAAGTTGAGGTTCTGGAACTGACTGTAGGGGGCGAGATTGGCCACCCCTTCGGTGCTCACCGTGGATATCCACCCTATAGGCCGGGGCACCACACACGACTTGAAGGGGTCGCGGGGAAGTCCGTGGTCGTTCTTCTGGGGATCGTAGTGCACGTACCTCACCTCCGGATCACAGGCGCATGCAGGCTGGAGCTGTGGCCAGTATGGCAGACGCTCAGGGTGACCGCCATTCTTGGGCATCCGTCTGAGCGACGTCAGGCATCCGTCTGAGCGACGTCAGGCACTCGCCTCCCTCCGCTCACTGCTATCCTTCTCCCCATCACGAGGGCGGCCATCTTCGGCGGCGGAGGACAGCGCCATGGAACAAGACCAGCTTCGGCGCATCGCTGAGCAGTTCCTCTGCCCCTTCTTCTCCGGGGCCCGGCTGGCCGGCGCCGTCCCCTCCACTACCCGCGAGAAGCTCGTGGCCCGGCCCGATCCCCGATCATTGGCGTTCAAGGTGCACAGCAACGATGGCCACCGGCTTGTGCTGCGCCGGGCTGAGAAGTTCGGACCCACGGCGGAGCGGATCGTCAAGGCGTTCGTCGAGGTCATGAGCGAGATCGAGCCCGCCCTGGCCACGGCCTTCGAAGCGGACGTGCTCCGTACCCTGCCGGGCAAGATCGTGGCGCGGACCATCGGAGGCGATCATCACGAGTCGATGCTGGCCACCATCGACTGGCTGGAAGCATGGGCCGACCGGCACTACGAGGGGATGTCGGTCACCGGCGCACTCGGCTTCGATCCTCACGCGCAAGGCGGGAGCATCGGCCTGAGCGAGCTTTCCTCACTCGAATTCGCCGCGGTGCTGAGCAACGGCGTCGACACGATGATCTGGGTCGACCCACGGGGCTGTGTCGCGGGCCACCAGTGTCTGGCAAGACCGGCGGTGACACCACCATTCGCGCCATACACTCACGCGGGGCTCGCTGCATGGGCGGTGGACGGCCGGGTGGTCCTGGTGCTCACCGAGAAGGACGAGATCCTCGTCTTTAAAGACAGCCAGATGCTCTTCGCCAAGCGATCGGGCCGCTGGCACTTCCTTACCCACAGGCCGTTCGTCACCAGGATGCCCGTGCCCAACTCGCTCGCCGTGCGCCGAGCCGTATACGAGAGCTGTCTCGACGCCTCGTTCATGCATCACGGGGCCTGTCTGGGCGTCGTGACCGCTGGATGCGGCCGGGATTGGGAGGAGGTGGTCATGCGCGAAGACCGGCTCTGCAACAGCGACTCGCTGAAGGCCCGGACCCTCGATCTCCTGCTCGCCGGCCGTACCTTTCCCGAACTCGACCGCCGCCTCCGCATGGAGCTGCTCTCGGTCGACGGGGCCACCGTCATCGATCATCAGGGCCGGGTGCTCGCCGTGGGCGCGATACTCAGGATCCCCGGAGGGAGCACCGGCGGCGGGCGGTTGGCCGCCGCCCGGGTCTTGGCCACGCTCGGACTCGGCATCAAGGTGTCGCAAGACGGCTCCATCATCTGCCTGCATGGAGAGGCCGCCGAGCCGGTATTCACGCTGATGTAGCCGGCTCTCAGCGTCACGACGGCTGAGCGACGAGCAACTGGTCGGCCTCCACGACATCCTCACCGCCATGCAGCCGCCGGCCGAACCAGGGGATCGAGCAGACCGGCGACGATGACCGCAGGGTCCTCGCTCGAAGCCGAGTTCGGGTTGCCCGGTCTTCAGTCCGCGCGGCCGAAGCGGTAGCATTAGGGCGCTCGAAGGCCACAGACGAAAGGACGGCCCATGAAAGTCGCAGTCATAGGCCACACCGGGATGGGCGGCGCCGCTATCACGGCGGAATTGGTTCGTCGCGGACACCAGGTGAGGGGCCTGTCGTTCAACGCGAACGACGTCCCCGCTCCCGCGGGCGTAGACCACCAGTTCTCCGACGTCTTCGACGGCGAGCTTTTGCGTTCGCAGCTCGAAGACCAAGATGTCGTCGTGTCGGCATACTCCGGCGGCCACGGGCTCGAGGTCGACGTGTACTACCGCCAGGCCGAAGGCACCCGACGCATGATCAAGGCGGTCCGGGACGCCAAGGTGCCGTACTTCATCTACATCGGTGGGGCGGCGTCACTCTTCACCAAACCCGGGGTGCAGTTCCTGGAAGACGAGCGCTGGCCGCGCTGGTTCTACGGTACCCAGCCGCCCCTGCACCAGCGCTGGCTGGGCGATTTGATCCCGGCCCAGATCTTTCACGATTCCGCCGACCGCAAGGAGGCCGGAGAGATCAAGCCGGGCGAGTCCGACCCCATCCTTGAGGAGCAGGTGAAGGACTGGAAGCACGTGGCGCTGCTCGAAGGCTGCCGTGTGGCGCTCGACATGTTCGAGGGACGCACAGATTTTGGATGGTCGTTCCTCTCTCCGCCGTGGATGTATCGACCGGGGCCGGGCACCGGAACGTACGAGCTCGGCGTGGACTTCATGATCTGGGATGAGGGCATCCCCTCAGGCATCGACGTGCCGGACCTCGCTCTTGCCGTCTGTGATGAGGTCGAGAACCGGTGGCTTGTGCACAGACACTGGACCTGCGCAGGGAAGCAGGCCAAGTATGCCGCCGACCTCGAGGGGGTCTGACGTGGTAATCTGGCTCAACTGAGGGGGCCGGCGCAGCTTCTCGGCCGTGAGCATCTTCGATCAGTCTAGAGGTAAGGACGGGGTGAGACGATGTACCAAAGCGCGCGAGATCGATTCCTCGACCAGGCGACCGTGAGGGAGTTGGTCGACGCCTTCGGCGAGAGCGAAGACGAGGTGTGGGGGGTCATTCGCGCTAGAATCTCCAGGTTCTTTGCCGACTTTCTCATGCGCATCGGTCTCCTCTCCGACTTGCCTTGTTCCTAGGCCCACTGGGCCGCGTCCTGTTCGCACGTATATGAACGCGCTGTCTCGCGCGGACCTAAGGAGTAACGAGTGAAAATCCGCCTCATCGAACCCGAGCCGGCGGGCATGAACGTCTACAGCAAGGTCATGTTCCCGCGGCTCGGCCTCCCTGCCATCGGCGCGTCATTGGTGAGCCAGGGCCACGACGTATGCATCTACGCACCGCAGTTCACGGCCATCGATTGGGACGACGTATACACGGCGGATCTGGTGGGTATCTCGACGACCACCTCCACGGCCACCGCGGGCTATCAGTTCGCCGACGACGTTCGGGCGCATGGCATCCCCGTGGTGATAGGTGGTCCGCACGTCACCTTCATGGCTTCAGAGGCGCTTGAGCACGCCGATTACGTCGCCCGAGGCGAAGGCGGCGAGGCTTTCATGACCGAACTCATCGAGGCGCTTGCGGGGCAACGCGAGCTGTCCGATATCGCCGGTCTGTCATATATCCGCGGGGGGGAGATGGTGCACAACCCCGACCGCGAGCGGTGTCAGGATCTCGATACGCTGCCTTTCCCCGATCTGACCCTCATCCGTGGCCACGAGAAGCTTGGGACGACGCCGATCATGACGAGCTGGGGCTGCCCGTTCGCCTGCAACTTCTGTTCGGTGACGGCGATGTTCGGCCGCAAGTACCGCTTCCGCTCGCCCGAGAGCGTCATCGCCGAGATCAAGCAGAGCAAGGCGTACCGCATCTTCTTCTACGACGACAACATGGCGGCCGACAAGAAGCGTCTCAAGGTCCTTCTGCGCATGATGATCGACGAGGGTCTTGCCATGCCGTGGTCGGCCCAGGTCCGTACGGACATCGTGCGCGACCGCGAACTGTTGGACCTCATGAAGCGTTCGGGTTGTGTTCGTGTGTATCTGGGTCTCGAGTCGGTGAACCAGGAGACCCTCGACGGCTACCAGAAGTCACAGAGTGTCGAGGATATCGTGAAGGCGATCGACATACTGCACGAATACGGCATCAACAGCCACGGCATGTTCGTGCTGGGCGCCGATGAAGACACAAAGCACACGGTGCGCGACACGGTGGATTTCGCCCTGAAGCATCGCATCGACACGGTGATGCTGAACATCCTCACTCCACTGCCCGGTACGCCCCAATTCGATCGCCTGGAGGAGGAAGGACGCATCTTCGACAAGCGCTGGCATCTCTATGACGCCCACCACGTGGTGTTCACGCCCAAGAACATGACGCCTTATGAGCTTCAGAGTGAGGTCGTGCGCGGATACATGCGGTTCTACTCGAAGCGCCAGTGGCTGAAGTTGCTGGTCACTCTGCGGTTCACGAAGCTTCTTTTCGCCGGCTGGGGAGTCTGGATCGTGCGGGCCTGGCGCAAGGACGCTCGTAACAAGGCGTTCCTGGAGGCGCTCAAGCGTTTGCCCGGGCGCGGCTCGTGGCACCTGCCCAACGGAGCCACCGGCATCGAGAGCAGCGGCATGTAGAAAAGATCCGGCCCACCGTAGCGGGCCGGATCCTCTATTCGTTGGTTCTTCCGCGGCGTGACCACGCCGCTCGAGATCAGCTTCAGCTGAAGGCCGGCCGGGCCCGCGGTCCGGGGTAGCCCTGCCCGAGTTCGTGCATCTCCGCGGCGCGGACATCAACCACCTCGACATCGAAGTGGAGTGTCTTGCCTGCCAGCGGGTGGTTCGCATCGAAGACCACTGTGTCTTCGTTCACCTGGGAGACCGTGAGCGGCACCGGACCACGTCCAGAGTCTGCCATGAGTTTCATGCCCGGTTCGAGGGTGGCGCCGTCGGGCACCTCGTCGACAGGCACCGTTATGAACCGCTCCGGGTCGTGTTCGCCGTAGGCATCGGCGGGTTCGAGTACGACCGAACGACGGTCGCCCGGCTCGGCGCCCTCAAGCGCTCTCTCGAGCCCGGGGATTATGTTCTCAAATCCATGCAGATACTCGATGGGACAATCGGTAGACTCGAGAGTCTCCTCTTCGCCCAGGGAGAGGGTGTAGTTCATCTTGACGACGGTTCCGTGACTGGTTTGCATAGTCCTATCCTTTGTCGCCTGCAGTTCTAGGATCATTATTACATATTTGCGCAAATATAAACAAGTCCGAACGGACCCGCGGGTGTGGCGCGCTGTTTGACAGCCCGAACAGCGCGGTGATAGCGTCGAAGACGAACACTTCGTTCATCGAGAAAGGCGGGCCCGATCGAGAAGCCCCCCCAACATCCATCCTGTTCCACGATCCGTTCTTCGCGTTGCCCAGAAATGGTCATGCGCGGCAAGGGACTACGAGAAAGAGAGGGGAGTAGCGATGAGTAAGAGGTATTGGATAGCTCTTGTGCTGGCCTTGATACTCGGCCTCGGCGTCTTCGCTGTGGCGTGTGGCGAAGACGAACCCACTGATACCACGGCGGCCGGCGGGACCGACACCACGGCCGCCGCCGAACCGACGGAGACGCTGAAGATCGGGGCGATGGTCTCTCTTAGCACGCCCCAAGGCCTCGAAATGCAGAAGTGGCTGACCATGTTCGCCAAGATCAAGAACGAGGCCGGCGGCTGGGACATCGGCGGCACGAAGTACAAGGTCGACTACATTGTCTACGACTGTGGCATAGCCGATGCCACCACGGCCCGGTCGGCGTATGAGAAGGCAATCTTGCAGGACGGCATCAAGTACATCGTCGGCACATGGACCGACGTGCCGGGGGTGGCGGTGACCATCACCGAGCCCAACCAGGTCTTGTGGATGGGCACCGACTTCAGTCCCGACACTCTCAATCCGGAGTTCAAGTACACGATTCGAGCTCAATGCCTCTCGTTCGCACTGGGCGCCGCCTACAACATGCAGAAGTACTACGTAGACGAGGGAGCCAAGACCTCGGTCATCGTCGACACCGACACCCTGCAGGCCCAGGTGGGCAACGCAAATTGGGCCAAGGCCGGTGAGTTGGCGGGGCTCAAAGAACTGGAACCGATAACCTTCCCCAACGACACCACCGACTTCGCTCCGGTAGCCACCAAGGTCAAGAGTCTGAACCCTGATCTTGTCGAGCTGGCGTACGTGAGCAACTCCGATCACCTGGTCAACATCATCAGGGCATTGAAGGACGTCGGCTACGACAAGTTCATCTACCCGGGCAACATCGACCCGCGGCTGCTCGAGAACATCATCACCCAGGTAGGTAAGGAGTACGTTGAGGGCTGGACGGGCATGTACTACGACCCGCGGGGCATCCAGGAGGATCCGGACATGCTGGCCTTGATCGACCGGTACCAGCAGGAGTACGGGGAGTTCCGCCAAGAGGGCATCTACTGGATCGGCCCCTGGTTCTTGTTCGAAGACGCGGTCAACGCCACCCAGAGCACCGATGTCGACACGATCACCAGCTATCTCAAGAGCATGGACCACGGTGTGAACACCATCTGTGGCTACACCCAGTTGTTCGCCCGGCCCGATGTGGGCATCATGGACACTATCGACTCCGCCCCCGGCCACTATATGTTCGAAGTGGTGGACGGGCAGATGGTGGCCAAGAGGAGCGTGACCGTGCAAGACCAGCATCTGGTCTCGATCAAGGCGATGGGCCTCGTGGAGCCCTTCCAGGCCTATTGGGACGAGTACGGAAAACCCACCTTTCCGGATGAGGAGAGCCTCTTCGACTTCACAGATCTGTAGCAGCCTAACAAGAGCTGATGGTGGGGTAGTGGGAGGAGGAGGGTAGACCTTGGATCTCGGTCTGGTTCTACAGATATTTCTGAATGGACTCATGATCGGGGGCATCTACGCCCTGATAGCGTCAGGCTTCACCTTGATACTGGGCGTTATCCAGGTCTTCAACTTCGCCCAGGGGCAGTTCTACATGCTGGGCGCCTTTGTCGCCATAGCTGCTGTGACCAACCTCGGCCTCCCCTACCCCGTCGCCATCCTCGTAGCTCTCCTAGCGACCGCGCTCCTCGGTGCGGTGCTGTACTTTGGTGTCATCCAGTGGACCACCCGCTCTGGGTTCTTCAACACCATGCTGGTCACGGTAGCCTTCGGCACGGTAGTCGCCCAGGCCGCCATGTTGAGCTTCGGCTCGAGGGAAGCCGTGCTGCCGCCTGTGGTGTCCGGGACCATCAGCGTGGGCGGGGTCACCATTCCTAACGGCAAGCTGGTGGTCATCGCCGGAGCGGTGGTGGTCATGGCGGCCCTTCACTACTTCATGAAGACGAGGATCGGCGTGTCCATGCTGGCCGCCGCAGAGAACCGGGACGTGGCCAGTCTGCAGGGCATCAACCCCAAACGCGTCTTCTGGGTGACGATGGCCGTCGGCTGCGGGCTCTGCGGTGTCGCCGGAGCTCTGGTGGCCCCGGTCTTGGCCGCTTCGGGCACGATGGGATCCACCATATTCATCAAGGCGCTCTTGGTGGTGCTGGTGGGAGGAACCGGCAGTATGTCCGGGGCACTGCTGGCGGCCTTCGTCGTGGGCATCGCGGAGAGCTTCGCATTCCACTTCTTTGGGCATCTGGGCCTGCTGGTGATCTTCGTGCTGGTGGCCATCCTCATATTCTTCAGGCCGGGCGGACTGCTCGGCAAACCACTACCTGTCCCCGGTGAGTAGGCCCTTGACTACCACGACCAACACATCGGACATCGCGAAGAGGGTCCTTCTTGCGGTCATCTGCGCGGTGGTACTGGCACTGCCGTGGTTGGTGGGTCCGTACTCCCTGCAGCTCTTCATCCTCACCATGACCTACGGCATGCTGGGGCTGTCGTTCGCCTTCACCATAAGAGTGGGGCTTCCGAGATTCGATTCCGCCGCCTGGTGGGGCGTAGGGGCGTACACGACCGCAATACTGATGACCAAGGCCGACATGTCTTTCTGGCTTACGGTGCCTATCGCGGGCCTCGTGTCGGTGGCGGTGGGTTACATCTTCTATCGCATCGCGATTCCCCGGGGCATGATGGTCTTCCTCATGTTCGGCTTGGTGATCGCCTTGGCCATCCAACAACTCTTTGGCTCAGTGGATTTCTTCGGAGGATGGGGAGGCACCGACGTCATCAAGCCTCCGGCTATCGGAGGCCTGGTGTTCGACGGCAAGCGGGAGCTCTACTATCTCGGTCTCTGCTTCCTCGTGGTGAATCTCGTCTGTTACTACGCTCTGATGCATTCCCGCATCGGTCGCTCCTGGAACGCCATAGGGCAGAGCCTCAAACTCGCCACTTCCGTGGGGATCGACGTGGTGAGATACCGAACGGCGAACGTTCTTATCAGCAACTTCTTCCTGGCGCTGGCCGGGAGTTTCTACATGGCGTTCTCGTTGGTGGC
>DAIRFC010000062.1:3479-14149 GCA_036795215.1 Actinomycetota bacterium | reverse complement strand
TCGCCAGATAGTAGGCGCCGCACTTCTTCAAGAAATCGTGGACTTCCTGCATGGTCTCTTTCCTCCGTTGGTACAGAATTTGAACTCACATGGTACTTGGCCGCGGCGGACGATTCAAACTACAAACCAGCCTCTCGCCGCTCGTAGCACTCCCCCGGCTCGGGCTTCTCCGGCCAATGAGCGGTCTCGTAGCCGAGTTCCTTCCGATAGGCCTCCCATCCCTCCAGCCCTTGGACGGCGATGTTGGCCTCCAGCACGCAGTCGCCGTAGGCGCACTGCAAGGCGCCCTCGATCTCGTCCTGGACCAGGTCTCCCTGCTCCATGGCCCGGTGACAAGCGGTGCAATACACCCACGCCTCGTCGCTCGCGTCCTCGGCTATCTGGCAGGACGCCTTCTCCTCTTCGGTCAGGTCACGGTACCGCTTCTTCATCGTCATCCCCTCGTCTCGATAAGCGGCGCTTCTCAGCAACATGACCTAGGTTCCCCAAGGGCCGGCCGGACATTCATCGAGTCGACGTCTTTGAACGCTAGGCTACAGCGGACCTCTCGCTGAGCGCTGTGACACCCAGCCGAGCTGAAGCGGGGACGTGTGAAAAAAGACCTAGCTTTGCAGGTCTTTTTCAAGAGCATGGTGGAGGCGGGGGGAATCGAACCCCCGTCCGAAACCCGTCGAGCCTAGGTGTCTACGAGCGTAGCCCCTACTACGTTTCTCGCCTCGCGCCCCCGTAGGAGCTGGGTGCGTCCGGCCAACCACCTTGATGTCCCCCCGACGCCGGCGGCCCTCGCCGGGAGTAAGCCCGCCTGGTTTATGCCACGACCCTCCACGACAGGCCTAGGAGGCGCGACAGGCGCTTAAGTCTTGTTCAGACTAAGCGGCCAAAGCCAATTCGGAATCGGCAATTGTTTTTTTCCAGCCTGTTTAACGAGAACTGCTGGAATCTCGGCTCGCTACCCAAACTCAGACATGAGCCCCGTCGAAACCATGTCGCCCCCACGAGACCCAGACGCCCGGCTTCCGATGGCCGCGCTGACTGAGCTATGCAATTATACAGCAGTCGGGGCCGACGGGTCGAAGCCGGTGGCGCCCCCGGACCACGGCTACAAAGGTAGACAGAGCCGATACCGATCTCCGGGTAGCGGCTCATAGCCGTGTTTCAGCAAGAATGAACGCGCTTCTCGACTTATGGCCGTCGCGACCACGGCCCTAGCGCAGATCACCCCCGCCCCACACGCGCCGCGAGCTTCTGCCTGCTCCAGAAGAGCGCCGCCGATGCCGTGCCGCTGTCTACTGCAATCAACCGCGATGCGCATCAGGACCACCACCGGGATCACCTGCCGGCGCTGGCGGTGATCGATCCGATCACGAGACAGCGCCGCCTCAACGACCCCTGCGCCCACACTGTAGTAAGCGATGACACGCCTGCCCTCGATCAGCACGTAAGTCCGGATCTTCGTTGAACTCTGTTCGGCGAGCGCGTGGCGCGTCAGATAGGTGTTGAACAGGTCGAGCCCACAGTCGAACCAGTCGACATCGTGCGTCGCCTCGAGCGGTGCCACGTCGAGAGGGCGGGGATCCCGCGGAGACGGTTCAGAATGCATCTCTGTCCCTTAGCCAGTCTTCAGCTTTGATACCGGAAGACCGATATGGGTCGTCGCCTGCGCCGTCCAGAGCCTCGACGAACTCGGCCCACTGCGCCGCCGGGACCACAAAACGGTTCTGCCGCGCGATCGCCCCCTCTGCCGCCTCAACGGCCACCTCTAAGATGAACCGACTGGCGCTCACACCCGCCTCCCTTGCCGCACAGCGGAGGAGGGCCTTGTCCACCGCGTCCACCCGCAGGTGAAAGTGCTCCTCTTTCATGAGACTTCACACTCCCTCACACTCGACCTCTGCGTTGTGAACACATTGTGTTCACAACGCAGAGGTGCTGCCGATGGGGCGTTGGTAGTAGTCTGGCCGCAAGTCGGGAGGGTGCACCGATGGGGGACGCGTCTGGGAGGGACGCGGTCCCCCGGGAGAGATGGGGTCCCCCGGGACGGATGGTGATCGATGGCCCAGGGGTGCTGAGCCGACTCGTTGACAAGCGATGACCGAGGCCATACGCTGAGACTGTGGACGGAAGACGGACAGTGCACGACGGGTTGAGGAGCCTCTTCTGCGGCTTCTGGAGCTTCTTCATGCGTCGTCGCATCAAGCGCGACCAGGAGTATCTGGAGGTCCTTTCAGACCCCGCCGGGCGTCAGGACGTCCACGATGCGCAACTGGCGCACGATGTGCTCAAGGGCCGACAGGCCCAGGAGGCCTCCAGAGGCGCCGCGGTGTCCGGCGGCTAAGCCCGCCCCCGCCTTCCCGCACCTAGTAGCAGGTCCACCCTCCGTCGACCACCAGCGCCTGCCCGTTGATGTACGACGAGCTGTCCGAAGCCAAGTAGACGGCTACGTCGGCGATCTCCTCGGACTCTCCTGGGCGCTCGACCAGGCTCATGCCTTTCTCGGCGATGGCCTTGCCGCTCTCGTTGAGGCGATCCAGGAACTCCTGGCTCTCGAACTCCTTACTTATCGATCCCGGACAGATAGCATTGCAGCGGATGTTCTTGTTCGCGTACATGTACGCGGTGTTCTTGGTGAGCCCGATAAGGCCGTGCTTCGAAGCCGTGTAGGCCGCGCCGGCCCGGCAGCCGAAGAGGCCCGCCACCGATGCGATGTTGATGATGACTCCCCCACCCTGGTGCTCGAACTCCTTGATGACCCGTCGCATGGCGTACGCGGGGGCGCCCAGGTTCAGGATCATGATCTTCTCGAACGTCTCGTCGTCGAACTCGCCCACGGGGCTGTAGTCGTCCATGATCCCAGCGTTGTTCAGGAGCACGTCCACCCTGCCGAACAACCGGACGGCCTCGTCGACCATCGCCACGATGTGCTCTTTGTTGGTCATGTCGCCCACGAAGGGAACGATCTCGCCCCCATGCTGAGCGGCGTACGCGGCGAGTTCGTCCAAGCGCTTGCGTCCCATGGCGACTGCCAGAACGCGGGCGCCCTCACGCGAGAAGACGTCGCATATGACTCTGCCCAGCGTCGAGCTGGCGCCGGTCACGACCACAGCTTTGTTCTTCAGCCTCATTCGTCTGCTCTCCTATTCGCCGAACAGCCACTTCGTGCGGATGGCCTGGGTCATGTTGTAGATATCGAGGGTCTTGTAGAAGGCGTCCAGGTTGGCGATGGTCGCTCCCGGGGGGACCTCGCAGCCCGTCGACAGGACGAAGTTCTTGTACTTGGTCATCTGCTCGAGGAGCTCGAGTGTGCGGCTCTTGACGTCGAAGGCCTCGCCGAGCTTCATGACCTTCAGCGGATCGACGTTGCCGAACCCCAGGACCTCTTTGGGGAGTTGCGGCATGATCTGGTTCATATCGACGGCATTGCCGAAATGCAGGCCCCTCGCGCCGGTGAAGAGCATGGAGGCTATTTGCCCCAGAGTGTTGCCGCAGTTGTGCAGGATGCAGACGAACGACTCGTCCTGGGCGGCATCGACCATCTGCTTGACGTAGTCCGACGAGAAGGTCTGACAGAAGGCCGGCGAGATCAGGCCGGCGGCCGGTTCGGCTATCACCACGCCCTCCACCCCGGCTTCTTTGAACGCCCGTGCATACGACACGAGGAACTCGGTGCATTTCTCCAGTAGTGCGTGAACCAGGTCCGGATCGCGCCTGGTGGCCGCCATGAGTTCGCCCATGTCCATCAGCCTGCAGGCGAGCGAGAACGGCCCTATGATGCCGCCCAACGTCGGTCTGTCGCCGATCTGCCCCGCCGCCAAGCGGGCCGCTCTGATGTACTCCCATGTGCGGCCGGCGCCCACCCGCGGCACCGCCAGGGCCTCGATATCGGCCATGTCCGCGGCCACGGGGGCCGACACCGTGGGCGCTTCGGTGTCCGAGAACTTGACGGGGGCGCCGAACGCCTCGGCCTCCACCGAGAGGTCCATTTGGGTGAGGGCGGCGACGGAAGGATACTTCCTCGCCAAGGCGACTATGCACTCAGATTGCACCTGCCCGTCCGTGAATATCTGGCCGAGAGGTTTGTCGATGAGCTCCATCCCCACAGACGTGGTGATCGGCATGGCCTGTCTGGACTCGGCATCCAGGATCTTCTGCACCCACTGTGTCGCACTGAAGTCCATATGGGTTCGCAGCCTTTCCGTCGGTTGTCTCACATGAAGAGTAGGGCCGGCGGCGCGACCGCGCAAGAGGGGCGGGCGACCATACCGCGGGAGTCGCGGCGCGACGACGCGCGGGGCGGGAGTCGCGGCCGGCGCCTCTAGTCGTCCCGGTCGCCGCGGCGGAAGGCCCGCTCCATGTCGCGGTCGGCTTCCTTCTTGGCTAGGGCCTGGCGCTTGTCGTAGGTAGCCTTGCCCTTGGCCAGCCCTATCTCCACCTTCGCCCGGCCGTCTTTGAAGTACATCTTGGTGGGCACCATGGTGTATCCCGCCACCTGCACCTTGCCGAACAGCCGGCGCAGCTCGTGGGCGTGCACCAGGAGCTTGCGGTTGCGGAGCGGGTCGTGGTTGAAGATGTTGCCCTGCTCGTAAGGGCTGATGTGCACCCCTATGAGCCAGAGTTCGCCATTCTCGACCGCGGCGTAGGAGTCGCGCAAGTTGACGCGGCCGGCGCGGAGCGACTTGACCTCGGTGCCGGTGAGCGCGATGCCGGCCTCCAACGTCTCTTCGATGAAGTAGTCGTGGAAGGCCTTCTTGTTCTGCGCGATGAGTTTGACACCAGTGGGTTTCATGGTCAGCGGAGTATAGCCGACGGGCAATGGCCGCACCGAGCCTTGACTAATGACCAGCGGTCATTATACTAATGACCAGTAGTCACTAAAGGAGGGCCGATGCACAAACGCCCGGAGCGTCCTCATAGACGGCCCGAACGGTACGCCGCGCGGCGACGGCTGAAGCCGGAGGTGCGCCGCGCCGAACTGATACAGGCCGCCCTCGGCGTGTTGCACAGCCACGACCCCTCCGAGGTGAAGGTGGAGGACGTAACCAAAGCCGCGGGGGCCGCTAAAGGGACCTTCTATGTCTACTTCTCCTCGTGGAACGAGTTCCTCGTGGCGGTGCGCGACCACGTGCTGAGCGAACAGACCTCTGAGTTGATGGACAGGTTCGCCGGCGTGGGGACGGCCGACCAGTGGTGGACCGCGGTGGAAGAGGAGTGTGAAAGCTTCGTAGATTTCCATCTGAAGCTGGGCAACATCCACAGAGCCGTCTTTCACGGTCCGGCGGGGGAATATCCCTTGAACGTAGAGCACTCCCCCGCCCGCATCATCTCGCGGCTGCTACGTCAAGGGATGGCCTTGGGGGCCTGCCGGGAGATGGACGCCGAGCTCGCAGCGCCCCTCGTGTTCGCGCTCCTTCACGAGACTACCGACGGAGTGGTCAAATCCGGAGCCCGGGAGGAGAGGATAGAGACGCTGCTCTGTGTCCTTCGAGCGTGGTTCCGAGTACCTGAGCGGGAAGCAAAGAACTGAAAGGACAGGGGAAACCGGTGTTCGCGACAGACCGTAGAACGAAGATACTCACCCTGGGGGCCATGTGCTTCGCCCTCTTCATGGCAATGTTGGACAACACCGTGGTCAACGTTGCACTACCAAGCATCTCCGCAGACCTGGGGTCCGGCATCTCCGGTCTGCAGTGGATCGTAGATGCCTACACCCTGGTCTTCGCCACCCTCATACTCACGGGAGGGACGCTGGGCGACATCCTCGGCCGTAAGAGATGCTTTCTGGCCGGGCTGCTGGTCTTCACAGCCGGGTCACTACTCTGCGCCCTTGCGCCGTCGCTCTCCGCCCTCGTCGCGGGTAGGGCGGTACAGGGACTGGGGGCCGCCCTGCTCATGCCGGGCACCCTGGCCATCCTCACCAACACCTTTGTCGACCCCAAGGAGCGGGCGCAGGCCATCGGCATCTGGGCCGGGGTCTCGGGCCTGGCTCTCGCCATGGGACCGGTGGTCGGAGGGCTTCTGGTCGACTCGCTCGGATGGCAGAGCGTCTTCTATCTGAACGTCCCCATCGGGGTGATAGCGCTAGTGGTGGTCCTGCTGGCGGTCAAGGAATCGAGGCATCCGGAGGGGCGCCGCCTCGATCTGCCGGGCCAGGTTCTCGCCATAGTGGCCCTGGGCACTCTCACCTACGCCCTCATCGAAGCCAATACGTACGGTTGGACGTCAGCCCTCATACTCACCCTGTACGTGGTGGCGGCAGTGAGTATCGCCGGGTTCATCGTCGTAGAGCGGAGAAGTTCAAGCCCCATGCTCGATCTGCACTTCTTCCGCGACCCGACGTTCACCGCCGGCGCTGTGTGTGCGGCCGTGATCAGTTTTGGGATGTTCGGCATGTTCTTCTTTTTGAGTCTCTTCCTGCAGAGCGTACAGGGATTCACACCTCTTGAAGCCGGCATCCGGACCCTGCCCTGCACAGCGATGATCGTACTGTTCGCCCCCCTTGCCGGACGCGCGGCAGGCAGCATCGGTTCGCGGCTGCCCATGACCCTCGGACTGGCCGCGAACGCGCTCAGCCTCTTCCTCTTCACCCAGGTGCAGGCGGACACAGCCTACGGCAGCATATGGCCCATCCTGTGCTTGGCAGGCTTCGGCATAGCCATCGTCATGACCCCCATGACGGCTGCCATCATGGGCGCCGTGCCGCGCGAGCGGGCGGGGATGGCCTCGGCAACCACCAATGCCAGCAGGGAAATAGGTGGAGTGTTCGGCATCGCGCTGCTCGGAGCCGTGGTCACTCACATATTGACCAGAGATGTCAGCACCGCCCTCGACGGGCTCGGCCTCCCTCCCGCCCTGAAAGAGACCGTCCTGGAACGACTGGGGAGCGGATTAGGACAGGTGGAAGGCGGCCTGCCGCCCGGCGAGACCTACGCCGCCGTCGCCACCGCGATCAAGGCTTCCTTCGTCTCGGGGATGCATATGGCGGTGATCATCGCCGGTGTGGTGTTGGCCATAGGAGCGTTGGTCACGTTTGCTTTCGTCCGCCAGCCGAGCCCACAGCCTTCTGTAGCCGTCGAGCCGCAAACCTGACCCAGACGCCACGGCCCGTGGCCGCGGCGGCGCAGAGAGTCGCGCTTCCGGCCTCAGCGGCGGCCGCGCCCCTGTGGCGGCCGCGCCGCCCGCGGGGCTCGGGTCCGCGTGGTCTTTGCTTTGCGAGACGTCCCCTGCCGGCCGCGCGACCCGCTGGAGGCGCGCCTTGCGCCCGGCGTCGCCGTGGAGCTTAGGCCGTCCGTATCGTCAGCGCCGTCCAGATCGCCGGCTAGGCCCAAGTCGACCCTCCCACGAGCCTCGTCCACCGCGATCACGCGCACCGGCAGCAGGTCGGCGATCTTGTACGCCCTCCCGCCACGGCGGCCCACCAGCGCCGTCTCCAACTCGTTCAGCTCGTAGGTGTCGCGAGGCAACTCGCCGGTCGACAGATACCCCTGGAACAGCCGGTCGAACAGTACGAACATACCCCTGCGGGTGAGGCTGAGGATCTGGCCCTCGAAGACGCTCTCCTCCCAGCCCTCCTCGTCCAAACGTTGCCGCAGCAGATAGGCCAGCACGATGTCGTCGGCCTTCAGTTCGATCTTGGCGGCTTCGCGTTCGGTCTGCGAACAATGCTCCGCCCAATCGCGCAGCAACGTCGTACTGGGAGCGGGGCCCGTCCCAAGCTGGGCGAGGAGCCCCCGGTGCACCAACAGGTCGGGATACCGTCTGATGGGCGACGTGAAATGGCAGTAGGTCTGAGACGCCAACCCGAAATGGCCGATGTTCACCGTGTCGTAGACGGCCCGGGCCTGGGCGCGCAGCACCTGCTGCACCAACGCGGCTTTCCCCCGCCCCTTGGGCGTATACCGGTCGACCCACTCGGCGGTCTCCCGCGTCACCCGGCGGATCTCCTGGGGCGTGGCGGCCATCGCATCGTAGTCCGGCGTCGGAAGTCCGAGGCTGGAGAGCACGTCCAGCAGATGGTCCAGGTTGAACGGGTCTGGGAGGTCGTGCACACGGTACACAGTGGGCACCTTCTCACGCTCCAAGAACGTGGCCACCTGCTCGTTGGCGAGCACCATGTAGTTCTCGATGAACCAATGGCTCTCGAGTTCCTCGCTGGGATCGGCCGACACCACCCGGCCCTCCTTGTCCCATTCGAACTCCGGCTCGGTGGACTCGATCTGTAGGCTCCCGCGCGCCAGCCGTACCTCTCTCAGCGTCTGAGCCAGCGTCCTCCCCCACTCCAGCGGCCCGGCCAACTCCGAATCGGCGGATTCGACACCGCGGAACACCCGCTCCAACTCCTCGTAGTTCATCCGCTTATCGCTGCGGATGAGCGAACGATAGAAACGGCTCCCGAGCACCGCGCCCTGGCCGTCCACCTCCATCTCGACGGTGACCGCCTTGCGGTCCTCGTCCGGCCGCAGAGAGCACACCCCCGAGGAGAGCTGCGGCGGCAGCATGGGCTCCACCCCGGTGGCTACATACACCGAATTGCCCCGGCGCAGGGCCTCCTTGTCGAGCGTCGTCCCCTCCCGCACGAAGTACGACACGTCGGCAATATGCACGTAGACGGTAGTCGTCCCAGCGGAAGTCCGCTCGAAAGAGAGGGCGTCGTCGAAATCCTGCGCCATCGCCGGATCGACGGTGAAGGTGTAGAGATCGCGGAGATCGGTACGCCCGGCATCCACCTCGTTGTTGTGCTCCGCGGCCTCGGCTGCCCCGGCCAGCACCTTGGGACTGAAACCCCGCTGCGCCAGACCATCCACCAGGAGCGCTTCCATGACGTCGCCCAGCACGTTGCTCTTGCCGAGAGACCGGACTATCTGGGCCTTGAACCCATACGAGAACGTGAACAGCACCAGGTCGCCCGGCTGGGGCCTGATGGGGCTCCGCTCAACCGGCAAGGCAGGGCCGGGCTGGAAGAGAGGCTCCACCTCCAGGCTTTTGCCCCGCCGTACGATCACTCCCGCGATATTGGCCGACCGCCCGGTGGGATCGCCGGCCGGGATGAGACCGGCCCGGGCCAGTTGGGCCCGGCGCTTGTCGGAGCGGCTACGCCCAGGAGTGTGACGGGCCACGCTCAGGCACCCCTTGGACGAGCCCCAGCGGACTCGCCGCCACCGGCGCCACCACTCACGGCGTGGCCGCCCGCGGCCGGCGCGAACTCCATGCTGACCCACTCGTCCTCGTAGATGCGTTCGCCGGGAGCAAGGCCGTGCAGCCGGGCTTCATCGAGAAGCTTCACCTCTTGAGCGCCTGAGAGGATGCCGGAGACCACCACCCGCGCCGGTCGCGCACCCTCGACTCCACCCCCGCTCCAGGGACCTTCCAGCAAGGCGAGTCTGCGCAGCAGGGCCGTCACCGGCGCCAGGGTCATGTTGGCAAGCACGGTAGCCCCAGCGAACCAGGCCGCCGCGGCCTCCTGTATATCTGCCTGATCGATTTCGACCACTCCTTGGACTGCGTTGGCTTCCACGTTCTCCCGAGCGGAGATGAGCGCCACCGGGTCGTTGTCGAAGGCGAAGACCGGGCCCCACCCCAGCTTCGCGGCGGCGATGGCAAGGATGCCCGACCCCGTGCCCGCGTCGACCACCGGGCCGAGCGGCTGCCCCTGTGCCGCGCGCCCACCCGGGACTCTCTGCAGCAGTTGCAGAGTCCCCCGTGTGGTGGCATGCAGACCGGTGCCAAAGCCAAGACCCGGGTTGATGACCACATCCACGAGCCCCGCGCCGTCGGGGGCGGCCCCGTCGGGGGCGGCACGGTCAAGGCCGGTGCCCCCCGGAGCCGCGCTCTCCAGCGCCGGCTCCCACGGCGGGCGGATCCGCACCCTGCCGATCACGATGGGTCTGAAGTGGTCTTTCCAGCCGTCCACCCAGTCGCGCGAGACATCCCGGGTCTCGATCTGCACCCGGCCCGAGGCGCGCAGTTCCGCGGGCAGAGTCGCCAGCACGTCCTCGAATGGCGGGGGCTCGCCGGTCGCCGGGTCGCATGCCGGGTAGAAGACGAGGGTGGTCGCATCTCGACCCGGTTGCTCCTCGAACGGGCCGAGGAGGTCCATGAGTACGGCGCCGGCGGTTTCGGCGAGCTCACTCGGGACGGTGAGCCGCAGGGCTCGGTCTACCCCGGGATCTTCGCGCCCGACGCCGCCGCTCATCAGCCGGCGAACCAGTTGCGGAGCTTCTGCAGCACGCTTTCGTCCGGTTCGTCATATTGCTCGGTCCCGCAGGCTTCGTCGAAGTCCTGCAGGATCCGGCGCTGGTTATCGTCGAGCTCGCGCGGGACACGCACGCGCACATGGATCTCCTGGTCGCCGCGGCCGTGGCCGTTCAGATGCTGCACGCCTTTGTCCCTGAGCACCTTGACGTCACCCGGTTGCGTGCCCGCATCAAAGGTCACCTCTTCGTCGCCATCGAGCGTGGGGATGGTGAGCGTGGCTCCGAGTGCCGCCTGCACCATGGTGAGGTCGATACCGTAGAGGATGTCGTCGTCGCGCCGCTCGAACACGTCGTGCGCCAGGACCTGCACGCGCACGTACAGGTCGCCGGGCCGCGCGCCGCGCTCGCCCGCTCCCCCGCGGCCGGTAACCCGGATGCGCTGGCCCGAATCGATGCCGGCCGGGATGTTGACGGTGACCTTGC
>DAIRFC010000062.1:0-3379 GCA_036795215.1 Actinomycetota bacterium | reverse complement strand
ACCCGGATGCGCTGGCCCGAATCGATGCCGGCCGGGATGTTGACGGTGACCTTGCGCTCGGCGAAGACCCGCCCCGTGCCCTGACACTCTTTGCAGGGTGACTCGATGATGAGGCCCTGCCCCGCGCAGCGCGGGCAGGGCCCGGTCTGCACGAATTGCCCCAGCATGGTGCGGCGGATGGTGCGCACCCGGCCCAGTCCTCCACACTCGGCGCAGGTCTTCACCGACGAGGGGTCGGTCGTCCCCTTGCCCTCACAGGTCTGACAGGTCCCGTGGGCTCTGAAGGTGATCTCCTTTTCCACCCCGAAGGCGGCCTCTTCCAACGTCAACTCGACCTGGACGGCCAGATCCTCCCCCCGGGCGGGTCCGGCGGGCTCACTGCGTCCGAACGGGCTCCCGCCCCCGAAAGCGCCGCCTCCGAACGCGCCACCGAACAGGTTCTCGAACAGGTCGCCGAAGCCGCCGAAGCCATCGAAGCCGAAGCCGCCGGCGCCCCCGGCGCCGCGGCGCAGGCCCTCGTGGCCGTAGGTGTCGTAAAGGGTGCGCTTCTCTTGATCGGAGAGCACCTCATAGGCCTCGGTGGCTTCTTTGAACTTCTCCTCACACTCGGGATCGGTGCAGTTGACATCGGGATGTAGCTCCCGCGCCAACATGCGATAGGCCTTCTTGATCTGCTGTGTATCCGCGTTACGGGGTACTCCAAGGACCTCGTAATAGTCGCGTTTCCCCTCACCGTTGTTCATTCGTAGCGTTCCCCGACTAGTTCAGACAGTAGTTGCGCGGTCTCCCTCACAGTGGCGATAGCCATCTGATAATCCATCCTCGTTGGGCCCACCAGACTGACGGTGCCCAGACTCCGCTGCGGTAGGCCGTAGCCGGCCGCGACCACCGAGAACGGCTGCAGAGCCGTGGTCTCGTGCTCGCTTCCGATCCTGACAACCACCGTGCCCGTGCCCAGAGCGGCCCGAAGCATCCGGAGAAGGAGAAAACGTTCTTCCAAGAGCGAGAGCAGATCGCGGAGCGACGAAACGTCCTGCAAGCGGGGCTCGGCCAGTAGCCGTGATGCCCCACCCACGTAGAGCTCCTCCTGATTGTGCTCGTCGACCAGCTTCTCGAAAGCAGGTCCCAAGATGCCGAGAAAAGCGGACTCGCGCGGACTCAGCCCCGGATCGTCCAGCGCCCGCCTGATAAGGCGCCCGGTGAGCGGCTGGTCGTCGAACGACTCGTTCAGATAGGTGCGTGCCCACTCCACCAGCCCCGGGTCGATGGGCTGAGGCAGGTCGATGACCCCCTTCATCACCGCCCCGGTGGAGACTATGAACACGTACATCAACTGATGAGGATGCAGCGCCAGCAACTCGACATGGCACAAGCGGGCGCCACTCACCCGCGGGCCGAGTACGAGGGCCAGCAGGTTCGTCGCGCGCGACATCGCGTCGGTGGCCTGCCGCAGAGCGGTGTCGATCTCCCCGGCCATCTCCTCGGGCAGCAGCGGTTCGACAGCGCCGGCACATAACCTGGGGCGCAACGAAGGCCGCACCCCCCCGCCGCCCATGAGATAGTCGACGAACTCCCGGTAACCGAGATCGGTCGGGACCCGGCCGGCCGAGGTGTGAGGGTGCGTCAAGTAGCCCTTCTCTTCGAGCAGGGCGAATTCGTTGCGCACCGTCGACGACGACACCTCGAGCCCGGGGGCGCCGGCCAGTTCCTTGGAGGAGACCGGCGTACCGGTTGCGATGTAACGCTCGGTGACGGCGTTCAGTATCGTCCGTTGTCGTTCTGTGAGTGCCATGCCTACCGGCGTACAGGAGATTCAGTCTTCCGGCGGAGCCAGAAGTGCTCCGATCACTGTGTTGCTGATATCCAAAAACCCTGGATTCAAGCGGAGTTTACCACAGTGCCTCTGCAGACAGCCCTGCCTCAGCAGGCGGTCCCGAGCCTCCTCGTCCACTACCGGCCGCACCTCTTCCTCGTCCACACCCTCGCTGGTCCGCAGACCCAGCATGGCCTTCTCCCACAGGCGGGTGCGCGGCATGATCACCTCGATCTCCGGCGGGTCACCCGCCAGATACCCTGCCACGGAGCGCGGGTTCACACGCCGCTCCGCGCAGGCCGGCCCGCCGGCCCCTGGCTCGTCCATGCTCACCGTCGAGACCGCCGACGCCCCGATGCCCAGATAGTCCTCACCCCGCCAGTACGCCTGGTTGTGACGGCACTCGTGGCCGGGCAGCGCAAAGTTCGACACCTCGTAGCGCCGGTACCCAGCGGCCTGCAGCCTGGCAACGGCGTCGGCGTAGTGTCGCTCGGCGAAGAGGCCCGCGGCTTCTCGCGCGTCTGCGCCCACACGCACCGCGTAGGCCGGCGAATACGTCAGATCGTACAAAGAGATGTGCGTGGGACCGGCGGCCACAGCAGCCTCCAGGTCGGCGGCCGCCGACTCCCAGGTCTGCCCCGGTATGCCGAACACCAGGTCAAGATTCCACTCCTGCCGGCCGGCAGCCGCAATCGCGGCCAAAGCGTCCTCGATCTCCTGCTGCGACACCCGCCGGCCCAGCGCCGCGCGCAGCGCCGGCGAAAAAGACTGTACTCCCAACGACAGCCGCGTGACCCCGGCGTCGGAGAGGCGCTCCAGGAGCAGCGCGTCGATGGTCCCGGGATTGGCCTCGATGGTGAATTCGGGCGCCGGCCGGGCCGCGCCTGTTTCCGACGCGCGCGGGCGCGGCCCTGCCCCACCCGGTTCCGGCGCGCGCGTGAGCCGCGCCGCCAGGTCCGCCACAAGATCCACCAAAGCGTCGGCCGGGACCACCGTGGGCGTGCCGCCCCCCAGATAGATGGTCTCGAACTGCCCGCGGTCCGCCAGCTCCGTCCGCAGTGCCTCCAGGTACGGCGCCACCCGGTCTGCACGGATGTGTGGCCCCACCGGTTCGGAGAAAAAATCGCAGTAGGCGCACCGCGAGCGGCAGAACGGGATGTGCACGTACAGGTGTTTCATGGCGCAGGCCGGGTCAGCTGACTGCGCAGCGCGCGGGCGCTCCCGCCGAGCGGCGCTCCACCTACCGTCAGTATCCAAGCACTCCGAAGATCACAAGGACGATCCCGAGTACCACACTGAGACCACCCAAGATGGCCGTCCATGAACTCCAAGCCTTGCCGCTCCGCTTGGCTGCCCGCGTCGCCGCATCCACCTCGCCCTGCCCGGCGCCCTCGGCGTTCTGCAGCCGGCGAGCAGCCAGTTCCCGCTGCTCGGCCTGCATGGCCTTGCCGGCCGGTCCATGGCGGAGCCAGGTCTGAACGCCTCCCATGACGATCAACAGAACCCCCAGGACGATGTACTCGGTGGTCATTTCTTCCCCTCTTTCCCTTCCCCAAGGTCGAGGAC
>DAIRFC010000061.1:8846-14270 GCA_036795215.1 Actinomycetota bacterium | reverse complement strand
TCTCGACTTCGAAATCCAACATGGCCTGCATGGACGGCATCGGCGCAGCCGCCGTCCCCGTCAACGACGCGATGACGCCGATCTTGATGGGCTCACCGGTCGCGGGGCCACCACCCGCCGTGGTGTCGGTCGGCGCCGCCGTGGTATCGGTCGGCGCAGCTGTAGTATCGGTCGGCGCAGCTGTGGTGTCGGTCGTGCCGTCGTCGCCACACGCAACCGCGAACACCAGCACGACCAATAGCACTGCCAACAGTCCTATTCTTGTCAGCTTTTTTACCATTCCCTCATCCCTTTCTGTCTTTTACAACCACTTCTTCCCCCCGACTGATCGCTCCAGCCTTTCGCGCTAGTCTTTCCCCAGGTATGCAGCGCGCAGGCGATCGTCCTTCTTCAACTCACCCGCATTACCGGTGAGCACAACGGATCCCGTCTGGATCACGGCTATATGTTCCGCGAGAGTGAGCGCCATCTCGGCGTTCTGTTCCACCATCAACATGGTGAGGCCCTCCTTGTTGAGCCGGGCAAGAGCCTCGAATATCCGCTCCACAGCCAGAGGCGCCAACCCCATGGAAGGCTCGTCCAACAAGAGAAGCATCGGCCGTCCCATGAGGCCCCGGCCTATCGCAAGCATCTGTTGCTCGCCGCCAGAAAGGGTCTTCGCGGGTTGCTTGCGGCGTTCGCTCAGCACCGGGAACAGTTCGTAGACGTAGGCTATGTCGTCAGCATAGCTCTTCTGCCAGTCTTTCCGGCCCGAGGCGCCCATGAGCAGGTTGTCCTCTACCGAGAGGGTCGGGAAGAGCTGACGCCCCTCGGAGATCTGGCATATGCCCTGGCTCACGATCTTCTCCGCAGGCATCGAGGTGATGGTCTTGCCCTGATAGCTGATGGAGCCGCGACTCGGCCGCAGTATCCCGGAGATGGTGTTGAGAAGCGTCGTCTTGCCGGCGCCGTTCGCGCCGAGGACCGCTACCACCTCTCCCTCGAGGACGGTGAGCGACACCCCGTGAAGAGCCTGTATCGATCCGTACGAGACGACGATGTCGTCAACAACGAGCGCCGTCCCAGCGTCCGCCCTGGCCTTCTTGCCGGCGACCACCTCTGCGACTTCTTCTTTGCCGACGCCCAGATACGCCTTGATGACATTCTCGTCTTGCTTCACCACGTCGGGGGACCCTGACGCGATGAGCCGTCCATAATCAAGGACGTTCACGGAGTCGGATATGCCCATCACCAGACCGATATCGTGCTCCACGATGAGCACTGTGATGCCAGCTGCCCGGATGGCGGCTATGCGTTCGACCAGATGGTCCCGCTCGGAGGCGTTCATGCCCGCAGCCGGCTCATCCAGAAGGAGCAGGCGCGGCTCAGAAGCCAGAGCTCGTGCTATCTCCACCATGCGTTGTTGTCCATATGGCAAGCTGCTGACCGGCCTGTCGGCATAGTCCACAAGGCCCATGAGGGCCAGTGCATCCATGGCCTGCGCACGCGAACGGCGTTCCTCTGCCCGCTGCGAGCGCAACCCCAGGCAGCACGACCAGAAACCCGACCGCTCGTGCCGGTGGCAACCTACCAGAACGTTCTCCAGCACGCTCATGTTCACGAAGAGCCGGAGGTTCTGGAACGTACGGGCGATCCCAAGACGAGCGGTGTTCGCGGGGCTCAGTTTCGTGAGGTCGACGCCGTCGAAGCTGATACGCCCCGCCGATAGCTCCTGCAGCCTGCTGATGGCGTTGAAAAGCGTCGTCTTGCCTGCTCCATTCGGTCCGATGAGCGCGGTGATACTCCCGTCCTCAACATCGAACGAGACCTCGTTCACCGCCTTGAGCCCGCCGAACGCCACCGAGGCTTCCTCGATCTTGAGCAGCGGCCCCTCTACTTTCCTTTCACCTGCACGGCGGGCCAGGTCTTCTTGCAGCAGACCGGAGGCCGCTGCAGTCGCCGGTGCGGATTCGTCCGTGATCGGCACGGCGGCTCGAGGCTCTGTTTCCGCGGCCTCGCGCGTCTCCTCCGTCTTGAACAACCTTTTGAACCAAGCCCACGTGGAGGGACGCAGGCCTAGGATGCCCACCGGCAGGAAGAGAAGCAGCAGTATCAGGATGATCGAATAGGCCAGGCCGCTGTACTGCTGGATAACCGTGACTCCGTTGACGATCCACGTCATGATTATGGCCCCGATGATCCCACCCCAGATGCTTGCCGCTCCACCGACCAATGACATGACGATGGGCAGGATCGCAGCGTTGAACGTGAACGATCCGGGGCTCACCGAACCGGTCACAAAGGCGAACAAGCCTCCCGCCAATCCGCAGATAACCGCGTTGATGACGAAAGCCAAGAGTTTCCAGTTGGGGGTGCGGATGCCAAGCGTAGACGAGGCGATCTCGCTGGTGGCAATAGCCCGGAGCGAGCGGCCGAAACGGTACTTGAGACCACGCTGCACCAGCAGGAGGATCACGATGGCGATTATCCATACCATGTAGTACTGGCGGATGAAGCTGCCCATCTCGAGGCCGAAGAGGCTGAGCGCCGGGACTCCCGGGAAACCGTTCACCCCACCGGTCGTATCGCGCAGTTGGATGACGATCACCGTGAATATCTGGCCCAGCCCGATGGTGGCCAGAGCGAGATAGAAATAGCGCAGCTTGAGCACGGGCCGGCCGATGATGAGCGCGATGATGCCGGGGACGATGGCTCCGATGACCAAGGCTGCCAGAGTCGGCACGTCAAGCTTGATACAGAGCAGCCCGGCTATGTAGGCGCCCATGCCGTAGAAGGCCGAGTGGCCGAACGACAGCTGGCCGGCCTGGCCGAGGATGACGCCCACCGCTATGGTCAGCATCGCGAACAGACCGGCCGTGGTCATGACACTCATGGCATAGAGGTTCTTGTAGACCAGAGGCCACACAAGCAGCGCCACGATGAAGACGACCTTGGCTACGGTCACGTAGCGCTGTGTGAAGAGTGAGCGGAGACGGTCCACGGCGCCGGCCTTTGTGACATCCACCGGGGCGCTCACATCTCACCTTCAGTCATAGTCGTGCCCAGAAGACCCTGTGGGCGGAAGTACAAGATCAAGATGAGGAGCCCGAACGCGATGGCGTTCTCCCACCCGGTCGGCATGACGCCGGTGAGAAGCGACTGGATGAGCCCCAGCGCCAATCCGCCTAACACGGCGCCGCCACTGGAACCCCACCCGCCCAGGATGGCGCCGATGAAGCCGTTCAGCCCCCAGGTGCCACCCGACATGTACGTCATCGGTATCAACGACGTTATCGCCAAGCCGCCGATGGCCCCGATGAGCGATGAGATGGCGAAGGCGAGGATGATCATCTTATTCGTGGAGATGCCGCACTTGCGGGCCGCGTTCGGGTTGGTCGCCGTAGCCGTCATCTGCTTGCCGATGCGGGTACGCGAGCTAAGTAGATACAGAGCCACGAAGATCAGGACCATCAGCCCGATGACCCATAGGTTCTGAGGCGCAAGACGCACGCCGCCGATATGCCACATCTGACTGCCGGTGAAGGCTGGAACGCTCTTCCCATACCCCCCCCAGATGAGTAGCACCAGGGCTTCGAAGAGCAGGCTGAGACCCACCGTGGCAAGGATCATGTTGACGAGCGAGGTCTTCATGATGGGTTTGAGCACCAGGAGATACATCCCCACCGAGATGATCACCACCGCGACAAGCGTGATGATTATCGCCAGCCAATAGGGCAGACCGGCCTGGCTGAGCAGCGAGAAGCCGAAGAACCCCGCCATCATGACGAAGCTGCCTTGGGCCATGTTGACGACGTGAGAGGTCTTGTAGATCGTCACGTACCCCAGCCCGATGAGAGAGTAGATGGCTCCCATCGTGATACCGGTGATCACCAATTGCAGGAATTGTGTCATCTAGTGCACCTGCCCCCAGCTTGACGGTCCTCGTGTTTGCTCAATAGTCACAGCGGAATCGCTTCGCGCGTCACCTGTGATCCGCGGCTCCGCAAGTGGTTCTTGGCAGAGGAGCAGCTGCGCCGCGGCAATGATCTCGTCGCTGGTTATGTCGGGCAACGTGCCCCGCTTCTCCAAGGATGTCACGTACCAACCTGTCTGAACGCCGTGGATGAGAGAGATGACGACAAAGGACAAGCCGGCTGGGGTGATGCCAAGCCGGCCAAGCCCCGGCTCCGTCCTCGTCACCGCGGCACACAGGTCAAAGATGCGGTCCAGGTAGCGATGGTACTCCCGAGCGGCCCTCTCGCAGAGCACCGGGGCACTGTCGTCGAGCGGCACCAATCCGCAGGTCTCGCTGTAACAGAAGTGGCTCAGAAGGAACGCCATCATAGCCGGTTTTTCCTGGTAATTGCAGAAAACGGTCCGCATGAGCTGCTCAAGAAGGTTCCGAGGATCGGGGTCTTCCTCGGAGGCTGCGGCCAAGGCTTCTTCTAATCGGGTGTTGATCTCTTCCCAACACGAGCCGTACACGGCGCGAAGCACGCCGTTCTTGCTGCCGTAGATCCGGAGGATACCGCTCTCGCTCGTGCCGGCCGCACGGGCGATAGCCCGCAGAGAAGTCCCAGAAAAGCCCCGCGTGAAGAAGAGATCCCGTGCCGCATTCAGAATGCGCTGTGAGACTTCTGTGCTTGTTTGCACTCGCATGCTCTCCCATCTGGGCCGACTGCGGGGCAGTAGTAGTGCTCCCACTATACTACCTGAGACAGTTGGTTTCAGGATCAACCGCGGGAACGTGCAGCACGCCCGTCACGCGCCCGCCCGGCCGGCCGACTGTCCGTCCGCACTGGGAGTCGCACCGCGGGCGCGTGTCTCCGCCGCCCAACCTGCCTCCCGGAGAAAAACGGCGAGGATGGCGCCGGCGAAGAAGATACCGGCCGACAGGACGTACGAGTACTTGAGCGAGCCAAACGAGTCGGCCATCTGCCCGGCAAGATAGGGACCGACCACTTGGCCGACGCCTATGAAGATGGTGACGAAGCCCAGAGAGGCCGACGCGAGTCGCGGGCCGAACTGGTCACCACACCCCGCTCCAACGATCCCGGGCACCGCGAGCGCAGTGAGTCCGCAGAGGAGCGCCGAGATGACGAGCCCGGGCATCGAAGGCCACCAAGCGAAGAGGGCTGCGGCGACCCCCTGCAGCAGCAGATTTCCCGCGAGCGCCCTCCCCCTGCCCACGCGGTCGGAGATGGCGCCCCACAAAAAGCCGCAGAAAATGCTGGCCACTCCGACGATCAAGAAGAGGTTGCCTGCAGTCGCACTCGTGAGCTCCAGATCAGCCATAAGCCGTTTCTGAAAGAATGTGAAATAGATCATGTACGCCAGCCCGAACGCCATGTAGACGAAGCCCATGTGCCAGGCATACCGAGAGCTGATGACGTTCTTCATGCCGACGGTGGACCCGGTGCGGATCGTGACGGGCGCCGGCTTCCA
>DAIRFC010000061.1:0-8746 GCA_036795215.1 Actinomycetota bacterium | reverse complement strand
AGCGAGGCGCCCGAGCTCACTATGCCCGAAGCCATGCCCCGGCGGCGCACGTCGAACCAGGCCGACATGAGAGCCACCGACGGCACCAGCACGGTGCCCGCGCCGACACCGGTCAGGAACCGCCCGCCCGACGCCGCCACCATGCCCTCGGAAATGCCGGTTATGAACATGCCGAGCGCGGCGACGATCGAGCCGGCGGTGACCACCACGCGGGGGCCGAACCGCGACGCGAGGATACCTCCTACGGCCGCGCTCAGCACATAGCCGGCAAGATTCCACGAAGCCAGTGAACCCGCGGCCGCGGTGCTGATGCCCAGCGCTTCCTGCATCGATGGCAGGATGGCACTGTAGCCGAAGCGCCCCAAGCCGATGGCGCCGAACACGCCCAGGAAGGCCATGCCCAGCACGATCCAGCGATACGACGGTCTCCGCGTCCTACGCGCCGAGAAAGACGTCGGACCACCCCGTGGAGGAGTGGTCCGAGCGCTCGAAGAACGATGCAGCCGCACGTGTTACCCGGTCTTGCAGTCGCCTGTGGGCTCGTTCGCCACGGCCGCGCCGAGACGGAAGGCCTCCAGATTGACATCGATCGTCTTCGGTGGGACGGCCTTGCGGATGACCGCCTCCCAGGTCTCGGGGGCAAAGGGCAGGGTCGGCGAGATGGCGCCCAGCATGGCTACGTTGGCAGCCTTGACCGTCCCCGCCTTGGCGGCCAGCTCGTTGGCGTTCACGCACTTTACGTTGGGCCACGCCGCCTTGATGAGACCGTCCACATCCTCGGGATAGGTGGCCAGGCCCGCCGACACCGGGCTGGGGTTTATGCGCAGCGCGTTGTACACCAGCACGCCGCCCGGCTTCAGCTGATTGACATAGCGCAGCCCTTCCAGGGCCTCGAACGCCATGAGAAGGTCGGCCGTGCCGGCCGGCACGAGTGGCGACCAGACCTTGTCGCCGAAGCGGAAGTGGCTGGTCACGCTGCCGCCCCGCTGGGCCATGCCGTGGACCTCACTCTGCTTGACGTCGTACCCCTCGCTCATGGCCACTTGGCTAAGGACATAGCTGGCAAGGACGACGCCCTGGCCGCCTACGCCGGTGAGAAGCACGTTGGTAGTAGGACGAGCGGTCATCACGACACCTTCCCTTCGGCCGGGACTGATCGGGTGATGGCGCCCTCTTTGCACAGCTGAGAACAGACCCCGCACCCGGCGCAATCGACCGGATTGATCTCCACCTTGCGGTCGCCGTTGGCGTCGTCATACAGGTTGAGAGCCCCGCAGCCCGCCTGCAGACAACGCTTGCAGCCGATGCACGCCTCGGCGTCGATGACGAAGACCGGCTTTCTTATCTTGTACTGGAGCACGCACGGCGCCTTGGCGATGACCACCGAGAGTTCGCCGGACGCCAGTTCCTCACGGAGAACGCGTTCGGTCTCCTCGAGGTCGTACGGATCGATCGTGGTCACCCGCTTGATCCCCAGGGCAGCGCACAGGGCCGGGATGTCCACGGTGGCCGAGGGCTCTCCCAGGAGGGTCTTGCCCGTCCCAGGGTTCTCCTGGCCGCCGGTCATGGCGGTGGTGCTGTTGTCGACGATGATGTTGAGCGTCTTGCCACCGTTGTACACCACGTCCATGAGAGAGGTGATGCCGGAGTGGAAGAAGGTGCTGTCGCCTATGATGCCTATCGGGGTCTGGCGTAGGTCGGGCTTGGCGCCCTCAGCCGGCGGGTCCAACACCTTGGCCATGCCGTGCGCCATGCTGATGCTGGCGCCCATGCAGGTGCTGCAGTGCACGGCATTGTAGGGAGGCAGAGAGCCCATCGTGTAGCAGCCGATGTCGCCGCTCACGAACAGGCGCAGCTTCTTGAGCACCACGAAGAGCCCACGGTGCGAGCAACCCGGGCAGAACGTCGGAGGCCGGCTGGGCAGATCGCGCGGCACCGGGCCAAGCTCGGCGAGCAGATCGGGATTCACACCCGGCACACCGGCCTTCGCGAGCGACTCCGCCACCGAGCGGGCGTTCAACTCGCCCAACAGCGTGTTGAGCTCCTTGCCGCCGTCGATCTGGATGCCCATCAGGCGGATGGCCTCTTCGAGGAACGGATCGGACTCTTCGACCACGTAGAGCTTGTCCACCTTGGCGCGAAAATCGGCAATGAGCTTCTTGGGCAGGGGGAAGGTCAGACCCAGCTTGAGGAAGCTGGCGTCCGGCACAGCCTCGCGCGCGTAGCCGTAGATGGCGCCCGAGGTGACGATCCCCACACGCGTGTCGCCCATCTCCACCCGGTTGAACGGACAGTCTTCGGCGTATTCGGCAAGGTCCAGCACCCGCTGCTCGACCAGGGGATGCCGGATGGTGGCGTTGGCCGGCATCATGAGGTACTTGGTGATGTCGCGCTTCAACTCGGTGACCGGTCTGGGTGCGTTCCGCTCCCCCAGCTTCACCAGGCTCTTGGAATGGGAGGTCCGTGTGGTAGTACGGAACAGTACAGGCGTATCGAACCGTTCGGAGAGCTCGTACGCGGCGATCATGAACTCTTTGGCCTCACCGCTGTCGGAGGGCTCCAACAAGGGGACCCTGGTGAATCTGGCATAGTTACGGTTGTCTTGCTCGTCCTGGGAGCTGTGCATACCCGGGTCATCGGACGAGACGACCACCAATCCGGCCTCCGAGCCCACGTACGACGACGAGAAGAACGGGTCGGCGGCCACGTTGAGCCCCACATGTTTCATACACACGAGAGCCCTGCCCCCGGCCATGGATGCTCCGATGCCCACCTCCATGGCGACCTTCTCGTTGGGCGACCACTCGCAGTAGACGCCTTCGTAACCCGCCATCGCCTCGAGGATCTCGGTGCTCGGCGTGCCCGGGTAGGCGGCCGCCAGTTTCACACCCGCCTCCCACGCACCGCGTGCGATGGCCTCGTTCCCGGAGAGGATCTCCACTGCTTCCTGGGTCTCTACCTTCTTTGTCATATCTCCTCCGCCTATGCCAAGGGGTTGTGACCACGCCGGTACGACGCGTACCACTCCATCCGATCCAAAGCCAGCGCCGCGGCCCGTGCCGACGTTAGCACGATGGGCCGGTAGCGCCTCCCGTAGTCGAACACAGAGCCGCGGATGGGCAGGTCGGGCACGTTGATGATCGGCTTGCCGGTCTTCTGCATGAGATCGGCGATCAGGGCCATGAGCGAGTCCTCCCACTGACTCAGACCGACGAACTCACCGTGCGCGCTCACCTCGCGGTCACCGCCCGCACTGGTCGGGATGCCAAGCACGGACATCATGATTATCGCATCTACCGCGTCGCATTCCGCCACGCCCGTCAGTATCGTGGCCATGGCCTCAGCACTGGCCGACGCGACGGTGTCGAGAGGGTTCTGTCTGCTCCAGAAAGGAGGCAGCAGCGGATCGAACGACTCATAGAGCTCCGCGGGCAGTTCGGCAAGTTGCAGGCCGTGCCACGCCGCCTCGTCGGCCGCGATGACCCCGGCGCCCCCGCCCTGGGTGATGATGGCCACCCGCCTGCCGGTCGGCAACGGCAGATAGGCCATGCAGGTCCCCAGATCGACCACCTCGTCGGGCGACGAGGTTGTCACGAGGCCGCACTGACGAGCTGCCGCCTCCCACACAGCCGCCGACCCGGCCAGCGCACCGGTGTGCGAAGCCGCCGCCTTGCTGCCGTATTCAGTAAGTCCGGTCCGCAGCACGACCACCGGCTTGACCGCGGTGACCCGCCGCGCGACCTCCATGAGGCGCCGGCCGTCATCCACACCCTCGATGTACGTAATCACGCAGGTCGTGTTGGGGTCGTCGCGCAGGTAGTCGATGATGTCGATGGCGCCGATCTGCGCCTCGTTGCCCACGCTGGCGAACTTGTCGATGCCGATGCCCCGCCGGGTGCAGGCACTAGACGTGTTCACCCCCATGTTCCCCGACTGAGAGATGAAGCTGAGTGTGCCTTTGGGTGGATGGAGCGTCACAAAACCGATTGCGTGAAGGCTGACCTCGTTTGAGATCAGGCCCATGCAGTTAGGCCCCATGAGAGTGACACCACCCTCGCTGGCGATACGAGCTATCTCGCGCTCCGCCTCGGCCCCGGCCTCGCCGGTCTCCGAATAGCCGGCCGCTATGGCGATGGCGGCCTTGACTCCTTTGCGGCCGCATTGCTCGAGCATCGGCGCCACCTGGTTGCCGCCCACCGCCAGCAGGGCCAGATCGGGAGCTTCCGGCAGATCCTCGATGCTGGGGTAAGCAGTGTGGCCGAAGACATCGCCACCCTTGGGGTTCACTGCGTACAGTCTGCCGGTGTATCCACCGTCGAGGACGTTCTTGAAGGCCGAGCCACCCCACTTGGAGGCATCGCCCGACGCACCGACCAGCGCCATGGATTCGGGCGCCAGCAACGCCTTGAAATCGGGTACGAAAGATGATGGCTCCGGAAGTCTGGCGCCATCCTGTGACAGGATGATGAGCGCGTCGGCGGCTATGGGCTGTGAGCCACTCACCAGGACTGGGTTCACGTCGATCTCGGCGATCTCGGGGTGATCGATCGCCATCTGGCCCACGGCTTGGATGATCTTCGCAAGCGCCACCCGGTCAACCGGTGGAAAGCCGCGGAAAGCGCCCAGCAGCTTCTTGGCCTTGATGAGATCGGGCATCTCCGCCGCTTCTCTGTCGGTGAGCGGGGCTACGCCCAACACCACGTCGCCCAGGGCCTCGGTCAATACACCGCCGACCCCAAAGGCCACCACCGGTCCGAAGACCGAGTCGCGTTTCATGCCCACGATGAGCTCGCGGTTGCTGATCACCATCTGCTCCACCAAGACGGCCTCGAGCCCGTCTCCTCCCCGCTCCTGTAGCAGCCGGTATGTCTCGGCCACCGCTCCCGGACCTTCTACGCCCAGGACGACGAGCCCGGCCTCAGTCTTGTGGTGGAACTGGGCGCCCATGCCCTTCATGACAACCTTCCCGCCTATCTTGGCGGCGGCCTCGATGGCCTCGGCCTCACTCTGTACCAGCGCCCCCTCGGGCACCGGTATCCCGTAAGCGGCGAACAGAGCCTTCGACTGCCATTCATCGAGAGCGGAGGCTCCGGAGGCAAGGGCATCTTCGATCAGACGACCGGCTTCGATCGGGTCGAGAACGTGCGACCTATCCATGACGTGCGCTCCTACGTTCTTGAAACCCTACCGGCCGACCGTCGGGTCCCCCGGTAGAAGGCCTCTCACAGTAGTGTCGGTCTATATGATAACTCTTTATACCTATTAGTCAACCCCCGCGGCCGCCCGGGCCCTCCGCTGCCGCTAGGCGAGCTTGTCGCAGCGTGGCTCTTTGGTATAGTCTTTGTGCCACAGCACATACCGTGGGAGTACGAATGCCGACAGATGATGTGGACACCGACGTGGTGCAAGACGTGTCGCTTGCAACCGAGACGGCGAGCGACAGTGCGGTCCGTTTCTTGCGGGCCATGATCTTCTCGGGCGAGCTCGGACCTGGCGACAGGCTCCCTCCCGAGAGAGATCTCGGCGCCCGCCTCGGCATCTCCCGCATGACCCTGCGTCTGGCGCTCAAAGCGCTCGAAAGCACGGGCTACATCGTCACCACGCGTGGTTCGCACGGCGGCTCCCGAGTGGCCGATGCCGATTCCCTCATCCAGTGCTGGAACCAGTGGATGCGCCGGCACGCCGACGAACTGGACGACATCTTCGAGTTCAGACGCACCGTCGAGACCCGGCTCGCGGCATTGGCCGCGCAGCGGCGCACTGATAGAGATCTTGAGAGCATCGAGCGGGCCGTCGCCGAGGCCGGCCGCCCTCAGGAGTGGTCTTCCCGGTTCAGAGTGGACATGGACATCCACAGGAGCATCGCTCGGGCCGCGCGTAGTCCCCGGCTGGAGCGGGCCATGTTGGCCGCCCGGGGGGACCTCTTCATCCCGGTGGATCTGGCCCGCCTCGAAGATAGAGAGAATCAGGTACACGACACCCACGCCGCCATAATGGCCGCGATACGCGCCGGCGACGCGACCGCGGCCGCCGAAGAGATGGGCACACACATCGAACTCATCAGAGTACTCACCCACAAAGCACTGGCGGCGGCGGGGATCCCAGTCCCAGGTCGCTGAGCCAAGCCCTCCTGCCTATTTGTAGAGACCCTCATCCCAACCGGGGATGTTCCACCCTTTATAGCCTTGTTTGTCTATGGCGTGTTCCAGAGTCCCTGGGATGAGGACCGCGGGCGTGGGAGTGATATGACCGGGAGTGATGTAGTCGCAGATGACCCGCTCGGTGGTCACCATGGAGAAAGTGTCCTCATCGGTCACGAACGTTTCGTAGCTTGCGCGCAGAGCCTTGTGGACATCGGGATCCCTGCGTAGCCGCGTCACGTCTTCTACGCTCCTGAACCAGATCTCCTCCACGCCGGCGTAGTGCCCCACGTTGCCGAACTCGAAGAGCGTGCCTTTGAAGACATCAGGGTCCATGGGCACCGACTTGTCGATCACGAGCTTGCGGATGAGCCCCTTCGGGGCGATCTCCATGATCTTGTCGCCATGTTCGCGCCACCGGGCGTTGAACTCCTCGGGCGACAGGCCCGGCTCGCGGCGCAGCCAGTGCAGGAGTTTCACTCCTCCGGCGTAGAAACCGGGTTCTTCGTACACCGTCTCCCAATCGAGCAACTCGACGGCGAAGTTGTCCGACCCGAACTTGTGGGGTTGCATGCGATTGGGATAATCGTCGGCACGGAAGGGACCACCTATAGCCTCGTAGTCGTCGACCACATGGTCGGCCATATTGTCCCAATCCATGGGAGAAAGCGGGTAGATGAGCATGTCGTCGTTGATGCCATCGATGGAGTAGTGCTGAACGTAGCGCCGGAAACTGCTGATTGACGATGGCGTCGAGATGAGCAGGGCGACGTGTATGATGCCCCACTCATAGAAGTAGCGCTCGCGGGTCATGCCGGGCTGGCGCTGTGCGGCAAGCATGAACTTCAGCATGCGATCCCCTTGTCTTCGTACCAAACTCCGCTCAGACAACGACTGCGCGGGCCTGCAGTGCCACGTTCACTGCAGGTGTTTCCCATATACTTCACTATGAAAACTGCTGCACCCCGCACCCCTTGGAGACATGCACCTATGACGGCACCGAGCCAGACGACCACGGGCCACCCCCGCAAGTGGTGGATCTTGATCGCGGTATCGCTCGGCATGATTCTGGGTCTCCTCGACATCTCGGTGGTGAACATCGCCATCCCCGCGCTGATCCGTGACCTTCACACCACGGTGGGAGGCGTCTCTTGGGTACTCAATGCCTACAACATCGCACAGGCGGTGCTGCTGCTCTCGTTTGGCCGCCTTGCCGATCGCTACGGTCAGCGTTTGATGTTCGTCGCCTCTCTGGCGCTCTTCACCCTGGCTTCGCTCGCCTGCGGCCTGGCAGGCAGCATCGAGCAACTCGTCGCCTTCAGGATCATCCAGGCGATCGGGGCCGCCGGCATGGTCCCCATCTCGCTGATCATCTTGCTCGGCGCCTTCCCCAGCTACCAACATGGTCTGGCCACTGGACTCTGGGCGTCCATCGGGACGGTAGCGGCCATCGCCGGACCGCCCGTGGGAGGCCTCCTTATCGAGTACGCTTCGTGGCACTGGATCTTCTTCATGAACGTCCCCGTCGGGATCGTCGCCGTGGTCATGGCGCTCCTGCTCGTGCCGGAGATACGCCGCGACACCAAGAGCGCCTCACTCGATCTCCCCGGCATCGCTCTGTCTACTGCCGCTCTCTTCTGTCTCACCCTGGCCATCGTGCAGGGCAATACGTGGCGCTGGGGATCGCCCGTCATCGTGAGCCTACTCGTGGCGGCCGTCGTCCTCGTGGGCCTGTTCCTGTTGTGGGAACACCGTTTCCGAAGCCCCATGTTCGAGCTGAGTCTCTTCAAGATCCGCGCATTCTCATCGTCCAACGCCATGGGGGTCATCGGTGGTGTCGGCATGGGTGGGGTGACTCTGCTCATGGTGCTCTTCATGGTCAACGTTCTTGGATACAACGAGCTGTGGGCCGCTATAGGCATGATCCCCGCCGCTTTCACCTCTATGGTGCTCACACCCTTCTCCGGGCGCCTGGTGGACAGACTGGGGCCCCGGCAACTCGCGGCCGCCGGGACCGTCTTGTTCGCCGTCGCCTTCGCTCTCTTCTCCCAGATGCGGGCCGATTCGACCATCTGGGACATCGCCTGGCGAGGTGTGATCATGGGAACGGCGATGAGCCTGCACATGCCGGCGCTGACCGCGGCCGGTATGACGTCACTGCCCTCCCGTTCGAGCGGCGTGGGATCAGGAATGATCAGCATGGGTAGACAGGTGGGCGCCGTGATAGGGGTCGCCCTACTCCTCTCCATCTACGGCCAGACGGCCTGGCAAGGCGCGGAGAACGCGGCCGAGAGAGCCACAGCCTACGTGACCGCGCAAGAGCGTTTGGAGCCCTCCATCCGGGAAGAGATCGTCGCCATTGTGACGGAGACCACCCGTGAGCACGCAGCAACGGCGGCCGCGGGCTCGTTCGATCTAGGCCCTCCCGTGGCCGCGGCGCTGGGGGGACGCGTTGACAGCGGGACACTTGCCGCCATCTCCGCGGACCTCACAGCCCTGACCGACGACGAGCAGAGCAAGGCTTTCCTGTGGCCCTTCTTGATCCCCGGCATCGTGGCGCTGCTCGGTCTTCCGCTCGCTTTTCTGCTAGGACGGCGTTTGGGTGA
>DAIRFC010000060.1:6902-14337 GCA_036795215.1 Actinomycetota bacterium | reverse complement strand
TCAGCCGTTCCCGCTCCTTGTTGATCCACCGGCCCTCCGAGTAGTTCTGGAGAAACGTCTCGGCGAACTCCACAGGATCGTCCCCGACGACCGCGCGGATCGCGGTTCCATTCGCCGCGTTCTGCTCGAAGAGATCGGCGAGATCGTCCAGCATCGACATCAAGGTGTCCCCATTCGAGATCGCCCCGAAGTACATCAGGTACCGCTCCAGCGCAGCGATGGCCGTGTGATAGTCCGCGGGAAGCTGCTTCGTGCGGGCCTTGTACTGCCGGTAACGCCGCTTCCCGGCGATCATCTTTGAGATGGACATGGTCATCTGCCTCCTTTGTGGAGCTGTTCGAGCTGTCGTGTGAGGAAGCTCCACGTCCTCCAGAACTCTTCGAGATACTCGTGTCCGTGAGTATTGAGCGAATACACCTTGCGCGGCGGCCCCTTCTCGGACGGGACCTTCTCCACATCGACGAGGCCTCTCTGCTCGATCCTGATGAGCAGCGCATAGACGGTGCCCTCGGCGATGTCGGTGAAACCCATATCCCGCAACCGTGCCGTGATCTCGTAGCCGTACGCGGGCCGTCCGGACAGGATGGCCAGGACGATGCCCTCCAGTGTCCCCTTGAGCATCTCCGTCATCTGTTTGCCCACAAAACACCACCTCGACCTACTTAGTAGTACAGGCTACTGGTACATAGTAACACTTAGTAGCCGCAACGTCACGACGTCGCGCTCACCGTTCCAAGTGCCAGGGCTATACTGCGGCTGAGCAAGGAGTCTGAACTTGGGGGAGTCTCGTGACGCAGCAGTCGCTTGGTCGCCGGCGCTGGCTCAAGAGTGCGAAGATCGTGGCCTCAGTGCTGGGCCTTGCGATGGGTGTCGTGGTGCTTCTTGTGTTGACCGGAATCATCGCGGAGCCGGAGACGGCGATCGAGAGCGTCGTCAGAGCGCTGTTCGGGAGGTAGCGCTCGCTTGATTCCGATGACGGCGCCGTATTCACGGGAGATCTCATTGATCGGGCCAGATCCGAACACCGCGCACCCCATGGAGGGATTCCCACAGGTCTGCTTCATCAAGAACACCGTGCGCAATCCCAGCATCATCATCGGTGACTACACCTACTACGATGACCCGCTCGACTCGGAGGACTTCGAGCGCAACGTCCTCTACCACTATCCGTTCATGGGAGACAAGCTGATCATCGGCCGGTTCTGTGCGCTGGCCACGGGTGTGCGCTTCATCATGAACGGCGCCAACCACAAGCTCGATGGGCCATCGACCTACCCGTTCAGCATCTTCGGCAATGGGTGGGAGCGCGTGACCCCCGCGCCCGACGATCTTCCCTTCAAGGGCGACACCGTTGTCGGAAACGATGTCTGGATCGGCTACGAGTCACTGATCATGCCGGGCGTGCACATCGGCGATGGCGCCATCATCGCGGCGCGTTCCGTGGTCGTCGGCGATGTCGAGCCGTATACGATCGTCGGCGGCAATCCTGCCGTGCCCATCAGGCGCCGCTTCGACCCGGACGTCATCGACGAGCTGATCAAGATCGCTTGGTGGAACTGGAGCGCTGGGCAAATCACGGCCAACCTGGAGGCGATCGTCGCGGGGGATGTGGCGGCGCTTCGGGCTGTCGGGCGAGACGGCTAACATGTGCCACCAGCCGGCGCGTTGCGCGCGCCGCTCGCGAGCTCTGGACCGATCCACACGTCTCGCGGAAGATGCTCGCCTTCCACCTCGACCCCACCGTCGACGCCGCCTCGCGGAACCACGGATTCGTCGATCGCTCGGCGGACTGGATGGTCTCGCATTTCGGGTTGTCCCTGGCTCACGGGTCGCCGACTTCGGCTGTGGACCCGGGGTTGTCGCGGTGCTACTCATGTTGACGGCCATCATCGCAAAGCGGGTGATGGTGGGGTTCACACAGGTCTGCCCCGCTCCCCATCCCAGGTCTGACAACTACTCAATCCGGGCGCGCCGGGGCGCGCCCGGCCCGCTTGACTCGCTGTAGCGCGGCATATACTGTCTGACCCGCACCGGTTGTTCTATCGCGTCCACGATAATGCCGTATGGGTGGTCGGTGTATGGCATGATGCCCAGATTCCGGATGAGCCAGGTGAACCTGCGAACGCCTGACACGCCGGCGCAACAGTCGACCCCTGGTCGCAGCTGACTGGCTAAAACGTCAAACCGTCGAGGGAATATGAATCATGGACACTTGGAAGTTCTACGACATCACGCACCGCGAACACGTGGTATGCAATCCCACCAGCGAGCAGAAACTGACGCGTCTCGTGGAGCTTCTGCGCCTCCCCACCAACGCACAGGTGGTCGACATCGCGTGCGGTAAGGGCGAGTTCCTGATCCGCTTGGCGGAGGCCTATGACGCTCGTGGCATGGGCATCGATATTTCTTCTTTTCACATCGCCGATGCTGAGAGAAGCCTCAAAGCGCGGGCATCGGGCGCCGGCATCACCTTCACTCAGATGGATGGTGCGGCTTTCAAGCCGGACAAGCCGCATAGCTTGGATCTGGCGTCGTGCATCGGTGCCAGTTGGATCTTCGGGGGGCATGCCAGTACTCTGGAAGCTCTGACCGGCATGGTGAAGCCCGGCGGCTGGGTGATCGTGGGAGAGCCATACTGGCTCCAGAAGCCGTCCAGCGATTACCTCGAGGCCTCCGGGTGTACGCGAGAGGACTTCGGGAGCCACTTCTCCAATGCAGAAGCCGGAGAGCAACGTGGATTGGATCTCGTCCACACCATGGTGAGCAGCAAGGACGACTGGGACAGGTACGAAGGCCTCCAATGGTTCTCGACCGCCGAGTACGCCCGCGCCCATCCGGATGATCCCGACTTGGTGGAGTTGGTCGAGCGCGTGAGCAATGCCAAGGCTACATACCTGCGTTGGGGGCGCGACACGATCGGTTGGGCGATCTACATGTTCAGATCACGGTCTGGAGATTAAGTGCACATACAAGAGGCTTTGGATTCGCATCTAGAGGACGTTCTGAACGTGGAACGTACCGCGTTCGGCTACGACAAGGAGGCTGAACTCGTCCGCGCTCTACTGGACGACCCCACTGCCTTGCCGCGCCTATCCCTCCTTGCATTCGAAGGTGAGCGCGCCGTTGGCCACGTCCTGTTCACTTCCGCCCGGCTCGAACAGAACCCTGAAGCAGTCTCCGTCGCACTGCTGGCTCCACTGGCCGTCGTGCCTGACTTTCAGAACCAAGGAGTCGGCGGCAGGCTGATCGAACGAGGCATACGGATACTCGCCGAATCTGGGGTGGATCTGGTCTTCGTGCTCGGACATCCGGGATACTATCCTCGCCACGGGTTCGAGCCTGCCGGCCGTCTCGGCTTCGCGGCCCCCTATCCCATCCCCGACGAAGACGCCGATGCGTGGATGGTCCAGGCTCTGCGTCCGGGCGTCATCGGGAAGGCCGAAGGAACGCTCGTTTGCTGTGATGCACTGAATAAACCGGAGCACTGGCGAGAGTAGTGTCAGGTGCAGACCTTGGAGTCGCTGCCGATGGCCGGCGCTCCGCCGGGACTTAAGGGGAGAACGTGAACCTTCGCATTGCTGCAGCCGACCTTACCGATCCGCTCGACGCGAGCGGCGTGCTCGAAGTGCTCGATTCCTACGCCGCGGACCCGGTGGGCGGCGGCCGGCCCTTGACCAAAGACGTCCGCGATCGCCTGCCATCGATGCTCCGCGACCACCCCGGCGCACTGGTGCTCTTGGCGTTCGCGGACGAACAGCCGGTCGGAGTCACCGTCGGCTTCTTCACTTTGTCGACGTTTCGGGCTCAGCCGTTGCTCAATATCCATGACGTGGCGGTTCTCCCCTCCTACCGGGGTCGGGGCGTCGGCAGAGCCTTGCTACAGGCGGCGGAGGACCGGGCGCGACAACAGGGTTGCTGCAAGCTGACGCTCGAGGTCCAAGACGACAACACCACCGCGCGCATCCTCTATCAGCGCTTTGGTTTCATGGATTTTGTCGTCGGCGACTCGGCGCCTACACGGTTCCTCGCCAAAGAACTGTCGGAGTAGCGCAGCGCATGGGACTGGGCAGCGCATGAGACTGGGCAGCCCGTTCAATCGTCGCCCGCAGTGTTCCTATTGCCGCGTTGCCGCCTTCGCCGGCTGAGTCCTCTCCCGTCATAGATCTTGCGGTGTACTGCATCGGTCGCGGCGTAGCCGTCCACTCGACTGGTTCCGACGAGATCTGGGAATATCGCCCGGACAGGCCGTAGACGCAGGCCCACTCGACGAAGCCGCCGGTCGATGGCATGATGCACGGCACGCCGATACTGTAGGACCAGCCACACGGCATCATCACCAGTGAGGAGACGTGAACCGATGAAGATCAAGGAAGTACTTGCCACCAGAATGAGCTTCTCATTCGAGGTCTTCCCGCCCAAGACCGATGCCGGTATGGACAACTTGAAGGAAGCCCTCCCCCATTACTACAAGTTCGCCCCCGATTTCATCAGCTGCACCTACGGCGCCGGCGGCGGCAACGCCGGCCGCAACGTGGAGGTCTGCGAGCTCATCAAGGCGGACGGCGCCACGGAAGTACTGACCCACTTCACCTGCATCGGGAACACCCGGGACAAGATCGACAGCGAACTCAATCACTACCAATCGTTCGGCATCGAGAACATCCTCGCCATGCGTGGTGACCTGCCGGCCGGCTGGGAAGGGACGCACGGCGATTTTGCCAACGCCGACGGACTGATCAGGTATATCAAGACCAAGTTCCCCGATTTCTGCATCGCGGCCGCCTGTTACCCGGAGAAGCACATCCTGGCGCCGTCCTTCTCGTCCGACATCGCCCACCTGCGCAGCAAGCAGGACAACGGCGCCGAGTTCCTGATGTCGCAGCTGTGCCACGACGTGGAAGCCTTCAAGGTGTTCGTGGACCGCATACGTAAGGCCGGCATCACCATTCCGGTGATCCTCGGCGTCATGCCGGTCCTCAGCAAGGACGCCATCATCCGCATGACGCTCAGCAACGGCTGCTCTATCCCGGCCGATCTGGCGGTCATCATCGGCAAGTACGGCGAGGACCCGGAGGCCTTCAAGCAGGCAGGCATCGAGTACACGGTCAACCAGATCTACAAGTTCATCGAGGCCAACATCGACGGTCTGCACATCTACGCTCTCAACAAGTACGAGGACGTGGAGACCATCATGGAGCTTTCTGGGATCCGCAAAGCCCACAACCCGGCCGACGACGCATGACCGCCGGCCCGGAAAGCCCGGGCGCAGCGTTTCACCACGTCTGAAGGGATCGACCGTGAAGATCCTCGCGATCTCGTGCAGCCCGCGGGCGGACGGCAACACCGTCGCCATGCTGACGGAAGTGCTGGCCTCGGCGCAGTTGGAAGGCGCCGAGGTCGAGCTCTATAGCGTCGCCGGCAAAGACATCCGGCCCTGCGACGGCTGTTGGACCTGTATCGAGGCCGGCCGCTGTCACATCGAGGACGACGTCGGCACGTTGTTCGAGAAGATGTTGGCCGCCGACGGCATCGTCTTCGGTGTGCCGGTGTACTTCCATGGTATGACCGCACAGGCGAAGGCCATCATCGATAGGACCATATCGCTCGGCGCTCCGGAGCGGCGCCTCGCCAACAAGGTCTTGGGGGTGGTGGCGTCGGCCGGCTCGCTGGGCTTGGTGCAGGTACTGAAGGATTTCACCTACTACGCCCACGTCAAGAGCATGCTGCCTGCCAACCATGTCGCCGCCTATCTGGGTCCCCAGACCGGCCTTGAGCAGATGCCCAAGTGCCGGCAGGAGCTACGCGACCTGGGACGCCAGATGGTCGCGCTCGTCAAGTTGGGCTTCCAGTTTCCACCCGAGTTCGTCGGCAGGTTCACCACTTTCGGCACCCATACGATGTGATGTCTACTGCCATGGATTCCCTTTACCGGCTGACCTTCCGGGACGCATTCCACGCCGGCGAGGCCATGGCCGACGCCTTCAGGCGGGACCCGCTGTGGCACAAGCTCTTCGAGGGCGAGACAGACCTGGAGCGGAGATATCAGGCGTGCTTCGAGGTGCCCGTGCGGCACTGCCTCAAGTACGGCGCGGTCTACGCCACCTCCGAGGATCTCGAGGGCGCGGCTGCCTTCGTTCCAGGCCGGTTCGCCGACATGTCGTTCTGGCGCATGCTCCGCAGCGGCGCTATGGGCTGCGGCCTGAGGATGGGAAGCACCGCCGCCCGCAGGATGTCCGACCTCAGGGTCCTCTCTGTCGATCGCAAAACGATCACTGCAGAAACGCCGCACATCTACCTGCTGGTCTTGGGAGTGCGGACGGCGCATCAAGGCAAGGGACATGGCGGGGCGCTACTCCGCGCCCTCATCGACGATTGCGACCGTCAGGACCTCGCCATCTACCTCGAGACCGAGACCGAGGAGAACGTCCGGTTGTACGAGCACTTCGGCTTCCGGATGATCAAGCAGATCCGCCTTGAGCATCTCGGTGTACCCATGTGGGAGATGATGAGAGAGGCATCATCCGCCCGGCCACGGCGTGAGGAGGCATGATGAACCTGGGGATCCATGGAAAGAAAGCCATCGTCTGCGCGTCAAGCCGCGGACTGGGCCGGGCGTGTGCTCTCGCCCTCGCCGAAGCGGGTGTGTCACTCGTCATCAACGGACGCGATCCCGTGGCGCTCGAAAAGGCCGCCCAAGACATCAGGCTCGCTTGCGACGTCGACGTCAAGCCCGTGGCCGCGGACGTGAGCACTCCGGAGGGCCAAGCCGCGCTGCTCGCCGCGTGTCCGGAACCCGACATCCTCGTCAACAACAACGGCGGTCCTCCGTTCCGCGACTTCCGCTCTCTCGACCGATCCGCGATGCTCGACGGGGTCACGATGAACATGGTGACCCCCATCGAGCTCATACAGGCCGTCATCGACGCTATGGCGGCCAGGGGATTCGGACGGATCGTGAACATCACCTCCATCGGCGTGAAGATGCCCCTTGCCGGGCTTGACCTATCCAGCGGGGCCCGAGCCGGACTGACGGCCTTCGTGGCCGGTGTGGCACGCTCGGTGGCCGACCGGAACGTCACCATCAACAACCTCCTTCCCGGCTACTTCGACACCGAGCGCCTGCGTAACGGCTTCGTGGCGTCGGCGGAACGCACCGGCGGCTCCGAACATCAGATCGCCGCTGAGTGGGAGGCCTCGGTCCCCGCCCGCCGCTTCGGCGACCCGTCCGAGTTCGGCCATATGTGTGCGTACCTGTGTAGCGCGCACGCCGGGTACATCACCGGCCAGAGCATCCTGATGGACGGCGGACTCTACCCCAGTACGTTCTAAGCAGTCCCGCGACCGACATCGGCGGTGATACGCTGACCTCATGGAAGAAGACCAGGCAGAACGGTTCATGCGACGCGCGATCGACCTGGGGCGCCGGGGCGCCGAC